>JBKDTB010000154.1:0-11511 GCA_046340515.1 Cyanobacteriota bacterium | reverse complement strand
CAAGCCTTCTCCCCCAGCGCGACTGAATCCTTCCAGAGCTGGCACAACAGGTCTGAGGCCAGTGGTTTTCAGACCACTCGGGCATGGAGCCAGGAGGGAATTTTTCTGCTCAGGTGGTGATGCCCCGTGAACGGTTACCTTGATACTATCTTCAATTGCAGGCTCAAGAACTGTCTTGATCACGGCTTGGTTGTCACCCAGTCGTTGATAAATTCCTGGCACGGCATCAGGTGGACAATGCCATGCCACCGCCAGGTCAATCCCCACATCCTGAAGATCACTTGTGGCTGCCTCGCTTTCTTGAAGATGCGACTGCAACCGCACATTTAGGGTGATCACCGACTGAAGACCTGGAACGATGATGTGCATGCCTTCATCCAAAACCTGAGGTTGAACGGCTCCAAGTTGGAGTAGGACGCCCCGCTCACCCACCGGAACGACAACGACAAACAGACTCAACACCGCAACCAAAAGAACAATGACAAGCAGACGGAGGCCATCGAGGATATTACGGATCCGGCGAGGTTCGTCATTGCTTTCAATCGGAGCTGATGGGGGGAACGTGACGGACACCTGGACGTGAGTGTAGGCGTATCGACAAGTCTAGGATGTATCTGGAGAATCGCTGTATCCACGGCCGTTGTGTGTGCATGAAGTAGTTTCACGCACATGGTCGCGTGGTTCAGGATGCCAGGCTTGAGATGGGCCGGCTTAAAACTTGAGGAAAGCAGACTTGATGGCTTCTTTCATCCAGACCGCCTTCGAGGCAACCACCACCTTTTCTGCAACGAATGTTGATGATCTCTTCATTCTTATGCTCTTTTTCTCACGCCTGGACCAGTCGTTTAGGGCCTGGCATGTGGTTTGTGGTCAATTCATCGGCATCACCGTTTTGGTTCTGGTGAGCTTGCTCTCATTACTTGGGCGATTTGCTGTTCCGGAAGGATGGATTTGAGTTTTGGGGCTTTTCCCGATCAGCCTTGGCCTCTCCCAGCTGGCAGAGACCCTGGATGCCACAAGTTCCGCATCGCTGACCCCGGGCGTTGCGCAGACATTCCGTGCACAGCAATGGTTAGCTGGCATCATCGCTGTTAGCACATTAACCATTGCCAACGGGGGCGACAATATCAGCGTCTACATCGCCATGTTAGCTAATAGTAATTCCAGTCGCTTGCAGATCTTCCTCTTCATGTTTGCCTTGCTGACGGGACTCTGGTGTCTTTTGGCCTGGTGGATGACCCAATCTCCTGGGTTCACCAAACCTCTCTTGCGCCTGGGGCGGGAGTGGGCTCCCATTCTGCTTGTGGGGATCGGAATCTTTGTGCTGATTGAAAGTCAATTGTGGTCTTATCCATCCCTTGCCTTGTTTTGCCTGCTTTGTCTGGTGGTCATGGCTTCCTCCCTGACGCTTCAACTCTGGCGATCCCTAAGCAGTCCCCGGCGGCATGAACTGCCGCCACCCTGATCGCCAGTCACCACAACCGTTATCAACCTCACCTCATTTCTCATGTTGAACCGCCCTCTTCCCTCCTTCCCGGTCCCCATTCTTCGATGGGTCATTGTCCTTGTCTTCTTCCTTGTCGGGTTTCTTCCCTTCAGCCCTGCCTACGCCAGCCTTTCCGCTACGACCCCAGCCCCCAGCTTGGATCTTTTGCGCCAGGAAATCGACACCCTTGAGAGCCAAACTGGCCTCTACAGCGTCCAAGCGGCGAGACGGCTTGCTGATCTGAGTCGGCTGGAGACGGCCATCGCCGAGAGCACCGATCGCGCCACCATTGAGAACGCCAGCACCCATCAATTGGGCGTCATTGTGCACAATCCAACCAAGGCCAGCCCGGAGCCAGCCACCTTTACCGTTTTAGCGGCTGGTCATCAGACTGACGACGATGTGGAGACCACTGCTCTCTACATTCCCGCGAACATCTCTCTCCGTTGGCCTGGCCAACCTGACGAGTCCCTGAGCTCCGTCGCCCGTGTGGTTCGCCTTCTCCCTGGTGAGGATTTGCGCGTTAGCGACACCCAGAGTGGTACTGGCTATTTTTTGAATCTTCCCCCGTTTGCCCTTGACACAGACTTTGCGGATCTGGGACGTCTTCCTTCCTTGAATCAGAGTGAACTCGACACACAGCCAGAAACCGCCCCTGTTGACTGACACCACTCCATCATCTTCTCCTGGGGCTGTTCAGGCCCCTGGAGATCAACAGCATCGCAATCCCAATCGGATCCGCGATCATCTAGCCAACGAACGCACCTATCTGGCCTGGATCCGAAGTGCAATCTCCTTGCTGGGATTTGGTGTGTTGATCGTTCGCATTCGCGTTCTCAGCCCGCCTCTGGCTCCCCATGCTCCAGGATTTGGTTGGAAGTTGGGATTGACGTTTTCAGTCGTAGGTCTGTTGATGGTGGGCCTTTCCAGCGTGCATTACTTCGGCATCCGCAACGATATCGAAGCCGACACCTATCACCCCCCAGATGGTTGGGTGCTCCTATCGACGATCGTCCTTCTCTGTCTTGGAGCCTTTGTAGTGTTTTATATTTTCCAAGTTCCCTTCTCCAGTGCGTTTGCTTCGATGATTGTTGAATAGTCCGATCAACGATTGTTTGAGTCGTCCGATCAACCGACTGAACAAATGATCCTTCAGCTCATCCTTCCTTGAAATCTCAATCAAACCAATGATGATCCATCGGCTCTCCTACCTAAGCCAACGGATGACCTGACGTCACAATTCTGCTGCCTGAGGCACAAATGCATCCAACTGGGGCAGTGCCAGCCAGTGCAGCTTCACAGCCAGAAGAATGGCCAGCGTGTAAACACTGCTGCTGAGTAGTCCCCAGGCGATCTCCCGGGCCGGTTGGGTTTTTCTCCCTTCCGTGGCTAGCGCCATAGCCCCATTTTGCATCAAGACAATCCCGACCAGGTTGCTCAACCAGTAACCGCTGATCAGCGCAGGAATCAACCAGGAGGGATTCAGGAGGCTCACCAAGCGGGCGAAGCCAAGGGCGATAGGAAGGTTGATCAGAAGGTCATTCCACCAGCACAGCGGTGAAAGCAGCTACCCGACCGCCAGAAGAACCAGCGAGGAATAAGCCCGCCGGTTCCCAGCGGCCACTAGAGCAGACCTCAGCCTCTGCCAACCAACCATCGAGTGACCCAGCAAACAGGACGTGTCCGCCCAGCCTACTCTAAACTCCGATAACCCGATCGGGATCTGGATTTCCTTGGGTTGCTGCTGTCCATGATTCCCGCTCCCATTGCCTTGTCCGCAGGTCTTTCCCTTGTCTGCTCGATCGCCGCTCTGCGGCGTCGCCTGGACCTGGAGTGGTTGGCCATGGCCATGGCCTTGGCCGCCGTGCTCTCTGGCTGGCTGTCCCCATCCGAGGCCCTTGCCGGGTTTGCCAATCCCGCCACCCTGACTGTCGCTGCCATGTTCGTCCTCAGCGCCGGTTTGGTGCGCACGGGTGGATTGGCTCCCGTTGAACGCCTGCTTGCCCGCCTGGAGATCACCAAGAGTTGGCAACAGGTTCTGGTGTTGGCCTTGATTGTCGGCCCCCTCAGCGCGGTGATCAGTAACACCGCGGTGGTGGCCATGTTCATCCCGGTGGTGGAACGCTGGAGTCGCCGTTTAGGGATTGCTCCGGCTCAGCTGTTGATGCCCCTGTCCTTTCTCACCGTTCTCGCCGGCGTAGGGACTTTGGTTGGCACATCCAGTTCCCTCGTGGCGAGCGGCCTCTCGGAGCAGCTCGGTTATGGTCCCTTGGGGTTGTTGCAATTCACCCCCCTGGCCCTCGGTGTCTACGGCCCAGGGGTGGCCCTCCTGTGCTGGCTGAGCCCAAGGGTTCTCCAAGTGCCGACTTCCGATTCGCCAACCAGCCTGGAAAGCGATTACGGCCTTGAGGGCTACCTCACCGAACTGCGGGTCACCCCCCAGTCCCCCCTCGTGGGCCAGAGTCTGGAGAGCATGCCCCTGCAGCACATGTTTGATGTGCGCGTTCTGGCCTTTATCCGTCGGGGGGACTGGTTTTCCCTCCCTCTCAGCGATCGGCGCTTGGAGGCTGGGGATGTGTTGGTGGTCAGGGCTGCCCCCGCCCGCGTGTTGGCTTTGCGGGAAGAGGAAGGGCTGGAACTTCCCGATGAAGAGCTTCGGCTACCTGCAGGATCCGCCACGGAACAGGGATCGGGCCTTTGCCTGGTGGAAACCGTTCTGCCACCGGATTCCAGGCTGATCGGACAGACCGTGATGGAAACCCGCTTTGCCCAACGCTTCAACGCTGTCGTGTTGGCCATTCGCCGTGGGCGAGAGCTCTTGCGCTCCCGTCTGGGCCAGGTGGAATTGAAGCTCGGGGATGCGCTCCTGCTCCAGATCCCCCAGCCCTCCCTGCGGGGGCTCCAGGTGAGTCGTGATCTTCTCCTGGTCGACACAGCTGAGATACCGGAGGATCGACGCGACCGTCTGCCATGGGCCCTTGGCCTTACCCTTGTGGCCCTGCTGTTGTGTCTCTGGCGCCGAGACGCTGTTGTGATTTGGCTGTTACTGGCCATCCTGGGTCTTCTGATCACCCGCGTGCTCACCAGTCAGGAGGTCTACGCCGCTATTCGCTGGGATGTGGTGGTGTTGTTGGCCTCCTTGCTCCCTTTGACAACGCTTCTTCGCCACTCCGGTGCTGACCAGTGGCTGCAAGACCATCTGCAACGCCTTGCCTCCACCACACCTCCCTATGGCATCTTTGTTGGGTTCTACCTGATGACGGCCTTGCTCACGGAGCTGGTGGCCAACCAGGCAGCGGTCGCCGTGATGCTGCCCATCAGCCTTGGGGTGGGTGGCACCCTGGGCCTCAACAGCGCAGCCACAATGGCCGTGGTGACCTTTGCGGCATCCCACAGCTTTCTGACCCCGATTGGCTACCAGACCAATGCCATGGTTTACGCCGTCGGCAACTATCGTTTTGTTGACTTTCTTCGTCTTGGTCTTCCCTTGACTGGCTGCCTCTCCCTACTCACACCCGCCCTGGCCATGGCTCTTTTTCCTTGACAGCGATCCTTCACCCAGGCCTTGACAGACCCCAGGCCCTTTGGCTTCTGAGCTGGTAGTGATGTTGCTGAGATTACATTGTCTGCTCGGATTAGATGTAAGATGCTGGGGTGTAAATTTCAGAGGATGCTGAAGCTCGAGCAAGTGCATACCTTTCTCCGTGTGGCTCACCATTTGCAGATCGACAAAGCCGCCGATGATCTCCTGATCAATCAGTCGACGGTGAATGCCTCCATCGCCAAGCTAGAAACCCAGTTGGGTCTTTCTCTATTTCAGCGAATCGGCAGTCGTGTTCAGCTCACTGAAGCTGGAAGTCTTCTGCAGAAAGAAGGGCAGCTCTTGTTAGAGAAAGCTCAACGACTTGAGCATGATCTGGCTGATTACAGTGGTCTGGAAACGGGAACCCTGCTTCTGGGAGCGAGTTTCACTGTTGGCAATTATTGGCTGCCCTACCATCTTGCCCGTTTCCGCAACCGCTATCCCGCGATCCATGTTCAATGTGAGCTGGGCAATGCGCAGGCCGTTCTTGATGGCCTCAACGCGGGCCGTTTCGACTTGGGGTTCCTGACTGGCCGCCCTCCCGCTGGAGCCACCACCGTGGTGGGTAGCGAGAGCCTTTCTCTGGTGGTGGGTCGGCACCATCCCTGGTTTGGTAAGGCCCCACGGAAGGTTCACAATCTATTGGAAACTCCCTGGTTGATCCGGGAGCCAGGTTCAGGGACGCGCCAGATGCTCGAATCTTGGTTGCGTCAAGTGGGTCTGGGCATTCACCAGCTCACGATTCATCAGGAATTGCGCAGCAATGAAATGGTTAAAACCATGGTCGATTCGGTGACAGCCCTAGGAGCTTTGCCATCAAGCATGGTGAAGCGGGAGATTGACACCGATCTCTTGTGGCCCATCAATCCCCTGGATTGTGCCCTGCAGGCGGAGCCCATCTGGATGGTGCCCAGCCCAACCCGGCAAAACTCCCAACTCCTCAATCAATTTGTTGCCTTGATCCAGGCAGGTGAGGAAGGGTTGTTAACGGGGTTGCATCAATCCTAAAATCGACGACCACCCCGGAGGACCACATGGGTGCGTTGGCCGGAAGTGAAGAAATCGAGCCGACCTTGCGCTTGTTCACGGTTGAGCTGGGCGAGTAGTCGTTGACCATCGTCTAGCTCCAACTCCACCTGGAAATCGCGTCCAAAAGTGGTGAGTCGTCGCACGATGGCAGGCAGGGATTGGCTATCCGGAGCATCTAGAAGTTCCAGTTCATGGGGACGCACGAAGAGTGGAGACGCTCCGTTCCCGGGCTGGGAAGGATGCAGCTCATTCACATCGCCCACAAACCGCATCACAAATGGGCTGGCGGGATGGTCATAGATGTCCGCGGCGCTGCCGATCTGCTCGATGCGGCCGTCGTTGATCACAACGATTTTATCGGCCACCTCCATGGCTTCTTCCTGGTCGTGGGTGACGATCACCGTGGTCACATTCGTTTGCTCCTGCAGGTTGCGCAACCAAACCCGCAGCTCCTTGCGCACCTTTGCATCCAAGGCGCTGAAGGGTTCATCGAGCAGGAGCACATCCGGTTTCAAGGCCAGGGCCCTTGCCAGGGAGACCCGTTGCCTCTGGCCGCCGGAGAGCTGGGAGGGGTAGCGATCTCCATACCCCTGCAACTGCACCAGATGCAGCAGTTCATCCACCGTCTCCCGAATCCGTTGTCGACTCAGACGCCGTAGCTCCAAACCGAAGCCAATGGTGTCGCGCACGCTGCGGTGCTTGAAGAGTGCAAAATGCTGAAACACAAACCCCACATTTCGCTTCTGCACAGGCAACGCCGTGGCATCGGCACCATTGATGTAGATGCGCCCTTGGTCGAGGTTTTCCAGGCCGGCGATCATGCGCAACAAGGTGCTCTTCCCACAGCCGGAAGGTCCAAGAAGGGCCACCAACGACCCCGTCTCCACATCGAGACTGAGGTTGTCGATGGCCTTGAGAGAGCCGAACGTCTTGCTGACGTCACTGACGCGAATGCCCATGGGAAGTCAAAGGAACGAGGAGGTGGACGGAGTGGGTGGGAACCAGGGGCTTTCCAGGAGAGGAAATCCCCCGGACGTTGTCAGCGGCTCCTGGCAAAAATCTGGTCCCAGATGCCGCCTTTGCCAAAGAACTTCTGATCCACGGCGCCCCAGCCGCCGAAATCACCTACCCTGTAGACGTTGACCGTCGGGAACTTGCCCCGGGCATAGGCTTTGCCTTCGGGCGTGACCGGGCGGAACCCATTGTCGACAAAAATCCTCTGCGCGGTGGGTGTGTAGAGGTAGCGCACGAAGGCCTCCGCCACTTTGCGGGTGCCGCGCCGATCCACCACCCGGTCAACCACGGCAACGGGTTGCTCGGTGAGCACATTGGGGGAGAACACCTTGTAGGGAGCGGTCCACTCCCCTTTCCGCTTGGCCAGGATCGCCTCGGTTTCCCAGTTCAGCAACACGTCGCCCTGTTTGCGCTTCACAAAGAAATCCGTCGCTTCACGGGCATCCTTTGGCAGCACATCCACATTCTTGTAGACGTTGGTGATGAAGGAACGCGCTTGGGCTTCGGTTCCCCCGGTGCGGGTGATGGCCCCCCAGAGGGAAAGGAAATTCCAACGGGCTCCGCCGGAGGTTTTTGGATTGGCGGTCACCACATCCACCGCCTTGTTGTCGAGATCCTTCCAGGAGTTGATCTTTTTGGGATTTCCAGGCCGCACAAAGGCCGCCACCGTGGAGTTCACGGGTACGGCGTTGTAGGGAGCTTCCTTTTCCCAGCCAGGATTAATCAGCCCGGCCTTCTCGATCTTGGTCACGTCGGCGGCCATGGCCAAATTCACCACGTCTGCTTCTAGTCCGTCAATCACAGCTCGGGTTTGGGATCCCGAACCTCCGTAACTGCCTTTGAAGGTGACGGTCTGGCCAGTCTTGCGTTTCCATTCCGCTGCAAATTGCTGGGTGATGGCGTCGTAGGCGTTCTTGGTGACGGCGTAGGAGACCAGGGTGAGGGTTTGGGGCTTGCTGGGCTGTTGAGCCTGCCCAAGGGGCTGGAGGAGAGCCGCCGCCGAGACCACCGTCAACGGCAAGGCCAGGGCGCCGAGCGTGAGACGGCGCACGGTGGGGGAGAGGCCGGGAAAGAGGTGTTTCACGGTTTACCGGTAGGAAACACCTGGAACATAGGGCTGCCCTGTGGCGGCCGGTGTGCCTCCGGATACCGGAAAAACAGTTCCCGATCGAGAAACCGTCCTATCTTGATGGTCAGTGCTGCAAGGACAAGGCGGGCCATGGTGTTCAGTGCCAAGACGGATTACGGCCTGATTGCCCTGATGGACCTGGCGGAGGCCAGTGGCAGTGGCCAACTGCTCCAGACCCGAGACATTTCCTGTCGCCACGCCATCCCCGAGCGCTACCTGGAGCAGATGCTCACCACCCTGCGCAAGGCGGGCTATCTGCGCAGCCTGCGAGGCCCCCGGGGTGGTTTTCAGCTGCGGCTGCCCCCGGAGGAGATCCGCGTCGGCGAGGTGGTGGCCTGCCTGGAGGGCAAACGTCGCCCAGCCCAGGAGCCGGAACGGAACACGCCGGAGTTTCGGGCGGTGGCCGCCTTGGATCTGCGGGCCGACGCGGCCCGGGCCGAGGTGCTGGCCCGACTCACCCTTTTGGATCTGCTGCGGGAACGGGATTCCCTGCGGCAAGGCCAGCCCATGTTTTTCATCTGAGGCCCTCCGCTCTGGCCCACCAACCCCCGCATTCCCCAACCGTGTCGTCGAATACCGCAAAGCCAATCGGGAATAAGGCATAATGGTTGCATTGTTCGCCCCGCCCACCCCGAGCACCCCATGGCCCCGTTCTCTCCCGTTTGTTGTCGCCGAATGTCCCGATCCTCTCTCCATTCCCCGCTCGCCCCTCCGCTTCCCCCCCATCTGCCATGACCATCAGCCTGCACAAGCGCCCCCTGCGCCTGACCCTCCAGCCCAACAACGTCCTCCCCGAAGCCATGAGTTGGCGCATCGTCGAGGGCTATGTCCGCTCCGTCACCTGGGACATGGACGGCGAATCCATCTCCCTTTGCCTCTGGGGCCCCGGAGATGTGATCAGCAGCGAAGAGCCTCCCCTCTATCCGCTCGAGCTGCATTGCCTCACCACGGTTGTGGTGGATCATCTCGAGCCCTCCCCCGAGGAACGGGCAGAACACCTTCGTCGGGAGCGCCAGATGCTTGCCGAGTTGGCGGTGATCCAGCGCATCCGGTCAGCCGAAGCGCGGGTGATGAAACTGTTGCTTTGGATTGGCGGCTCTTTTGGCCAGATCAACAGCCACGGCTGCAGGCTTTCCTTGAGCGAGCTCAACCTCACCCACCGCGGGCTGGCCGATCTCTGCGGCCTCACCCGGGTGACGGTGACGAAAATCCTCAGTCGCTTCCGGGCCGATGGGCAGCTGCGCGCCATCGGCGACAACGACCTGCTCATCCCCGCCCTGCCATGAGCCAGCTCCCTCCCCCCTGGAGCCTGCAATGGTCGGGCAATGGTGAACTGGCGCCCATGGATCGGCAGGACCTGTTTCTTTGCCTCTGCTTGCCCGGTGTCTGCGTGCCCCGGGACGCTTTGCCTGAACCACCCCATCCCCGTCAACCGCCTTCCGATTCCTCCCTCCCATGGTCTCTACCTCCGCGGGTTCACCGTCGTCGTGGCCCAACTGGTTGCGCTTGAGCTGGTCCTGGCGGATCACCTGGCTCTATCTGATTGTGGTGTTGTTCCTGCCCCTGGGGGCGATGACCCTGAAGGCCATCGCGGTTGGTCCGACGGAGTTCTGGACCCTGGCCACCCAGCCTGAGGCCCTTGCCGCCTATCGCGTCACCTTTGGCCTTTCCCTCGGGGCGGCCTTGTTGAATGGGGTGTTTGGCGTGGTGATCGCCTGGGCCCTGGTGCGGTGCCGCTTTCCCGGCCAACGGGTGTTGGATTCCCTGATCGACCTCCCCTTTGCCCTGCCCACGGCCGTGGCGGGGTTGGCCTTGGCGGGGTTGTATAGCACCAACGGTTGGCTTGGCGCCCCCCTCAACGACCTGTTTGGCCTAAGGGTGTCGTTCACCTGGCTAGGGGTGTCGATCGCCATGGTGTTCATTTCCCTGCCCTTCGTGGTGCGCAGCGTGGAACCCGTGCTGCGTGCCCTGGAGGTGGATCAGGAGGAAGCGGCCTGGTCGTTGGGGGCCTCATCCCGCCAAACCTGGTGGCTGGTGATCTTGCCCCAGTTGATGCCTGCCATTTTGTCGGGGGTGGCCCAGGGCTACAGCCGGGCCGTGGGTGAATACGGCTCCGTGGTGATGATTTCCTCCAATGTGCCCTTCAAGGATCTGATCGCCCCCACCTTGATCATCCAAAAGCTGGAGGAATACGACTTGGCCTCCGCCACCGTGATCGGCATGGTGATGTTGGGTTTCTCCCTGGTGAGTCTGCTGGTGATCAACGGGCTTCAGGTGTGGGGGCAACACTGGGACGCCAAAACGCCGATGTCTCCTTGATGAGGTCAGGCGGTCCCTGCGCTCTCAATTTTTCGTTGTTTCTGTCCCCTATGGGAACCCTGCCATGACCATTGTTCCGCCCCAACAGTCCCCGGTTCAACCTCGACGCAACCTTTCGGCCATCCTGATTCCCCTGATTGCTTGTGTTTATGTCTGCGTCTTGATTCTATTGCCTGCCCTGCAGGTGGTGGCGGGAGCCTTGGCCAATGGATGGCAACCGTTTGTTGAGAACTTCACCAACCACGATATGCTCGCCGCCATCCGGCTCACCCTGCTGATGGCGGTGATTGCCGTGCCAGCCAACTCCATCTTTGGCTTGGCTGCGGCGACGGCCATTGCCCGCCGGCAGTTTCCAGGCAAGGCATTTCTGTTAAGTGTGATTGATCTGCCCTTTTCAATTTCCCCCGTTGTGGTGGGTCTGATGCTGGTTCTGTTGTATAGCCCCACCAATGGATTGCTGCGGGATGTGGTGGGTCGACTGGGATGGCAGATTATTTTTTCTTGGCCAGGGATGGCTCTGGCGACCATCATCGTTACCTTTCCCTTCATGGCCCGGGAGGTGATTCCTCTGTTGGAGGAAGAAGGTTGGGACCAGGAGGAAGCTGCTCGCACCTTGGGGGCCACCAGCTGGCAGGTGTTCTGCAAGGTGACCCTTCCTTCGGTGCGCTGGGCGGTGTTGTATGGGCTTGTGCTTACCACGGCTCGGGCCTTGGGGGAATTTGGAGCCGTGGCCGTGGTGAGTGGCAACATCGCTGGTCAAACCCAAACCCTGCCTTTGTTTGTGGAAGACAGTTATAAGCAATACGACACGGAACTTGCCTATGGGGCGGCTTTGGTGCTCGGTGGCGTCGGTCTTGTGTCTCTGTTGTTAAAAATGTTTGTGGAGCGACTGGTGGGTGGCGTGAAAGAAACCAAACCTTTCAATTGATTCAAGGTAGCCGGAGTGAAACA
>JBKDTB010000153.1:0-7206 GCA_046340515.1 Cyanobacteriota bacterium | reverse complement strand
CCACCAGCCCCCGGGGCATGGGGTGAAGCTGGCGTGTCTGCTCCGGCGGCGTGGAACTCCCGTCCTCCCCATGGGGATCGCTCATACCTGCTCGCTGCGCACGCAGGTGATTGTCATCGGCAGCTGCTCCATGGTCAGCTCATCCCCCCGCAGGATGAGCCGCAGGCTGCCGTTGCGGTAAACGAGCGCCGGCCCCTCGCCCGCCTCGCGGAACAGGGTGGTGACCGAATCGCCACGGATCAGGGCCGCCTGGGCGTCGTTGCGCTCCACCACAACGCCGCCCTTTTCCGTGCACAGAAACCGCTCCTTCACGTCGTAGTCCTCCCACCAAGGGGAGGTCATCGCCAGGGGCGCCAGGAGGTGGGGGGCGCTGGCCCGGGCCGGCCCCTCCGGGACAACCGTCAGACCCAACAGGAGGGGCAACAGGACCATGGCCAGGCGTCAGGACAAGCGAATGGGGGCATTGTCCCCGCGAAGCACGCAATGGGGAAGGGTCCAGTCATAGGCCTGCCAGACCTCCGGGGGCAGCTTGCAGGCCGCCCCCGGGAACGCCCCCAGCCGCACGCCGGTGGGTTGGGCGGAGCAGTAGGGGCGACTGCCCGGCTTGGCCAGATACTGCTGGTGGTAAGGCTCGGCATAGAACAAGGTCTTGTCGGCGGCGATCTCCGTGGTGATCGGTCCATGGCCGGCGGATTGGAGCAGGGCGCCGTAGGCGTCGCGGCTGGCCTCCGCCAGGGCCAGATCCGCCGGGGTGGTGGCGAGGATCGCGGAACGGTATTGGCTGCCCCGGTCGTTCCCCTGCCGATCGCCCTGGGTGGGGTCATGGCATTCCCAGAACAGTTTGAGCAGGTCGCTCAGATCCACCCGCTCCCGCGACCACACCACCCGCACCACCTCCGCGTGGCCCGTGCGACCGGAGCAGACCTGCTGATAGCTCGGATCAGGCACGTTGCCCCCCGCGTAGCCCACGGCGGTGGTGATGACGCCGGGCAGGCGCCAAAACCCCTTTTCCGCCCCCCAGAAACAGCCGCAGCCGAACAACACCTCCCCCTCATCCGGGCCCGGCGGCGCGGCGATGGGAGTGTCAAGCACCGCATGGCGCAGGGCCGCCGCCTGGGCGGTGGGGGTCTGGAAAAGAGACAACCGGTCGAACACCCGATCTGGTCAACGCTGCATGGAGCCTAGGGAGGGCCTCAGGGTTGCCGCTTCGGCACAACGGCGATGTGGTTCAGCAGGGTGGTTGTGAAGGCGAACAGGAGGAAGGGCAGGGACAGCACGAGGATCAAGCCCACCCCCACCAGGGCAAAGAGCGGCCGGCTGGCACCCATCAGGGCCAGGCCCGCCGCCAGGCTGGCGAAGATCACGCCCATCCAGATCAGGATCTGGCCATAGATGTCGCCGAACGTGAGCGTGCAGCGCACGTCGTAGGCCTCGCCCGAGACGGTGGAGAGGGGGGAAGCGGGGGTGGAGGCCATGGAAGGAGAACGGCGGGGGAACAGGGCCCCCTCAACGGGGCGGACCGCCCTCAGCTAAGCCGGCCTTGGCCGCGCCTGGCGGCTCTCTCAACAACACTTCTGAAAGGGAGGGGCCCCGTTCAGGCCGTCTGCAGCCGTTCGGCCTGTTCCCGTTCCCAGAGGCGGCGGTAGGCACCGGGCTCCCGCACCAACTCCCGGTGGTGGCCCTCCTGCACGAGCCGGCCGGCCTCAATGACCAGTATCCGGTCGCAGGCCGCCGCCGCCGAGAGCTGGTGGCTGATGAGCAGCACCGTGCGCTGCCGCTGGCCCCGCACCGCCTGGAGGATCGCCGAGGCGGTGCGGTTGTCCACGCTCGCCAAAGCGTCATCCAACACCAACAGCGGGCTGTCCATCAGCAGGGCCCGTCCCAGGGCGGTGCGCTGCCGCTGGCCGCCGCTGAGGGTGATGCCCCGCTCGCCCACCAGGGTTTGATAGCCATCGGGGAACCCCCGCACGTCGTCCGCGAGCTGGGCCAGCTCCGCCGCCTGCCGCACCTGCTCCAGGGAGGCCTCCGGGGCGCCGTAGCGCAGGTTGTCGGCCAGGGTGGCCGTGAACAGGAACCCCTCCTGGGGAACGAGGGCCACCTGCCGGCGCAGATCCACCAGGTTGAGGGTGGTGAGGTCGAACCCATCAAGGAAGAGCTGCCCAGCGGGCACCTCCACCAGGCGGCCGAGGGCCCGGGCGAGGGTGCTCTTTCCGCAACCCACAGGCCCCACCACCGCCACCAGCTCCCCCGGCGCGATCTGAAACGAGAGGTGGTCGAGGGCGGGCTGGTGGCGCCCGGGGTAGTGAATCGTCAGTTCGCGGGCCTCCAGGGCGCCCCGGGCCCGGCCGCCAGGCAGGGAGAGGGGGCTGGGGGGGGAAACGATCTCCGGTTGCCGGCGCAGCAGCTCCTCGATGCGCTCCAGGCTGACCTGGCCGGTCTGGAAGGTGTTGAGAGTGAACCCCAACAGGGCGGTGGGGAAGACCAGCCGCTCCACATAAAGAATCAGCGCCACCAGATCACCGATGCCCAGCCGACCGCTCTCCAGCTGGCTGCTCCCCAACCCCAGCAACACGAGCAGGCTGATGGAAGCAATGCCCTCGATCAGGGGGAACATCACGCTGCGGTAGCGGGCGGGCCCCAGGGCCGCATCCCGATAGGCGCGGTTGCGAAGGGCGAAGGCCCGCTCCTCCACCGGCTCCTGCCCATAAATCTTGATCGCGTTGATGCCGGAGAGGTCTTCCTGGAGCAGGTTGGTGAGATCAGCCAGGGCCTGCTGCTGGCGGCGCTGTTCGCGCATGATCGCCCCGCCGAAGCGCTGCACGCTGAGGAGCATCAGGGGGTAGAGGGCCACCGCCGCCAGGCTCAGCCAGGGATCGATCAACACCATGGCCGGCAGGGTGAGGGCGTAGGCCAGCACGGTGTTGGTGAGGCTGAGCACGGAGAAGCCCAGCAGGCGGCGCACGTTTTCCACATCACTTGTGGCGCGGCTGAGCACATCCCCGCTGGCGGTGGCCTGCACCCAAGCCGGTTCCTGACGCAGCAGATGGTCGAACAGCTGCTGCTTCAAATCGACCTCCACCTGCCGCCCCACCCCGAACACCAGGAGGCGCGACAACAGCCGCACCAGCGCCATGAGGGTGGCCAGGCCAATGATCCAGCCCGCCTGGCCGAGCACCTTCGAATAACTGAAGCCCACCTGCAGATCGTCCACCACCCGCCGCACCATCAACGGGATGGCGACCCCGAAGCCATTCACCATCAGGAGGGCCAGCACGCCGAGGAGCAACGTGCGGCGTTGGGGCCACAGATGACGGCGAAGCATGGCCAGCTTCGGGGCACGCATCAGGGCGGTGGCGGGATGGAGGGCTGACCTAACCTAGGGGCAAGAAGCGCCGGAATCCGGCGGACCAGCCATGCCGCAGCCGCGGACCTCTCCCCACCCGGACGGCGCCTCCGCCGACACGGAGGCCGGCCAGAGCCATCCCCTCCACAGCCTCGACCGAAGCACGGTGGATCGCCTGCTGGCCGCCCGGTCCCCGGAGGAGGCCGACCTGATCGACGCGGCCCGCCTGCTCTCCCGCTACCGCGGCTTTCCCGGGGCCTTTGATCTGCAGGACGACCTGCGACGGGCCATCCATCTCTGGGGACTGAGCCCGGAGGATTTGCAGGCCCGGGCCCGGGCCCTCTGGCAGGGAGGCTGGCGGGTGGGGGAGAAAGCCGCTGGCGCCGAGCCGGTGGGCTCGGGTTTCGACGCCTCCGGCGACGCGGAGGCCTGAGCCCTCCCCCGCGTCACGAGCCGGGAAAATCTCGCGCGGGGCCAATTCGACGGCGGGCGGATGAGTCTGGTGGTGGGATTGCGCCCGGGGGGAAGTCGGGGTCTCGCCAGTTTGACCCGTTCCGGGTGATAGTAAGAAGGTCCCCATCACCCGGCCCGGCGTGCTCCGCACCCGGGCTTTTTTTTGCCCGGGCCCGACCCGTCGAGAGGGTTCCAGGCAAGATCTCTGTCCCCCCAGTCTCTCGGATGACGCCCGCCTCCGCCACCCCCCCCTCCTGGCCCGTCGTGTTGGATCAGCTCCTGGCGGGTGAGCACCTGGCGGCTCCCCGGGCGGAGGCCCTGATGGCCGCCTGGCTGGCGGGCGCCCTGGATCCAGCCCTCACGGCCGGGCTGCTCGTCGCCCTGCGGGCCAACGGCGTGAACGGGGAGGAACTGGCCGCCATGGCCTCCGTGCTCCGCGCCGCCGCCGCTCCGGTGGAGCGTCCGGAGGGCGTGCTGGTGGACACCTGCGGCACAGGCGGGGATGGGGCGGACACCTTCAACATCTCCACGGCCGTGGCCTTCACCGCCGCGGCCTGTGGCGCCCGCGTGGCGAAGCACGGCAACCGGAGCGCCAGCGGCCGGGTGGGCTCCGCCGATGTGCTCGAGTCGCTGGGGATCGATCTGCGGGCGCCCCTGCCCCGGGTGGTGGAGGCCCTCAACACCACCGGCGTCACCTTTCTGTTCGCGCCGGGATGGCATCCCGCCCTGGCGGGGGTGGCCGGCCTGCGCCGCAGCCTGGGCATCCGCACGGTGTTCAACCTGCTCGGTCCCCTGGTCAACCCGCTCCAGCCGGATGCGCAGGTGCTGGGCGTGGCGCGGGCCGACCTGCTCGATCCGATGGCGGACGCCCTCATGCGGCTGGGGGTGCGGCGGGCGGTGGTGGTGCACGGCGCCGGGGGCCTGGATGAGGCCTCCCTCGCCGGCACCAGCGACCTGCGGCTGGTGGAGGGCGGGCAGATCACGGCCCAGCGGCTGGAACCTGAGAGCCTGGGCCTGGCCTTGGCGCCGCTCTCCGCCCTCGCGGGGAGCGATCGGAGTGGCAACGCCGCCCTGCTGGAACGGGTGCTGCGGGGGGAGGGCAGCGACGCCCAGGGGGATGTGGTGGCGCTGAACACCGGCCTGGTGCTGTGGGTGGGGGGCCTGGCCGCCAGCCCCGCCGAAGGACTGGCCCGGGCCCGTGAGGCCCTGCGTACGGGAGCGGCCTGGCGGAAGGTGGAGGCCCTGCGCCGCGTGCTGCCCCTGCCACCAGCGACGGCAGAATGACGGTGGTCCGCCGCCAGCCCCGTTCGTCGTGTCGTCTTCCCCCGCCAATCCCGCCCTCCTGGTGCTCGCCGATGGCACCGTGCTGGAGGGTCGGGCCCTGGGAGCGCGCGGCACGGCGATCGGCGAGGTGGTCTTCAACACCGGCATGACCGGCTATCAGGAGGTGCTCACCGATCCGAGCTACGCCGGCCAGCTGGTCACCTTCACCTATCCCGAGCTGGGCAACACGGGCGTGAACGGGGCGGATCTGGAAGCCAGCGCGCCCCATGCCCGGGGGGTGATCGCCCGCCAACTCTCGCCCCACGCCAGCAGCTGGCGCGCGGAGGACGAGCTGGAGCCCTGGTTGAAACGGCATGGGGTGGTGGGCATCCGCGGGGTCGACACCCGGGCCCTCGTGCGCCACATCCGGGAGGGGGGGGCGATCAACGGGGGCATCGCCAGCGATGGCACCACGGCCGCCACCCTGCTGCAACAGGTGCGGGAGGCTCCGGAGATGGGCGGCCTCAACCTGGCCTCGGGGGTCAGCACCCGCGACACCTACCGCTGGACCAGCCTCTGCCCCGCCCCCTTTGACACCCGGCTCCAACCCCTTCCCCAGCGGCCCTACCGCGTGGTGGCGGTGGATTTCGGCATCAAGCGGGCGATCCTGGAGCGCCTGGTGGCCCATGGGTGCGAAGTCACCGTGGTGCCAGCGGGGAGCAGCCTGGAGACCGTGCTCGACCATCAGCCCGAAGGGGTGTTCCTCTCCAACGGCCCGGGGGATCCGGCGGCGGTGAGCGAGGGCATCGCCCTGGCCAAAGGCCTGCTCCAACAGCAAGATCTGCCCCTGTTCGGCATCTGCCTCGGCCATCAGATCCTCGGCCTGGCCCTCGGAGGCCGCACGTTCAAGCTGGCCTATGGCCATCGCGGCCTGAACCATCCCTGCGGATCACCGGGGAGCGTGGAGATCACGAGCCAGAACCACGGCTTCGCCATCGATCCGACCTCCCTCCCCGCCGAGCGGGTGGCGATCACCCACCACAATCTCAACGATGGGACGGTGGCCGCCCTTGCCCTGCGCCACCAGCCCGTGTTCGGCGTGCAATACCACCCGGAGGCCAGCCCGGGCCCCCACGACGCGGATCACCACTTCCAACGCTTCACCGCCTTGATGGCCGAGCGACGGACCAACGGCTGATCCGAACGAATTACAGCAAATTTCCTTCCCTTCGCGCCGAGCCACGCCAACCCCAACTAAAATTCCGCCGACATCCGCCATCGGGAGCCCGACCAATCGCTGACTTGCACCGACTGACCGTCTCCCTCCGGGGCGGCTGCGAGCGCCAGAGCCAGTGCCTGATGTTCCGCTTCACAGGTCAGCTCGACGCCTACTCCGACAAACAGTTCATGGAGTTTGTCCAGAAGGAGGTGGCGGGGGTCAAGCTGCCCCTGGTGATCGATCTGAGCAAGATCGACTTCATCGACTCCTCCGGCCTCGGCGCCCTGGTGCAGCTCGCCAAGGAATGCACCCAGAAGAAAAATCAATTCCTCGTGGTGGGCAACGCCCGGGTCGTGCAGACCGTCAAGCTCGTGCGGCTGGAAGAGTTTCTCCATCTTCAGCCCGATCTGCCCACCGCCCTTGAGAAGCTCGCCTCCTGAGGAATCACCCGGATCAGGGGAGACCGAACAGCGGGCCAGCCACTGGCTGTCCACCCTGCCCGCCTTGCTGAGCGATGGGGATCTCAACACCTTGCAGCTGGCCTGGCTGGGGGATGCCGTGTGGGAGCTGCACCAGCGACGGCAACACTGCCGGGCCCCCGGCCGGCCCCTTGATCTCCACAACGCCGTGGTGGCCCGGGTGAGGGCGGAAGCCCAGGCCAGCGCCCTGGAGCGGCTCAAGCCCCATCTCCGCCCCGCCGAGGAGAGTCTGGTGCGGCGCGGACGGAATCGGGCGGGACGGGGATCCCGACACCAGGACGCCTCCCTTCACGGACAGGCCACAGGATTTGAGACGATGGTGGGCTGGCTCTTTCTTCGAGATCCGCGCCGTCTGGCTGAACTCCTGGATCACCTTGAGGACCCCCCCCCCTTCCCCCCCCCCCCCCGACCACGGGCGGAGCACCCCATAAATGTTTGAAAGGGGGGGG
>JBKDTB010000152.1:0-5585 GCA_046340515.1 Cyanobacteriota bacterium | reverse complement strand
TATCTCGCCGAGATATCTTATCGCTTCAACCGCCGGTTTCATCTAAAGGGGTTACTACAACGTTTGCTCTTGGCTGGAATCTGCTGCGAACCGCAACCTGAGAGGCTGCTCAGATCTGCGGAGCTTTGTTGCTGATCAAGTATGCCGATGTGCTCGCCGAGGGGCTGGACGAGTTGACGAAGCTAAGCGGAGTGGGGTTGGCCGTGAGTGCCATGAAGGCGGCCGCTACGGCGCAGCGGCAGGCTTCGGCCTGGATCCAGAGGCGGGCCGAGCCCTGGTTGCAGCACAGCCAGAGCCTCTCAGAAGAGCAGCTGCTGGCCGAGTTGCCGCTCCAGTGGGCCAAGGATTTCCGGCAGGCACTCTCCTCCCACCCAGGTGAGGACTGGAAGGAAGCCGCCTCTACCAGCCAGGACTGGGACGACGTCACCATCTACAGCGGCCCACCGCCCCTGATCGTCCTCGACACCTACGAAACCCTCTGGCATCGAGGCATGGGCCGCAGTGGGCGCCGGCGAGAGCCAAGGGAGAAGTGGTTGGTGGATCTGGTGAGCGAGCTGCCGGAAGTGCTCTGGTTGATCGGCGGGCGGGATCAATTGAGCTGGGAGGAGGGCTACGACATGAGCTGGAGCAAAGTCTGCGAGCAACACCTTGTGGGCCAGCTCAGCGATGAGGATGCCCGGTTGCTTCTGGCCAAGCGCGGCATCAACGAGCCGGCGATCGTGGAGAAAATCGTAAGCCAGGCGGAGGGGGGGCCCTTCTACCTGGAGCTGGAAACCCAGCTCTATGACAAGACGCCACCCGCGGAGCGCACACCGGAGGTGTTCGGCGGCAGCCACCAAACACTGATTGATCGGCTGCTCACCCACCTCGATGCCTCCGAGCGGGCCACCGTGAAGCTGCTGTCCGCCTTTGGCATCTGGGATCACAACCTCTTCCGCCAGGCGGTGACCCACTTCGCCACGGGCTACCCCGCCACGGGAGCGGCGGAGCTGGGCCGCTTCTGGTCGATCGAGCCCATTGGCGAGAGCCGCTGGCAGCTGCACAACGAGATGGCTTATCACCTGCAGGCCGATGAACGGCAGCGGAATCCCGCCAGCTTTGCGGCGGTGCACCGCTGGGGGTTTGCCTTTTTCGATGGGCCTTTGGAGGGGCTGGAAGCTAAGGCGATCCAGGCGGAAGACGCGGAGCGGCTGGAGAGGGCGCTGCACCACTCCTGCAGGGTTCAGCCTGCGGGCGAGTGGGCCCCGTGGCTGGCTGGCCGGCTGTGGAAGATGGCAGAGGGCACCATCTGGCAGCCCTTATTGGCGGTTGCAGAGAGGGGCGTTGAGGAGGCCCAGAGAGAGCTGGGCGAGGCGAACCCGGCAGTGGCAGAGCTGTTTACCGCAAAGGCCTGCCTTCTCCACAAACTGGCGCGATACGGGGAGGCGGAGCCGCTGATGCGGCGGGCTCTTGAAATCGCTGAAACCAGCTACGGCCCCAACCATCCCGATGTGGCCAGGGATCTCAACACCCTGGCGACGCTGTTAAAGGCCACCAACCGGCTAGCGGAGGCGGAACAGTTGATGGTGAGGGCCCTTGTGATCAATCAAGCCAGCTACGGGCCTGAGCATCCCAATGTGGCGACCGCTCTCAACAACCTGGCGATGCTGATGCGGGCCACCCACCGGCTGGAAGAGGCGGAGCCGCTGATGCGTCGGGCCCTGGCGATCGATCAAGCCAGCTTCGGCAACGACCATCCCAGCATCGGCATGGATCTCAACAATCTGGCGATGCTGCTGATGGCCACCACCCGCCTGGCGGAGGCAGAGCTACTGATGCGCCAGGCCCTGGTGATGTATGAGGCCAGCCATGGCAGTGAGCATCCCATTGTGGCGACCGCTCTCAACAACTTGGCAGCGCTTATGCATGGCACCAGCCGGCTGGCAGAGGCGGAGCAGCTCATGCGGCGGGCACTAGCAATCGATGAGGCCAACTACGGACCCAACCATCCCGAGGTAGCCTTTGATCTCAATAACCTGGGGCAGTTACTGCAGGCTACCCACGGGTTGGCGGAGGCGGAGCTGCTCTCAGCGCGAGCCGTACGGATCTTCCTGGCGGGCCTGGGAGGTGATCATCCCCGAACAAAGAACGCCAAGGACAACTACCGAAAGCTCCTCGAAGCCCAAGGCCTCCCCGAAGCCGAAATCCAAGCCAAACTCGAAGCCCTCCACCCCCTGGCCTGAGCCCCCTGCCCACCCCACTCCCCCACCACCCCCTTGATCCGCCAGAGTGGCCCTCCCAAAGGGAGCGAGTGTTGGCTGGCGTGATGGCCCAGCAGGGGCGTGATTTGCGGGGGTTCCTCCAGCTGCTGGAGCGGCGCGGCCAGTTGCGGCGCATCACGGCTCCGGTGGATCCGGATCTGGAGCTGGCCGCCATCGCGGATCGGGTGCTGGGGCTGGGGGGACCGGCCCTGCTGTTTGAAAACGTGGTGGGCTCCCCCATGCCCGTGGCCGTGAACCTGCTCGGCACGGTGGAGCGGGTGGTGTGGAGCATGGGGATGGAGCGGCCGGAGGAGCTGGAGGGTCTGGGCGAAAAGCTGGCGCTGCTGCAGCAGCCCCGGCCGCCCAAGGGCCTGGCGGAGCTCAAGCGCTACGGCGGCCTCGCCTGGGATCTGTTTCGGGCCGTGCCCGACCGCGACCTGTTGCCGCCCTGCCACCAGGTGGTGGTCCGCGGCGTGGAGGTGAACCTCGACGCCCTGCCCCTGCTGCGCCCCTGGCCGGGGGATGCGGGGGGCGTGATCACCCTCGGGCTGGTGATCACCAAAGACCCGGAAACGGGCACCCCCAACGTGGGCGTCTACCGCCTGCAGCGCCAGTCGCCCACCACCATGACCGTGCACTGGTTGAGCGTGCGGGGCGGGGCGCGTCACCTGCGCAAGGCGGCGGCCATGGGCCGCAAGTTGGAGATCGCCATCGCCATCGGCGTTCACCCGCTGCTGATCATGGCGGCGGCGACGCCGATTCCCGTGCAGCTCAGCGAATGGCTCTTCGCCGGGCTCTATGGCGGCGAGGGGGTGCGGCTGGCCCCCTGCAAAACGGTCGATCTCTCCGTGCCCTCCCACAGCGAGCTGGTGCTGGAGGGCACGATCACCCCCGGCGAGGAGCTGCCCGATGGCCCCTTCGGCGACCACATGGGCTTCTATGGCGGCATCGAGGCCTCACCCCTCGTGCGCTTCCACTGCGTCACCCATCGGCGCGATCCGATCTTCCTCACCACCTTCAGCGGCCGCCCGCCGAAGGAGGAGGCGATGCTCGCCATCGCTCTCAATCGCATCTACACGCCGATCCTGCGGCAGCAGATCCCGGAGATCGTCGACTTCTTCCTGCCGATGGAGGCCCTCAGCTACAAGCTGGCCGTGATCGCCATCGACAAGGCCTATCCCGGCCAGGCCCGGCGGGCGGCGATGGCCTTCTGGAGCGCTCTGCCCCAGTTCACCTACACCAAGTTCGTCGTTGTTGTCGACAAGGCGATCAACATTCGCGATCCGCGCCAGGTGGTGTGGGCGATCAGCGCACAGGTGGATCCGCAGCGGGATCTGTTCGTGTTGGAGGACACCCCCTTCGACACGCTGGATTTCGCCAGTGAACGTCTCGGGCTGGGGGGCCGGCTGGCGATCGACGCCACCACGAAGATCGGTCCGGAACGTCGCCACCCCTGGGGTGAACCCCTCTCCCGGGATGCCGCCCTGGAGGAGCGGGTGTCGGCCCGTTGGCGGGAGCTGGGTTTGGAGGATCTCCCGCAGGGGGAACCGGATCCAGCCCTGTTCGGCTACACGCTGGAGCCATTGCTGGAGCGGCTGCGGAGCCAGGCGGCGGGGTGATCGGCCGCACCGGTGTTCAGGCCCTCAAGGCCCTGCTGGAGCTGGCACGGGAACCGGAGCGCTGGCGCTCGGTGAGTGATCTGGCTGTGGCCCAGGCTCTGCCGGCCCCCCACCTGGAGCAACTTCTGCTGCGGTTGCGGCGGGCGGGGGTGCTCGAATCCCGGCGGGGGCGGCAGGGGGGCTATCGGCTGGCTGGCCGGCCGGAGGCGTTGACGCTCAACCAGGTGTTGCGGGCGGTGGGAGCCTGGCCCGGAGCCGGGGGAGCCCCCGTGCAGACCGAACCGGGACCGACGGAGACGGGTTTGGCGGAAGGGGCGGATCGGGCCACGGAGCGGGTGGCGTTTCTTCTGCGGCAGCGCCTGAGCCGGGCGATCGAGCGGGAATTGGAGCAGCTCACCCTGGCGGAGCTGCTCTTCGACCTGCGCAGCGCCCGCGCCGGCCTCAGCGAAGACGGCGGCTTGATGTTGGGGTAAGCCCCCCTTTCGGCGCGATCCATGCGACCTAAAATCGCCCCATGGCGACCCGACCCGATCCCTTCCCCGAGGAGTTTTTCCGGCCCGCTCCGGGAGACCCGGCGCCCGGGGAACTGCTGAATCAGGTGCTCAATCCCCTCCTGGCGGATTTCGAGGAGACCTTCGCCCGCGGCCTTCTTCTCCTCGCCCACTGCCCCGAACGGGTGCTCGCCGCCGAGCGTCAGATCGCCCTGCGGGAGCGCCTCCTCGAAGCGCAAGCGGGCCTGAGCGCCGCCCGCGCCCTCCGTGCCGCCGCCCCCACCCCCATGGCCCTCGACATGGCCACGATCCAGCCCTGGCATGGGCTGGTGGTGGAGGTGTGGTCGCTGTCGGCGGCGATGCGGGCGGCGGGGGTGCGGATGCCTTGAGGGGAGGTCAGGGAACGGCCCGCTCGCAGCGCGACAGTTCCGCCTCCAGGAGAGCCAGCACCTCCGACCGCGGGGCCGGCAGCGGATAGGGACCCGCCTCGTAGCGGGCTTCCACGGCGTAAACCTGCAGGGCGAGCAGGCGCGGGTCGAGGGTTTGACCGGAGATGTCGGCCAGGTCGGCCAGGTCGTGAACGCGGGGTGGGCGGCGGTTGGCCAGAACGATCCAGACCTTGAGAAGTTTTTCCACCGCCTGTTGGGCGGTGAACCCCCAATCTTCCTCGGGATGGGCCGGATCCAGGCCGAAGCGCAGCGTCCTGAGGTGGCGGCGAACAATCGCCAGCAGCAAGCGGGCGTCGTCAGCCGGCGACATAAAGCACCTTTCCCTCGCGCGCCACATCACCGAAGACATGCCAACGGGAGCCGCTCAGCCGAGCCGCGTCGGCGCTGCCGCCCACCACCAGATCGTTCCCCACGCCCAGGGGCCCGAGCACTTGGCGAAACCGCCGCCAGCCATCCATCTTTTCGCTGGGTGTCAGCTGTGGCTGGCGCAGGATCACCGCCAGATCCAGATCGGAGTCGGGCCGCGCGTCGCCCCGCCCGCGGGAGCCGAACACCACCACCGCCTGCACATCCGGCTCCGCACAGAGCCGCGCCAGGGCCTGGCCGCAGCGAATGGGATCCAGGCCGGGCCCGAGATTGGGCTGGGGCTCCAGGGCTTGGGGCTGGAGCCATGGGATCGCTGGTGGCGTGAAGGGAGCGGGGGTGGCGGCGGGCATGGGGGAAGGCTATCGCCAGTGCGTGGGGCGGAGAGGGGAGCGCTGGTTTCCTCGCTGGCCATAGGGTTGG
>JBKDTB010000151.1:0-26602 GCA_046340515.1 Cyanobacteriota bacterium | reverse complement strand
AAACAAAGGTGGGGGACGGGGAAGACACGGAGCTGCTGGATCTGCTGGCGGGTGACGGGGTGTTGCCCGATGAGATGGTGGATGGCGAATGCCTGAAGGGGGATCTGCGGGCCCTGGTGGAACAACTGCCGGAGCTGCAGGGGCAAGTGCTGCGCATGAGGTACGGCATGGAGGGCGATGAGCCCATGAGCCTCACGGGCATCGGCCGGGTGTTGGGCATCAGCCGCGACCGCGTGCGGAACCTCGAGCGGGAGGCCCTGGCGGGCTTGCGTCGACGCAGCTCAGCCATTCAGGACTACATGGCCTGCTGAGGGGCGATCAGGGAACAGCGAATGGATCTTGTTGGCTTGGACAGCTGCCAAGCCCGTTCCCCCTTTCCGGTTCAGCCCGTTGACCATGCCGTCTTAACCTTGGCCTCCCGGTCGACGTCCTGCCATGGCTGCCGAGCCGGCCTCTTCTGACGCTTGGAACTCTCAGGCCTTGAACCCTCAGGCCATCAACGCGGCGGCCCCCGATCCACTGGCTCACGCCACCGCTGATGCCGCGGCGAACCCGGAGATCCTCACCCTTTTTCCCCGTTATGTGTTGCGGGGCCGCCTTGCCCCCGGCCTGCTGACCGACCTCCGAGATCTGGCGGCAAAGGTGGTGGCCACGCCGGAGGATTGCCCGGATGCCTCGGGAAAGCTGGCCGGCCAGTTGTTTCAGCAACGCGAACTCCCTCCGGGGCATCCGGCCACGCGGCAGTTGGGGCAAGAGGTGTTCCTCCCGGCCTGTGAGCGCTGGATTCGCCATGTGATCGACCAGCAACCGCCCCAAGGTCGTGGTCCCTGGACGCCGGGACGTTATGGCCTGCGCTTGATCGACCTCTGGCTGAATGTGCAGCGGGCGGGCGATTACAACCCCACCCACACCCACGGCGGCAGCTTTTCGGGTGTGCTCTTTCTGCAGGTGCCGCCGCAAATCTGCAGCGAGCGCTTCGATGGCCAACTCTGCTTCCACGGACCGGAGGAATGGCAGATTCAGACCTTCCGCACCGGCATGGCCCACTATGTGTTGCCTGTGCCGGGCGACTACTACGTGTTTCCGGCCTGGCAACCCCACTCGGTGGCCCCCTTTCGTGGCGAGGGGGAACGCTGGTCGGTGGCCTTCAACGTGGTGGCCGTGCCAAGGGTGGAGCCTCCCTCCCCGCCCCGGGCTCCCGCTGTTCGGGGTGCGGTGCCACCCTCTGCGAACGTGTCGCTGTCCAGCTTTCGCCAGCGTCCGGGCGGGTTCGGCTGACCGGAAGGGGGGTGGCTGCCCTGGCCACGTCGGTCAGGCCGCGCAGGCGGTCGTCTCCCCCTCCTGCCGCAGGGCCACCCGCCGCCTCAGGGTTTCAAAGAGCTCCTGGATGCGCGGATGGTTGGCCAGGTCGCGCAACACCACCAGGGCCAGCGTGTGCTCCAGACCCAAGTCGAAGTGGAGGGGGCAGAGCGCCGGATTCCGTGCCAGGGTCCATGGGGAGGCGTAGGCAAGGGTGTGGCCATCGGCCGTGCGCCCTTCCCAGTGCTGGCTTTTGTGGTGGCTCAGGCGACGGGGGGCGGACCAGAGGCCGTGCGCCCGGAGCCGGGCCGCGCTCTGGGGGTACCAGTTGCCCTCCAGGGCCACACTGGGGAATGGAGCCAGGTCGGCGACGGCGAGATCCCGCTGGCCCACCAGCGGATGGGCGGGACCGGCCACGAGTCGCAGGGGTTGGCGGTGGAGCTCCATCACGGCCAGGGTCTGGTCGGGATCCTCGGGGAGATCAAGGGCGCTGGTGCAGAGCCAAGCGTCGATCACCCGCTGTTTCAAAAGAGAGAGGGAACGCGGCTGGTTGATGGCATCCTCCCGACCCAGCACCCAACCCGTCGGGGCCGGCTCCGCCAGCAGACGGCTGGAGAGGGCGCCGGCTTCCAGCCGGGTCGGGGCCTTCGACGCCAACCGTCCCGCCTGGTGGAGCTGGCGCTCCTGGGCGAGGCGCGGGTTGTTGCCGCTCACCTGCCATTCCCCCTGAACCTTGCGCAGGCTGATGCCCAGCCGCTCGCTGACATGATGCGCCGCCCGGCTGATGGTGGGCTGGCTCAGAGCGGTGACCCGCCCGGCGTGATGTCCGTTGCAGACCCACATCAAAATGTCAAAGGCTTCGAGTCGGGCTGGCATCAACATGGCAAAACTCCCTTGCGGCCTGGACGGGATGGATCAATGAATAGTGATAGCGTATTCAAGGGGATCAGTGAGGTTGAAAAGCTGCAGATCCAAGAATCTTTCGCGATTGGTGTGAGGTTGCGCTTTTGCATCCTTTGAGGTTCGGAGAGGGTTGTGCCAGGGTTCGGGGTGTGCTTTTTGGCGTTGGCAGCCCGTTCTCCCGGGCTGGCCCCGAGCCCTGGCTTGCCAACAGCCCTCCGGCGTCAGAGTGGTGAAATGACGCGTGTTGAAGTCTTCCCCTTTCGTCACAGAATGTTTGGGTTGGCGTCACCCCCAGGATCACTTCAAATCAGTTCCAGATGTGATCGCCGTCACGGCTGAAGGGAGGGCGGGTGGCGGATGGGGAGGCAGGTGGTGTTTCCCTGGAATGGAGTGGATGTGTCGTCCTGCCGGGGAGGACATGGCACGCTGGGGCGCTCCCCGCTTGGGGAAGGGGCCTTGCCGTTCACCATGACCCCGACCATCCCTTCGGCCGCCCTCCCGCTCCCGGAACCGTTCCCCGCTCCCCTCGCCGTCCTGCGCCCGTCGCTGCTGGACTGGTGGCGGGAAGCCGGTCGTCGCGACCCCGGACAGAAGCCTTGGATGGCCACGCCTGACGGCCGCTGGCCCGCGCCGGGCGAGGAGGTCAATCCCCTGGCCGTCTGGGTGGCCGAGGTGATGCTCCAGCAGACCCAGCTGCGGGTGGTGCTCCCCTACTGGCGGCGGTGGATGGGCGCCCTGCCCGATCTGGTGGCCCTGGCGGCGGCCGATGGCCAGTCCCTGCTGCGGCTCTGGCAGGGCCTGGGCTACTACAGCCGGGCCCGCCGCCTGCGGGAGGGGGCCGAGCTGCTGCTCGTGCGGCAAAGGGAGCGGGGCACGCCGGATCCCTGGCCGCGCACGCTGGAGGGGTGGTTGGCGTTGCCTGGCATCGGCCGCAGCACCGCCGGTGGCATCCTCTCCTCCGCCTTTGATCTGCCCGTGCCCCTGCTCGATGGCAACGTGCGGCGGGTGCTGGCCCGGCTGGGGGCCCATCCCCGTCCACCCCGCGCGGAGGAGCGCCTGTTCTGGAGCTGGAGCGCGAGCCTGCTCGACCCCCGCCAGCCGCGGCTGTTCAACCAGGCGCTGATGGATCTGGGCGCCACGGTCTGCACCCCCCGCCGTCCCCTCTGCTCGGAGTGTCCCTGGCGCCTGGCCTGCGGGGCCTACGCTGCCGGCGACCCCACCCGCTTCCCTGTGAAGGAGATGTCGAAGCCCGTGCCTCATCAGGTGATCGGTGTGGGCGTGGTGTGCGACGCGGCGGGACGGGTGTTGATTGATCAGCGTCTGGAGGAGGGCTTGCTGGGGGGGCTGTGGGAGTTCCCTGGCGGCAAGCAGGAGCCCGATGAGCCGATCGTCGAGACGATTCGCCGGGAGCTGCGGGAGGAACTCGCCATCGAAGCGGAGGTGGGTGAGGAGCTGATCACGGTGGAGCACGCCTACAGCCACAAGCGCCTGCGTTTCGTGGCGCACCTCTGCCGCTGGCGCTCCGGCGACCCCCAACCCCTGGCGTCTCAGCAGGTGCGGTGGGTGGAGCCCGCCGACCTGCCCGCCTATCCCTTCCCGGCCGCCAACGCCCGCATCATCGCGGCGCTGCACGAGCGGCTGGGGTTGGGGGATGGGGCGGGCCTTGGGGGGTGAGGGGCCTGGCCCGCTCAGACGGTCCCACCACTCGCTCCGCGGCGTCGGCTCCAGGTTCGCCGGGCTGAAACCGGTGTCGACAAAACGCGGAGGCTCACCCAGTCGCTCGGCCAGCTCATGAGAGAAGCCGTTCCAGACCTTGAGACCCCTCTCGTCGCGTCCGCCTGCCGAAAGGCTTGAGGGCAAGCGAGGCGGCATCGGCTGGCTGGTCAACGCGCCGAACAGCCATCAGGAGCGTTCGGACGGTCTGCAGGTGGCACGAGCCAAGGGTGTGCCAAATCTTCATTGGACAGAGCGCTGTTGCTGCTCCGGGCGCGTCGTGCGGGGGGGGGGCATGGGTCGGGGCTGGGCTGGCATGGCAGGGAGGTGTCGCTGCCAAAAAGTGAGCCATTGGCATCCTCAAAAGTGAGCCACCCGGGGGGCGAAGGGCGGATGGCAGGCTCTCAAGGGCCAGAACCCCTGCCCCAGCTGGCTTTCAGCCCGGCTGAGAAGACTGGGCCGAGGCACGGGGGAGGAGCGGCTCGGAAATACTTATGAATACATTTGGCGGTTTCACCCCTTGGCATCAGGTTGATCTCGACTCGCTCAGCAAACGATGTCGATTTGGTCGGAGCCAAGAGGAGAAAGGAGTCCCATGGGTTTTCGGGGCGATCCAAGCCGTCGAAAGCTTCCTTCGTTTTTTAAGGTCTTCAACTGGGGGGTTTGGCTTCTTTTGGGCCTTGCCTTGCCTGCGGCAGGACAAGAGCAACTCGCTGCGGCTTCCGGCCTCTGCCAGACCATGACGCCTCAGGTGGTGATGGCGATCAGTATCGGGATCTTCGTCGCCGTTTTCGTCATTCTTGGGTTCATTTATTGGCGACTGCAGCACGGTGGTTGGTCGTTGGCGAATGCCGCCTCCGAGCCCACCATGTTGCGCATTCCCCTGGATGAGAATTGGACCCAATCGCTGGGGGACAGAAAAAGCCAGCTGGGGGCCGTTGCACCCAAAGGGGCTGTGGTTGCGCTCACCGTGATGGAAGCCAGCAGCAGCCGGCTGATTGCCCTGGCAGGCATGGTGGCGATCCTTCTCATCTATGTGGGCTTCAGCATCTTTTCCCTCTACACCTATGGGCTCACCTGTCAGATGCCCGCATCAGCTGCCGCTGTCACCACCTTTCTTTATTCCGGCCTGACGCTTTTTGCCCCCTACGTGGCCAACAAAGTGTCGGGCCTGCTGCAGCCCTTGCGTCCGATTCAGCCCAGCACCCCCGAGCCCACCCCGGCACCGCCAGCGGAGACCCGCAACGCACTCCCTCCCCAACCGCTGCCCCAACTCCCGGCGGTGTCTTCTGCTGCCCATGCCGAAGCCGCTCTGGCGGGCCGAGTGGCGGCGAGGGCCACGGGCGGCACCCCTGCCCATCGGGTTGCGGCCCCCGCGCTGAAACCCTCCGCAGCTGTTGTGGAATCCAATGGGGGGCGTTCCATCGCCCCGCCATCGTCGACGGAAGCGCCTTCCCATGGGGCGGCCGTGCAGCTGATTGCCCAGTTCGAGGGCTTCGTGGGCCACGCCTACCCGGATCCGGCCAGCGGCGGCGAACCCTGGACCATCGGCTATGGCTTCACCAGCCTCGACGGCCGACCGGTCCAACCGGGCGACACGATCAGCAGGGCGGAAGGCAACGCCCAGTTGCTGAGTGGGGTGAATGGTTGCGCGCGCCACTTGGCCAGCAAAATTCCCTACTGGAGCTCGATGGCGGAGGATCAGCGCTGCGCGTTGATTTCCTTCGCCTGGAATCTCGGCGAAGACTTCTATGGCAGCGATGGGTTTGACACCATCAGCCGTTTGTTGCGGGAGAAGGATTGGGCGGGTGTGCCCAGTGGATTGCTGCTGTATTGCGATCCCGGCACGGCGGTGAGCGACGGTTTGCTGCGTCGTCGTCAGGCGGAGGCGACGCTCTGGCAGAAGGGGTTGAGCCAGCCCACGGGCTCGCTCACTCCCCTGGCCGTGGCGGCCGGAGCCATGGCAACCGCGGCCAAGGCTGTTGCCGTCGGTGCTGCCGCCAGCAAGAACAACCCGCTGAACGTGCCTTGGTTTGACCAGTTGTCGATGGACGATGGCCAGGGGTGGCGGGATTGCTTTTCCGCCAGCTCCGCCATGCTCGCGGCCTATTGGGGAAAGGAACCCAACGAGGACGACTACAACGCCCTGCGTGGTCATTACGGCGATTCCACGAGTGCGGAGGCCCAATTGGCTGCCTTGCGGCACCTGGGTTTGAAAGCCGAATTTCGCACCGATGGAACCTTGCAAACCCTCAAAAGCGAAATCGACGCCGGCCGTCCGGTGGCCGTGGGTTGGCTGCACCATGGCCCGCCATCGGCGCCGAGCGGCGGTGGCCACTGGACCGTGGTGATCGGCTACGACGACACCGGCGTGATCATGAACGACCCCTACGGAAGTTGCGACTTGGTGCATGGCGGCTACCCCGCCAACCACAACGGCGCCCATCAGCACTACTCCTACGCCAACTGGGAACCCCGCTGGCGGCCTCAGGGAAGTGGGGGGTGGTATCTGGTCGCTCAGCGATGACGGCCTGGTGGCCGGTGCTGGTGGAGCCGGCGGAGCCATCCAGCCGTCCGGCGAAGGTGGCGGAATCTCCGCCCTCGTCTGGCCAGCGGTTGAGTCGTTCCGGCCAGATTCTCCTTGGGACAGGGGTCTCGCTGATGGCGCTTCTGCTCTACACGCTCACGCTGCAGTGGAGCTTGAAGAGCAATCAACAGTTCCAGTTCTGCCAGCCGCTTTCGCTGTGGGGTGCGCAGGCAGCGGAGGGCGAGCGGCAGGTCCGAACCCTGATCGATGCCTTGAAGGGTGCGACGGCCAGCCAGAAGGTGCGCTTGCGGCAGCAGACCCTGATTCTGCAAACGGAAAGCGAGCGCCTCTGTGAACTTGTCATCCGCTCCCGTGCCCAGGAGGAAGCTTTGTTGGTGGTGGCCACAGCGTCGCTTTGTCTGCTCAGCTTGACGATCCTGCAGGGATTGGCGGAGGGATTGGTGAACAACACGAACCGCACGCTGAAGACGGTGCAGATCAGCACCACTGTTGTCTTGGTGATATCTGTGGCCTTCCTCCAGTTGGGGCAAGAGGTGCGCAACACAGGCAGACTGTTTCAGCTTTATCGCTGGCATCGCGATCTGCAACAGCAAGTCGCCAGTGCTCTGGCCAATCAGGATCGCCCTGGCTTTCTTCTGCAGGCCGCGCAGAAACTCCAGAGGGAAAAAGGAAAGTCGGTGCTTTTGGCTCCACCACTCTCGGATTCCGACCAGGTGGCGATGTTGATTCGCGCTGTGGATGCCCAGCTCCAATCCTTGCCTCCACTGCCGGTGAATCTTGATGAATCGGCCGTGCGAAAGATGTTCGGTTGGATGAGCAAAGGCTTGGATGATGCTTCCTGAGTTTCATCCCTGCATGGTCGGCTTGCCGTGCCCCTCCGTTTTTCGTCCACCCTGAAGCCACGATCTGTTATGCGCCACCATCCTTTGGTTGGCATGTCATTCCCACACACTCATTCATCCACAGAACAACTCATGAGCTCAGCAAGCACCGTTGCGTTTGAATACGCCGATAGGTATCCTGGCGAGGTCGGGGAAGGGACCGGTTATAGCTATACATTTTATTTCGTTAATAATACCAGCAACACTATTTCGACGACAGAAGTGACATTGGGCTACGATGTCAGTTCGATCGCTGCCGTCGATGACATCATCAGTGGCTCCATCAGCGGAACCGTTTCTCCCCAGAATACGTCATCTGTGACTTTTTTTCTGGGCGATCCTAATGCACAGATTCAGGTTGGCGCTGCTCCATTGCTGACTGCTGGTGATTTTGGCACGGTTTGCTTTTGGTTTTCCACGAATGGTGGAACAGATGTCAAGGATCAGCAGATCGCGATCTGCAACACTGGTAATGGCACAACCCTGCCGATCAGTAGTTTCCCAACCCAGACGAGTAGCGAACAGGTGGCTTACAGCTCTAACACGGGGCTCAGCGTCACACTGAATGCGGGGGGCAGCACCCAAAACACGAACAATATCTATATTCAACTCGGCAATGGCAGCTAATTCGGTGCTGCCCGCGATGGGTCACCTCTGACCCCATTCACAGCACATTCACCTCCCCATTTGCTTCTTCCCATGAGCAACTCCAATTCCTCTGTCGGATACCACATCGAGGCCTACAGCCAAGAAACCGGCGCTGCCTGGAATGCGGTCGGAGCTTCTACTCCAACCACCTATTACGGTGGCAACAATTACACCTTCTATTTTGTTAACAACACGCAAGACACAGATACCACGACAGCCGTCTTCTTCGACTACGACTTGTCTTCTCTTCTTCCACAACTTACCGAGAATGGAGCGTATGATTGTCCCGCGTGCAGTGGAGGTTGGGTATTTCTTACTGATGCCTCGTCAAGTGTCACCGGTACGGTGGCACCAGGGAGCACCGTATCTGTCCAAATTGCTACTGGCACACAAGATGAGACCCATAATGACGCAGGAGAGATGTCCTTTCAAGCGCCAGCTGCCCCGCTGATCACCAACCTCACAGGTCAAAACTACCAAGTCTGCTTTTGGTTGTTTACAAATGGTGATGGCGGAGCGGTAAGTGCTCAGCAAATTGCGATCTGCAATACCGATAATGGCACAACCCTGCCGATCAGCAGTTTCCCAACCAACACTAACAGCGAGCAAGTGGCCGAAAGCTCAACCGCAGGAATCAGTGTCTATCTTAATGCTGGCGGAAACGATCTGAATACAAACAACATCTACATACAGATCTGCAATGCCTGATGAGGTGTTCTTGGTGGAAGCGTTGTTGCTGCGGTTTTGATTCTGTATCTCCAGGTATATTGCCCCAGGCTCTGGTCAAGATCACGATCCAGAATCATCTGGGAGATCAGGAGTGGGGTGCATTTCTTCTTCTGCTCCCTCCCTCTCGGTCAAACTCGTGCCTGCGCTCAATGTCCGCAGCGATCTTGATGCACTCGGATCATGCCGAAATGAAGTTTGAACGAGGCATGAACCTGTCAGGATCCGCAGACCACGTATCCCCACAACGGCGCTATTAACTCCTGCCAAGAAAGACCCTCCTGAGGTTCCACGTTGTCCCATGACTTGATCCCTGATTCCCATGACCACGTCCAACCTGGTTCCCTCTGATCCGCGCCCTTGCGTTCCCGCCTGGATCAAGCGCATTCCCAGAGCCTGGGTCGCTCCAGTCTTTCGCGAGGAATGTGCTGCCAATCCTTCCGCTGTGTCATTGGCCTATGGCGTCAAATGCGTGCCCGGCCCAAATTTCGCCACATTCAAAGGGTCGTCGCCATCACCAACCAACCCAGTCCCTGGCAGCAGAAGCCTGTGGTGCGTGATGGTGTGTTGACCCCCCCCCTTCTCAACGGCGCCACGTCGCTACAGCTGAGGCTGGCTTCATCTGTCTTGAGCCTATTCATTTCCATCAACCCATCCTTTCCCAAGTGAAATTCTTATTGTGACCGCCCCCCCTTTGCCCAGCTCCCAGCGCCGCTCGGACAGCCCATTCATTCCGGAGGGAACTTATCAAGCCGAATGTACTGATATCGTCCAGGTAACGCTTACCGCCTATTTTGCTGACGGAGGAGTATCTACCTTAAATTATGATCATGATCAAGCAAAGGGAATCATTGATATCGCCGTTTGTCAAGGCGAGCTAACCCTGGTGTCTGCTCCGGAGGCCTCTATGGTTCCTGCTGGCTGGACGCTCCCTCTAAGCAATCCGTTCATCCCTGCGGGCAGCTATCAGGCATCATGTAGTTGGATCAATATCGAACTCCAGGTACAGGCACGTCAAGATGCAACAGATGGTTTTATTTCAAAGGTCGAATATTCAAGCTCGATGGCGGAGCACTTGTCAAATATCATCTTAGTCGGCCCAGGCATCCTGGAACTGGTCTCTTCTCCTTCCTCTCAGAGCACACCAACAAGCTCAAATGATTCAGATGACGATGACGATGACGATGACGATGATAATGATGATCCATCAACTTCGACGGGGGCTGAGGAGATAGGGGAAGAGGAGCAAGAAGAGGCGAAGTCAGGAGGGCAAGACAATGCGGAGGCGCAAGGAACCGACGACGAAATAGCGGAAGAGCAAGAAGATCTACAGGAGGATGAGGAAAAGGTAGAGGCGGCGGGCAAATGTTGCGACGGTGACGCAGGCGGTGATGAAGCAGTCGATGCCGCCGGTGACGAGGCCGTAGAAGGTGGATGCCACGGCCACGGCCGGAGCAGATGCCGGTGCGGATTCCGCAGGTGCCACCGTCTTTCTTTGCGCCTGAGGAAGTGCGCCATGACAACTCCCCATCCGCTGCCTGTCGGGCTCGTTCCTGACAGCGGCGATGGGGAGACCATTCGAGACCGGTTCGCGTGCTTTGCCGCAGGGATCGCCCGGATCGATCTGTCCAGAATCTGCCACAAGATCATGCCTCCCAATCTGATCATCGCCTTGGGATGGGAACGGACCTGCCTTGAGCGGTTGGGGCGGAACATCAAATCTCCTTCACCATGCACGCCGCCTTCCCGGAGGTGTGGCTTCCCCCCAGCCGCTCCCTCGATCTGTTCTGGATGGCCGGTGTCCGGATGGCCTGCCAGAGCGGATCCCCTTGACCCCCTCCCGGCGGCGGAGCAGTCGGCCCTGCCCCCCGCGCTGGCCGCCTTGATGGATGATGCCTTGGCCTGCGACCAGGGGCGTCGGCCGGCGGATGGGGCGGAGCTGCACCAGCGACTGCACGCCGTGGCGGACGCGGAGTGGGGCCCAACGCTGGTGCAACGAACTCGTTTCCGCTGGCTGCGCATTCGGGACCCGCCCGGGCCGATGAATGATCAACGGCCGATGGGAATGGATGGCCAGTCGCAAGGCTTGCCTCCTGATTCATCGGAATCGGTCTGACACTGCAGAACCACACATCTTCTGCTTCATCAGATCCCTGTCTGACTGGACCACCAGGTGAAGCTGAACCTTGTATCCCCCTGTTTCGGCAGCCTCGCCGGATGTTGAGTTGGCAAAGCTGCTGATCTATGTATAAGACTTCTGCTCTAGAAGTCTGGTCTTAACTCCTTCTTGTCCCTCGATTTCAACCGCGCACACCATGACTTCAACCAGCCCTTTCCTTCCAGGCGGCAGCTACCAGAGTAGCTCCACAAGCCTATCGGTGACCCTCACTGCGGCTTGCCTGAATGAGAGTCAGATCCCTGTCTCGTCGTCTCTGACATATACCTCCAGTCAATTGACGGACATCTGTGACATTGCCAATCAGAATGGAGTGCTGACGCTGGTATCAGGCAGTGGATCGCCGATCAACACGAGCAATCAATTTATTCCGGCGGGATCGTATCAGAATAGTTCGAGTGGGATCCAGATTTCATTGTCTGCTACCTGCACAAATGAGTCTGGTGGATCAAATTCATCAACGGTTTCCTATTCCACCAGCCAGGCGGCAAACCTCTCAGACATTTCCAACAACAATGGCAATCTTGAACTTGTTGCTTCCCCATCTCCCACGACGGACAGCGCTAATCCATCGACTCTGATCAGCGGCATCGGTGCAGGCTTCAACACGTTCAACTCGCAGGCCACGGCAAGCGCCATTTCATCCTCTTCACCCACGGTGAGCCAGGGCTTGTCCAGCAAGTTTTATCTCAAGGTTTGCGCATCGGTGGATAGTTTCAATCAGGCCACCAGCCATGCCCTGGGCGTGAGTGCCCAAATCAGTTCGTCCAGTGATGGAGGAAGTGGCGATGACGATTCCAGCTCTTCCAGTAACACTGGCCCAACGGTTGGCGCCAGCACCACCCTGAGCAATTCCCTCAATGTCACGGATACCTCGATTTCAGTTGTTGTTTACAGCAGTGTTGTCACCAGCAGTCTGGTCTATGACGGCTGTAGCCTGGCGAGTGGCATTTCAGAGCCAACGACGGCCGCGGAGTCATTGTCATTTTATCAGCAATATGGAGATTCGTTCGTTTCGGCAGTGACGGAGGGTGGTGAATATATGGGGATCTTTGTTTTCTATTCGCAAACCGATCAGGATCAGAAGGCTGTGCAAGCCAGCCTTTCAGCCAACGGTGTCGTCAATGTTGACGGCTCCAGCGCCAATCTTGGGGCCACTGTCGGTGGGGGCATCAGTGCGACCGTTAACAGCACCAATGTTCGCTGCAGCATTTATCAGTCGCTATTGGGCTCCAACGCCATCCTGCCAGCAGACAGCAACACAACACCAGAGGCATTCGCCGAGGCCATTGTCGCTTTTGCACAAGCCTTCAATGCCAGCCAGGTCAACCAGCCTGTGGTGTTTGATTATGCTACCCAAGGATATGAGACCCTCTTCACCTCGGCCAGTTCTGGTTTCGACGTCATTACCTTAAACCGCGCGATCTACACCGATAGCGTCGGCCCCAACCTGGCCTGCCTGCAGAGTTTGAGCACGCAATATGCGTGGATCAGCAATGCCTATCTAACCTATGGCTACAGTGGGGATAGCACCTTCAATGAGAATCAAGCCCAACTAACGAGCGATATCAATAACCTCAACCAATGGCTGTCACCTGTTGCTGCGAATCCAACCGTCATTACACCGCTCGCTTCGACCCTTAACCCGCCGCAAAGCCTGTTGAATGGCGTGCCGTTGTTCACCTACAAGACGCAAACGCAACCGACGTATGGTGGTGGCGACGGCGGAGGAAGTCCTTATCAAGATATCAATTTGGGCTCTGCGGCCAACGCCACCACATCGTCCAGTTCCTCCTCCACATCCGTTAGCGCTTCAGCCAGTGCTTCCGTGCAAAGCAAGAGCAGCCCCACAGTCTCTGGCAGCACCACCGTGGCCAGCAGCGTCAACACCAGCGGCCTGCCCCTCCCCCTGTCGAATTTGCCGCTGATCACTTCGATCACCCTCTGGGGTGGTGATTGGATGAACCAGATTCAGATCAATTACTCCTCCCTCGCCGGGGCTGCCCAGTTCACCCATGGGGAAGTGGGCGGAGGGGAAAGTACTCCACTGAACTTGAGTCCTGGTCAGTTCATCAACAGCATCACAGGCATTGCCGGCGAATACATCAACCAGCTCAATCTGGTAACAACAGCCAACACCTCCTTGAAGTGGCCCACCAGCCCCAAGAGTTCAGGATCTTTCAACTGGCCCTTGCCTGAGGACTGTGTTCTTGTCGGATTCCAAGGTCGGTGTGGAGCGTATCTCAATGCCTTGGAGCCCATTGTCATCAACATCCAGCCGGCGACATGGATCGCCCCAAGTCTGACTCCGCAGCCCTATTTCGAAGCCTTGCCTGTGGCTGCCATTGGGGTTGGCTACAATACTTTTTCGGCCAGTGCCTTGCCCAACAGTGCCCTGTCTGATGCCGTCATGGCCAGCCAAGGGGTGCAGAGCGCCAGCTATGTGAAAGTCTGTGCGTCTGTCGAAAGCTTGCAGCAAACCTTGAGCCAAACCTCAGGATTTTCCATTGGCGTGCCCGGTGTGTTCAAGGTCAGCCAGAGCAAGACCAAGACACAAAATCTCTCGGTCAACGACACCTCTGTGAGTGTGGTGGTGGTGTCTCGGGTGGTGACAGAAAGTCCGGCCATCACGAGTTGCAGCCTCTCATCATCGGCCCAGGCGCTGGCCGAGCAGAGCTTCTATACACAATATGGGGACTCTTACGTTTCATCCACCGTAAATGGCGGCGAATATGTGGCGGTCTTTGTTTACGACTGCCAAACGATGACAGAAAGTCAATCGGTGCAAAAGAGCCTCTCTGCTGGTATCGATGCCGATGGCTCTAGTGTGAACGCCAGCCTCGCCAGCACCCTCAGCAACTCCCAATCGTCCGCCAATGTGGCCTGCACTTGTCATCAGAGTGTACGGGGAAGTTCCGATCCTCTACCGGCGTTGACGTTATCGGCCAGTACCGACATCACCACGTTGATAACCTATGCGGCGGGTTTTGATGAGGCAAGTGTCAACGCACCAGTGGTGTTGGCCTACACCACCGCCGGTTACGAAACCCTGCTGCCTGCAGCCACCAGTTTCCAGAGCGTGATTACCAACCGCAACACCTTCCGAACGCAAGTGGCTCCGGTCCGCAGTCAGTTGCAGACGATTTGGAGCAAGATTGTCAACTTGGCAAAAACCTACCAAACCTATGGTTACACCGATGATCCCAACATTAGTTTTCCAGCGGTAGCTGGCTCGAACAGTGGCGATGTGGCCGCTGCCATCAATGGCTTGAATACGTGGACCGATGCCGTGGCCTTGGATCCCTTTACGGTTCAACCCTTGGCAGCGTCTCTTAACCCACCAGCGGCTCTGGCAAATGGCAGCCCGTCATTGATGATCCAATTCCCGAAAAATCCCATTTGGGGAACAGACACCACGGGTTCTTACCAAGACATTAATGTCGGCATGGCGATTGCAACAACAAATACAGCCTTTAACACCACCTCCTCCAATCCGGATCCCATCCAATTCGCCAGTCGGCCTGTGATTGGTTCGATCACGCTCTGGGGGGGAGATTGGATGAACCAAATCAGCATCACTTATGATTTGGCCAATGGACCGACCACCTTTACCCATGGCCAGCCTGGAGGGGCCACGGATTATCCAGTCAACCTCCAATCCGGTGAGTTCATCACCTCGATCACCGGCAGCTATGGTGACTACATCAATCAATTGACCTTCAATACCAGCAACGGCCAAACCTACACGTTCCCGCCCAGCCCCCAGTCCACAGGTGGCGTGGTGACCTGGACCGCGGCGCCGGGTGAGGTGCTTGTTGGCTTCCAAGGATCGAGTGGTTCGTATCTCAATCAACTCCAGGCCATCACCATCCAGTTTCAGCCGTCGGTCTGGACCGCCCCCCTGCTGGAGGCCCCGGATGCTGAGCCGGCTCTGCCTGTGACTGGTGTGGGCGTGGGCTTCAACACGTTTCTTAACAGCGCCATGCCAAACTCAGCCGCGGTGGCCCCTGCCAGCCTTGGCAGCCAAAATGTCGCCAGTCAAAACTTTGTGCAGGTCTGCACATCTAGCAGTGGACTGTCGAATACGCTGCACCACTCCATCGGTTTGTCTGCCGAAGGGGAATCGGCCAAGCACCAATCCTCCTCTTCCATCAAGACAAGCAACACAGATGTTAGTGTTGTGGTCTATGCTAATGCTGTCCTAAGCAGCCCCATTTTTGCTACCACTCCCACCCTGTTGCCCGCTGCTGCGTCCTTGAGTCCGATGGAGCTGTTTACAGCCTATGGCGATTCCTATGTCTCTGCAGCCACTCTGGGAGCTGATTATGCGGCTGTCTTCGTCTACGAGTGCGACACAGAGGCCCAGCAGCAGTCGGTGCTGAATTCCTTGGCTCTCCAAGGCGTCGTTCCTTCCGATCCACCGGTGAGCATTGGCGTGAACTTTTCCAAAAGTATGAGCACGGCTAACTCACAAATCAATGTGTCGTCTCGGTGCTATCAGGTGTTGCGAGGCAGTGCCAGTCCACTGCCGGAGATCACCAATGACACGAGTACAGATATCAGCAACCTGGTGAACTTTGCCCTTGGGCTCAGTGTCAGTGATGTGGACGGCGACGGAGTGGTTTTGGATTTTGCCACCTCAGGCTACGAGACCCTGATGACGAGCGCAGCGGCAACCGCTTTTACACCGATTGTCACTAACCGGCAAACCTATGCCACTAATGTGGCTCCGAACCTGGCCAGTATGGCCAGCATTTGCAATGCCATGCAGCAGGTGGCTGATTTGTACCAAACCTATGGCTATCGGGCGGATAGCACTTTTCTGGCTAACTGCCAACAGCTCAATCAAGACACAGCTGCCTTGCAAGCCTGGGTGGAGCAAACCAATGCGAATCCATTGGGAAGTGCATCTTATCCGAGCCCACTCTTAAGCCTCATCAATGGCACTCCCGCAGCCCAATTCACCATCGAGACCAGCCCGGTCTGGGGCGGTTCGACGAGTGGGGAAACCAATAAATCCAAACCCGCTGCCGCCAATGCCTTTTTTGATTGTGCCATCAGTGGAGTCCCATCCACGAATCCAACCAATGCTTCCGACAACAGTTCCAATCCCTCCACACCGATTTCCCTGGCGGATCATCCTGTGTTGGCGGCAGTGGTCCTGTGGGGCGGAGCTTGGATGAATCAAATCGGCACCAGCTATCAAACAAAGTCAGGCACGGTGCAGTTTGTTCATGGCAACAGCAGTGGCGTTGGCGGTGTGTTCATGCCAAGCCTGAACCTGAGCACAGGTGAATTCATTACCAGCATCAGTGGCATGGCGGACTGGTACATCAATCAGCTCACGCTCTCAACCAGTCGTAGCCAGTCTGTGACATGGCCACTGAGTGCGAACAATGCCAACTCCTTCAGTTGGACGGTCCCTGACGGGGCGACCTTGATCGGATTCCAAGGTAGCAGCGGTGAGTATCTGAATACCTTGCAAGCGGTGTCCATCCAGTTCCAACCGGCAACTTGGCTCTGCTCTGCATCCATCCCCCAGTATGTGCCAGCAGGCAGCTATCAACAGACCGCTTCAGAGGTGACGATTGAACTCCAGGCCCAATGTCGCTCCCAGTCGGGAGCCATGCTGTCCTCCAGTCTCACGTTCACCTCATCGCAAGCCTTCAACATCGGCGATATCAGCAATGACGATGGTGTTCTCACCATTGTCTCTGGGGATGGGACCGCCTTGAATGCAAGCAATTCGCTCGGGTCTTATGTTCCGGCTGGTAGTTATCAAGGCAGCAGCTCAAGTGTTACGGTCACCCTGACGGCCAATTGTCTGAATGGCCAAAATCAGTCTGTTCTCTCTTCCCTGACCTATACCTCAAATGAGGCGGCCTCCCTGAGCAATATCGTCAATAATAACGGTGCTCTGATGACTGTCAGCTCCACGTAGATCCATCGTTGATCATGCCTGTCTTGCCGCAGCGTCCATCCCCCGGGAGCTGCGGCATTTTTTCAGGGAGAAGCATGGTCTTGTCGGTCTAGAGGAATCGATATCGCATGCTTTTTTGACAACAAACGAGCGCCTGCTGTTGTCGTTTGTCTGCCGTTACCGAGGAGGCGGATGCATTGCATTCCTAGCGCCCCTGACCGCTTAAGGTTGTTGTCGCACTGAACGTGGTTGGGTGTAGACGAATCCCGCCAGTCGTGATCGAAAGAAACTGCGAGTCGCTGCAGCCGGAAATAATCACTAACCGCGTTGCCCCTCGCTTCACCCCCCACCAGAGATGCGGAGATCGCTGGCAGCTTGCGGGCAAGGTGTCCGGCGGCGTGCATTCGGCGGATCGCTGGAGGGGTGGGAGGCATGAACCTCAAAATCTTTGCCCCATCGGTGGCACCGCAGTCGAGCGGGTCGGCCCCGCGCTTCCGGAACAACCATGTCGCCTGGCTCGCTGGTTTGGCGGCAGATGGGTCGACCCTTCACCGCCTGATCGCCCCGGACAGGCATCCCAGAGCGTTTGGGTCGCTCGTGTCGCCTGCTCCCCAAAACCTCGAGTCTCGGCCCTGAGCCTTCTGCCAATGGATGGACCGCGGCCCTGTCGACCGACGCGGCTGCCGTTCATGAACCCCGGGGTGGTCAAACGGTCCCTTGCCCAGCCAGCGCTGCGCCGCTCTCTCCATCTTCAGACCAGTTCGCTTGGCCACCGGGGCTCCAGAGCCGCGCCACCCGCCCCTCTCCCGCAACCTCCAGTTCCACCCGCCAGCAAGGCTCTGGCAAAAAGGCCAGACGTTCCGGCCACTCCACGGCCAGCACGGCCCCCAGGGCTCGGGTTTCCTCTTCCTCCTGGGCGAAGAGCTCGGCGGCGGCGGCGGGGTTCTCCAGGCGGTAGAGGTCGAGATGCACCAGGGCGGTGGGGCGGGTGTCCTTTTGCCCCCGGTAGTGGTGGGCCAGGGCGAAGGTGGGACTGGTGATCGGCTCGTCGATGCCCATCCCCTCCGCCAGCCCCTGCACGAGACAGGTTTTGCCGGCCCCCAAGTCACCCCGCAGCAGCAGCACCGGTGGGAGTGGCGGGTCCGCCCCCCCTGCCCTTGACCCTCCTGCCAACCCCTCCAGAAGCCGACTTGCCAGCCGCCGGCCCAGGCTTCGGGTGGCGTCCGCATCCGCCAGTTGGCACACCTCCATCGCGTCTTCCGCCCAGATGACTGTAGATTCTCCGACCAGCGAGCCCGAAGTCTCGGCGCCTCTGCGGATATTGCCGTCCCCCTTCAAGGAGTTTTTCATGGTTGCGACGCCCGTGGCGCCCACAGAGGCCTTCCCTCACCTGCAGGCCACCAGCACCTACGTGATTGCTGACATCGGTTTGGCGGATTTTGGCCGCAAGGAGCTGGCCATTGCCGAAACCGAGATGCCTGGTCTGATGGCTCTGCGTGCCAAATATGGCGCCGAGCAGCCCCTCAAAGGGGCTCGCATCGCCGGCTCCCTGCACATGACCGTGCAGACCGCCGTGCTCATCGAAACGCTGGTTGCCCTCGGCGCGGAAGTGCGTTGGGCCAGCTGCAACATCTTTTCCACCCAGGATCACGCCGCCGCCGCCATCGCCGCCGCCGGTGTCCCCGTCTTTGCCTACAAGGGTGAAACCCTTGATGAATATTGGGCCTTCACTCATCGCATCCTCGAGTGGGGCGATGGCGGCACCCCCAACATGATCCTGGACGACGGCGGCGATGCCACCGGTTTGGTGATCCTCGGCAGCAAGGCGGAAAAGGATCTGTCGGTGCTCGACAACCCCGGCAGTGAAGAGGAGATCGCCTTCTTCAAATCCATCCGCGCCAAGCTGGCCGTGGATGCCACTTTCTACTCCCGGATCCGCGCCAACATTTTGGGCGTCACGGAGGAAACCACCACGGGTGTGGCCCGTCTCTACCAGCTCCAAAAGAGCGGTGAGCTTCCCTTCCCGGCGATCAATGTCAACGATTCGGTCACCAAAAGCAAGTTCGACAATCTCTACGGTTGCCGAGAATCGCTGGTCGACAGCATCAAGCGCGCCACGGATGTGATGGTCGCCGGCAAGGTGGCTCTGGTGATGGGCTATGGCGATGTGGGCAAGGGTTCGGCCCAGTCGTTGCGTGGCTTGGGCGCCACCGTGATGATTGCCGAGGTGGATCCGATCTGCGCCCTGCAGGCTGCCATGGAGGGTTACCGCGTTGTCCGTTTGGATGATGTGGTGAAGGATGTCGACATTTTCGTCACCGCCACCGGCAACTTCCAGGTGATCCGTCATGATCACCTGATCCAGATGAAGGACCAGGCCATCGTCTGCAACATTGGCCACTTCGACAATGAAATCGATGTCGCCTCCCTGAAGCAGTACACCTGGGAAAACATCAAGCCACAGGTGGATCACGTGATCCTGCCTGGTGGAAATCGCATCCTCTTGCTTGCTGAGGGTCGTTTGGTCAACCTCGGTTGCGCCACTGGCCACCCCAGCTTCGTGATGAGCAACTCCTTCACCAACCAGACACTGGCCCAGATCGAGCTCTACACCAAGGGCGATCAGTATGGGAAGGAGGTGTATGTGCTGCCCAAGCACCTGGATGAGATGGTGGCGCGTCTCCACCTCGATAAGATCGGCGCCAAGCTCACCGAGCTGACCCCTGAGCAAGCGGCTTACATCAATGTGCCGGTGGAAGGCCCCTACAAGCTCGACCACTATCGCTATTGATCCATCGGCGGGGCCTTTCCCGCCCCGCAAGTGACCCGTTCTTCCCGGCCGCCATGGTGGCCGGGATTTTTTGTGCCCCCGGGCCTCCTTTCGGGGGCCGCCCCGCCTTCACACTTCGCTTGCGTGGCCTACCGAGGGCCCGATCCTTCTCCCGTTGCCGCCCGTCCGATGGTTCATTCCCTCAGCCTTCTGGTCGAGCAGTGGGTCAGCCAGTGGGGCTATCTCGGCATCTTCGCGGCCATGGTGCTGGAGAACGTGATCCCCCCCATCCCCTCGGAGCTGATCATGCCCCTGGCTGGCTTTTATGTGGGGCAGGGCCAGCTCAATTTCATCGGTGTCGTCGCTGCCGGCTTGCTCGGCACCGTGGTTGGTGCCCTTCCCTGGTATGGCATCGGCCGCCTGGTCAATGAGGAACGCCTCAAGCAGTGGGTGGAACGGCGGGGGCGCTGGGTCGGGGTGTCGGTGAAGGAGTTGGACGACTCCCGCCGTTGGTTCGGACGCCACGGGGCGGCCGTGGTGTTTTGGGGTCGACTGATCCCCGCCATTCGCACCCTGATCTCTGTGCCGGCGGGCATCGAGCTGATGCCTCTGGGTCCCTTCCTCTTTTGGACCACCGCCGGCAGCTTGGTGTGGAACCTTGCGCTCACCATCGCTGGCTGGGCCCTGGGGAGCAACTGGAACCGGGTGCTCTCGTTCATCAAGCCGGTGGAGGGCTTGGTCAACAAGGTGGTGGCCCTCCTGATTGTCGCGGTGGTGGTGTGGTTGGGCCTGCGCCTTTGGAAGCGCCGCCAGAATCCCCACTGAGATCTGACGGCCTTCCGTCCGCAGCGACCCCGTCGCCGCGCAACGCCTCAGAACGGCACTTCTTCGTCGCTGGGCTCGCCGCCCCCGAAACCACCCCCGAAGCCGCCCTCCGCCGACTCCGGGTCGCGACGGCCGCCCAGCAATTCCAGGCGATCCACCCGGATCACGGGTTTGCTGCGCTCCTCACCGCTGACGCGGTCTGTCCAGCGGTCGAGCTTGAACGATCCGATGATGCCCAGCAGGGACCCCTTGCGTACATAATCGGCCGCCACCTGGGCTTGTTTGCCCCAGATCTCCAGGTTGAACCAGTCGGGTTCGTCGTCTCGGGTGCGGCGGTTGACGGCAAGGGTGAGGTTGGCCACAACGCTGCCGGATTCGAAGTAGCGCACTTCCGGGTCACGGCCGGCACGGCCGACGAGAGTGATGGAGTTGACGCCCATGGCGGAGTCTCCTGAAAATGAATGGATCAATGATGGGCCACCCTGTTCGGGGGGCTTGCTTCTCCAGTTCCACCCCTGATCCCGGTTGTCACACACAGGGTCAGGGCCTTCTGGCAGGCTGGACCCCCAACCTTATGATCCGACCTGTCATCCCCCGGTCGCGTGCTCTTCAATCGCCTGCAGATCACCCGTGACCGTGACATCGGCATTGATCTCGGCACGGCCAACACCCTGGTTTGGCTCTCCGGGGTCGAGAAGGAGGCCGTTCTGAATGAGCCGTCGGTCGTGGCCGTTGACCTCAGGCGCAACACGACCATCGTTGGCCAGGCGGCCAAGATGATGCTCGGCCGCACCCCTGGCGACGTCACAGCGGGCCTCCATCGCAGGCCCAGCGACATCATCGCCTTGCGCCCCCTCAGCGACGGCGTGATTTCCGACGCCGACGCGGCCGCGCGGATGCTCAAAGCCCTGCTTCAACAGGCGAACAACGGCGAGGAGGCCATCGCCTCACGGCTGGTGATCGCCATCCCCGGCGGAGTCACCCCGGGGGAGCGGCGGGAGTTGCGGACGGCGGCCGAGGCCCATGCCCGGCAGGTGTTCCTTGTGGATGAGGCCCTGGCGGCTGCCCTCGGCGCCGACATGCCCGTCTTGGAGCCCAAGGGAACCATGATCGTGGACATCGGTGGGGGCACCACGGAAGTGGCGGTGTTCAGCAGCGGCCGGCCGGTGCTCAGCGAGTCGATCCGGGTGGCGGGCGATGAATTCACCAACGCGGTCAGCATGCATCTGAAGAAGGTGCACAATCTCGTCGTCGGCGAGCAGACCGCCGAGGAGATCAAAATCGAGATCGGTTCCGTTTTCCCTGACGACAACCACGATCAGCTTTCCAAGGATGTGCGTGGCCAGCACCTGCTCACGGGCATGCCCCGCACCGATCAGGTGCGCGGCAACGAGATCCGCGAGGCCATGGCCGAAACCGCCACCGTCATCGTGGAAGCCGTGCGCCGCACCCTGGAGCGCGTTCCCCCCGAGCTGGCCTCCGACATCGTGGATCGGGGCATCATGTTCGCTGGCGGAGGGGCCCTGGTGCGTGGCCTGTGTGATCTGGTGAGCCAGGAAACCGGCATTCTCAGCCACCTGGCGGATGATCCGCTCTTTTGCGTGGTGCGCGGCACGCGCTTGATCCTCGATGATTTCCCCCGCTACGAATGGCTGCTGGAGGGGCCGGAAGAAACCAGGCCAGCCGCCTGATCCATGCCCATCCGTTGGCGACGCTCCCCCCCGTCCCGCGGGAGACCCCGACGCTGGTCCCTCCTGCTGGCGGTGCTCCTGCTCCTGGTGGTTGTCCGCCTGAGCAAGGGGGCTCTCCTCAATGATGCCTTCGCCCTGCTCAGCCGCCCCTTCTGGCCCGGCCCGGCCCAGTCGGAATGGTTGCGCTCCGCCCGTCGGGTGGAGGAGGAGGCGCGCCTGCAGGCCCTCGCCAGCGACAACGACCGCCTCCGCCAGCTCCTGGGGCTGCAGCGGACCGATGCCCGCAAGGCCATCTCCGCCCCCGTGATCTCCCGCCAGATCGGGGGCTGGTGGCAGCAGTTGGTGATCGGCAAGGGTGCCCTGGCCGGCGTGCGAGCCGGCCAGCCGGTTCTCGCTCCGGGGGGCTTGATCGGGCTGGTGGCCAGCGTCACCCCCGCCACGGCCACCATCACCCTCCTCACCGATCCCTCCAGCCGGGTGGGCGTGTGGGTGAACCGCACCCGCCACCAGGGGCTGCTCTCGGGCGTCGGCAGCGCCCGTCCCCAGCTTCGCTTTCTGGACAAGGACCCCGAGGCCCGTCCGGGAGATCTGGTCGTCACCTCCCCCGCCAGCACACTGGTGCCCCCCAATCTTCCCGTCGGCGTGATCCAGGTCGTGGATGCCGACGCCGATCCCGCACCCGTCGCCGTGGTCCAGTTGATCGCTCCGGTGCAGGCCGTCGACTGGGTGCGGGTGCTGCGTCCCTGATGGAGCTCCTGAGGCGCCAGCCCGTGCTTGCCGCCAGCCTTCTCCTGGTGCCCTTGCTCGGCCTGGCGGCCCCGTCGTGGCTCACTCTGGCGGGAGTGCCGCCCTGCTGGCCCGTGCTCTGGCTCCTGCCTTGGGCGCTGGTGGATGGTCGCCTCTCGGCCCTGCTCCTGGCGGTTGTTCTCGGCCTCTTGATGGATTCCCAGCATCCCGGGCTGGTGAGCTGGATCCCGGGCCTGCTCCTGCTCGCTCGCTGGTGGGGCCCCCTGCGGGCCCGCCGTCCCGCCATTGAGCGGCCCCTCAGCCTCGGGTTGCTTGCCCTCGGGGGAACGGCCCTGCTCAATCTCACCTTGATGCTCCAATGGCTGGCCCGGGGATGGCGCCGACCTCTCGCCGGGGTGGACGGCGCCGTTCCGGATCCGGCCCGGCTGGCGCAGGCGGGCTGGACCTGGCAGGATCTGACCACGGCCGGCGCGCATCTGCTGGTCGCCCAGACCCTCCTGACCGCCCTTCTGGCCCCCTTGGTCTGTTCCCTTCTCTTGCTGCTCTGGAAACGGGCCGAACCTGATGGGCGTGGTTGATCCCTCCTCCTCACTGACGCGTCGCGCGCTTCTGGGGCGACTGGGCCTGGCGGGGCTCGCCATGGGCGCCCCCGCTTGCGGCCCCCTCGGCCGTCGAGCCGACCCCTCCGGTGATCCCCGCACCCTGCAGGTGTGGACCCTGGATCTGGCCCCGCGCTTCAACGCCTACATGGCCGAGGTGCTGGCCGCCTGGGGCCGCCAGCGTCCCCCTGGCGAGCCGATGGAGGTGCGCTGGACGGATGTGCCCTGGAGTTCGGTGGAGCGGAAGCTCCTGGCCTCCGTCTACGCGCGCACGGCTCCGGATCTGGTGAATCTCAACCCCCTGTTCGCCGCGGGGCTGGCCAGTCGGGGGGGGCTGCTCGACCTCACCAGCGTGCTCCCCCCGAACGCCGCTGCGGCCTACTTGCCGGGGGTGTGGTCTTCCGGGTGGTTGGGGCGCCAGCCGTTCGCCATCCCCTGGTATCTCACCACCCGCCTGACGATGGCCAACGGGCGCCTGCTGCGCCAGGCCGGGCTCACCGCGCCCCCTGCGAGCTGGTGGGAGGTGCCCGCCTATGCCGAGGCCATCCGCCGTCGCACGGGCCGCTATGCCCTGTTCGTCACGGTGGTGCCTGAAGATTCGGCGGAGCTGCTGGAAGCGCTGGTGCAGATGGGCGTGCGCCTGTTGGATGACCAGCGGCAGGCCGCCTTCCTCAGCCCGGTCGGGCGGCGGGCCTTCGCCTTCTGGACCGATCTCTACCGGCGGCGTCTGCTGCCGCGGGAGGTGGTGAGTCAGGGGTATCGGCGGGCCATCGAGCTGTATCAGGCCGGTGACTTGGCCCAGGTGGCCAGTGGGCCCGATTTTTTGCGCAACCTGCAGACCAATGCCCCCGGCATTGCCGCGGTCACCACCCCCCATCCTCCCTTGCGCGGGCCCTCCGGTCACACCAACGTGGCCGTGATGAACCTCGTGGTGCCCCGCCGCAGCCCGCTGCCGGAGGCGGCGGTCGATCTGGCCCTGTTTCTCACCAACGGGGCCAACCAGTTGCGCTTTGCCGAGGCCGCCCGCGTGCTTCCGTCCTCCCGGGCCGCCCTCGATGCCCTGGAGCGTCGCCTGCGGGCGGAGACGCCTTCAGGGCGGGGGGAGCGTTTGGTGCGGGAGGCCCGTTTGTTGGCGCTGCGGTCTTTGGAGACGGCGCGGGTGCTGGTGCCACCCACCCCTGGCGTGAAACGGCTCCAGACGATCCTCTACACCCAGTTGCAGCGGGCGATGCTCGGCCAGACCACCAGTGACGAGGCCCTGGAGACGGCGGCGCGGGAGTGGAATCGCTACGCCGCCTCGCGCTGGCCGGTGGCGGCGTCCGGGACCTCGGCGGCCAAGTAGCAGCACCTGCCGGAGTCGTCTGTTTCCATGGAAATGCTTAAAAATCCGTGAAACCTCTCTTGATCCGGGCTGCTGGGGGATGACCCCGGGATCCGCTCAAGGGTATGGTTGCGATTCTTCATCATGCCTGGCCCCCATGAGCCTGGAGGAATGCTCCCCTGCCGGCGAGTGCGACGACGCCCCCAAGCCCACCCTGTTGGTGGTGGATGACGAGGCCGCCGTGCGACGCGTGTTGGTGATGCGGCTCCAGTTGGCCGGCTATCGGGTCGTCTGCGCGGAGGACGGGGAACAGGCCCTGGAGCTGTTCCACCTTGAGCAGCCCGACCTGGTGGTGCTCGACGTGATGCTTCCCAAGCTGGATGGCTTCGCGGTGTGCCGCCGCCTGCGGGCCGAATCCTGTGTGCCGATCATTTTCCTCTCGGCTCTGGACGCCATTGCCGAGCGGGTGGCCGGCCTGGATCTCGGGGCGGACGACTACCTGCCCAAGCCCTTCAGCCCCAAGGAGTTGGAGGTGCGCATCGCCACCATCCTCCGCCGGGTTGGCCGCGGCTCCGCCCAGGCAGAGCCGCGGGAGGTGCCTGCCGGCAACGGCGTGCTCCGTCTCGGTGATCTGGTGGTGGACACGAACCGCCGCCAGGTCACCCGCGATGGTCAACGCATCGCCCTCACCTACACGGAATTCAGCCTGCTCGAACTCCTGTTCCGCGATCCGGGCCGCGTGGTGCCTCGGGCGGAGATTCTCGAACAGCTCTGGGGCTATCCCCCGCGCCGGGCCGCCGACCTGCGGGTCGTGGACGTCTACGTCGCCAGGTTGCGCGGCAAGCTCGAGCCCGATCCCCGCAATCCCGAACTGATCCTCACCGTTCGGGGCACGGGGTACGCCTCCCAGCGCATGGTGGACGGCCCCCTCGCCGCGGCTGGCTGAACCCCGGGGCAGCCCGGTGGGACCGGCGGTCCTTCAGGATGTCTCCCATCCCCTGAAGCCCCCGCCCGCCTTGTCGGATCTGCGCGCGACCCGCCTGGAAAAGGCCCGAGCCCTTGAGGCCCACGGCCATCCCCCCTACGCCTTCTCCTATTCCCCCACCGATTGCGCGGCGGATCTGCGGCAGCGTTGCGCGGATCTGCCGAAGGGCGAGGAGCGTCCAGAGCGGGTCTGCCTGGCCGGTCGGATCCTGGCCCGCCGGGTGATGGGCAAGCTGGCCTTCTTCACCCTGGCCGATGAGAGTGGCTCGATCCAGCTCTACATCGACCGGGCCTTCCTGGCGGACTCCCACCCCGACCAGCCCGACCTCTTCACCCACCTCACCACCCTCACGGACATCGGGGATTGGATCGGCGTGGAGGGCGGCCTGCGGCGCACGGATCGGGGCGAGCTCTCGGTGAAGGTGCGCGATTGGCGCATGCTCAGCAAGGCGCTCCAGCCCCTGCCAGACAAATGGCATGGTTTGGCGGATGTGGAGAAGCGCTATCGCCAGCGCCATCTGGACCTCATCGTGTCTCCTCAGACCCGCGACACCTTCCGCAAGCGGGCCCGGCTGGTGAGTGGCCTGCGGCGCTGGCTGGATGAGCGGGGCTTCCTGGAGATCGAGACCCCCGTGCTCCAGACCCAGGCTGGCGGGGCGGACGCCCGTCCCTTCGAAACCCACCACAACGCCCTGGATCTGCCGCTGACCCTGCGCATCGCCACCGAGCTGCATCTCAAGCGTCTCGTGGTTGGAGGCTTTGAGCGGGTCTACGAACTGGGCCGCATCTTTCGCAATGAGGGGGTGAGCACCCGCCACAACCCGGAGTTCACCTCGGTGGAGATCTATCAG
>JBKDTB010000150.1:0-5538 GCA_046340515.1 Cyanobacteriota bacterium | reverse complement strand
CGTCGTTTGCTCTTGATACTCGCCCTTGGGGCCGTTGGCATAGGTGAAGGTGGCGTCGTAGTTGACCAGCTCGCTGCTGATCGTTTTGCCAAAGTGGAATGGCGTTGTGGTCCCCGCCCGGCAGGCATATTCCCACTGGGCTTCGCTCGGCAACGTGTAAGCACGCCCCGTGCGTTGGTTCAGGCGGCTGCAAAATTCCATCGCGTCCTCCCAGCTCACCTGCTCCACAGGTCGACGATCGGTGCTCGTTTCGTCCGCCAGCAATCGGGCCTTCCCCTCCCCTCCTCGGCTCTGAAACCAGGAGGGGTTGGGATCCAACTCGCGGCCCCAAGACTCCCCCTCTCTCTCGTTCCACAAAGCCACCTCCCGCCACTGGGCCTGGGTGATCGGCGTCTGGCTCAAGAAAAAACTCTCCAGGCTCACTTCATGCCGGGGGCCTTCATGGTCAAACCGCTCCAGCTCCTCGGGCGCAGACCCCATCCAAAAGCGACCAGCGGGGATCTGAATCAAGACGAGCGGGTGGCCAGGGAGGGGTTCACGAAAGCCCCAGGTCTCACCAGCACTTCCCACAACCTGATGCTCCGGCTCGGCGTCCGCACCGGGCCGAAGGCTGGGCGTGATCGGCTCCAGCCAGGCCGTGTGGAACGGAATTCGCTCCAGCTCCTGCGCCACGAGGCGGGCCGCCTCCACCCGGATCGGCTCCACCGCGGGCACCTCCACCAACCGGGCAGCATCGAACGCCCGCTCTTCGAAGCGCATGGCGGCGGGCCAGGGTGAGCGGGGGGCGAGGCCGCTGCCGCGGCGCAGGCGCTCGGCAAAGGCACGGGCCTCCTCGCCCGGCAAGGTGTCGAGCAGGCGGGCGGTGAGGGAAGCGAAATGGCCCAGGCCCCGAGCGAGGGCTCCATCCGGCGGCGCGACGGAGGGATCCAGCAACACCGCCGCGAAGGAGGGCTCGCGGATCTCGCTGTTCCAGCGCCGCTCCACCAGGGCGCTCACCGTGCGGATCACGTCCAGGCGATCGGCGACGGTGAGGCGCTCCAGCAACAGATCGGCCACCTCCGGCTCGAGGCGGAACTGCAGCAGGTTGGGATCCGCCACCGCCTCCTGATCGGGTCGACGCCGCACGATTCCGCTCATCAGCACCTCCGCCATCGGCAAGGGGCTGCTGGAGCCATGCACCTTCGCCTCCTTGAGCAGCCCGATCACCGGCAGGGTGAGCACCGGCGCCGTGGCCATCACCATCAGCAGGCGCTGGGCCTGGGGTGTGGCGCTGGCGCAGAAGTCGGCCCAACGCTGCTCGGGGGTGGCGGGCGGCTCCTCAGCCAACCGCTCGGCCAGGCGCTCCGCGCGACCCTCAGGCGCCGGCAGGGCCACACCCCCGCAGGCATGGCCCGCTTCCCCCATCACCACCGCGCTCCACGGGGCCAGGGCGGCCCGATCCAACGGAACCACCGGCAACAGCGCCGCCCGCGCGAGGGGGGCCTCGTCGCCCCACCAATCGAGCCGTTCGGCGCCATAGGCCCTGTTGGCCGCCGCTGTTTCACCATTGCGCAGGGCCACCCGCTGCGCCACCGACAGGGCCGTGCGGTCCCATTGCCAGGGCGGCAGCAGCTGCAGCACCGTGACAGGACAGCGGCGACACCAGCGCTCGAGGGCCTCAAAGAGGCGGCCATCCCACCAATGGGAGCCCACCGCATCGCTGAGCAGCAGCACCAGCACCCCGGGGCGCAGGGACACAGGGGCCATCGGGAGCCGCTCAGGCGCCAGGTTGTGCCGCCGCACCCTGGGAAACACCTGGCTCGACGCCAGAACCGTCGCCAACTCCCTCGCCAGGCCCTGCCACACCTGCATCGACAGGCCGGCATCCACCAGCACCACCACCTCATCAAACCAAGGGGCCCGAGCCGGCCGCAGCACGGGGCGCAACACCCCCTCCAGGGCCCAGGCCTCGGCAGTGCGTTCCTCATCCAAGGTGGAACGGCGGGGATCGGGCCGGCGACGCAACAGGGGGCGCAGGGCCCGCAACAGCTCGGCCCGGTCGCCCAGGGGCGGAGCCTGGGCCAGGCGCACCGGCAGGGTGGCCCGCAGCTCGTCCACAGCCTTGGGATCGGGGAGCACCGCCAGCGGCAGCAGGGGCTCCGCGGGGCCGGCCTGCCCGGGGGCGGGGTGCGGGGGAAACCCCGGGGGAGCGATGGGGTGGGGCAGCGCGGCGGGGGGCTCCGGGGGGGGGGGGGGGGGAGGCGGCGGGGCGGCTTGCCGTGGTTCCGGTGGTCGCCCGGGGCTCGGCTCGGGGTTGGCGATTGCGGGTGTGGCACCACGGGGCGGCTTCACGGGCAGCCGGGGCACCAGCCAGAGCAACTCCGCCAGCTCACGGGTGGTGAGGCCACCCTCCCCCCGATCCAGCAGCCAGTGCTGGGCGTCGGCCAGGTGGATCGCTGGTGCCGCGGGCGCGGGGGTGGGATCAGGCACCCTCGTCCGCCTGGATCAGATCCCGGTAGAGAATCTCTCTCAACACGTCGCGATCGGCCTCAGCGGGCCGCTGCCAGTCGCTGAGGGTGAGGAGATGGAGCGCTTGGAGCAGCTGATCCACGGCCAGGCAATCCTTGGCCGAGCGGGCCAGAAACTCCTCGATCTCCTGCCGAGCCTCCGCCGCGATGGTGTCGTCCTCAAAGTGGGCGAACACCTGATCGGTCAGCGTGTCAACGTGTGCGGGCTTGGGCATCCGCGCCCGGATGCAGCGGCGGTGGAATGCCGCTGGAAAATCCCGCTCACCATTGCTGGTCATCACCACGATCGGGAATTCGCCGCATTGCACCCGCCCCTCCAGCACCGGGGCCGTGCCCTCCGGGTCCGCCGTGCGCACGGTCTGCGGTTCAGGCTTCGGCTGGTGAAGAACTTCACGCTGCAAGGGCGGGATGTCGTAGAAGCCCTCGTCGAGCAGGTTGAGCAATTCGTAGGGCAGCTGAATGTCGGCCTTGTCGAGTTCATCGATGAGCAAAACCCTGGGCCGCTCGAAGGGCAGATAGGCCGTGCCCACAGGACCGAGCTTGATGTAGTCCGCCACGCGGCGCTTCTGGCCGGCCTGCGCGTCCTGCACGCGGCTGATGGCGTCGTATTGGAACAGCCCGTCTTCCACCAGCTGGCTGCGCGGAGTGATCGGCCAGCGCAGCACGGGGCCCAGGTTGAGTTCCCAGGCGATCGCATGGGCCAGGCTGGATTTGCCGGTGCCCGGACTGCCGGTGATCAGCAAGGGACGACGCAGGTGAATGGCGGCGTTCACCGCCAGGCGCACCCGTTCGCCCTCCTCGGTGATGGCGCCGTTGTGGCGCGGCAGGCGGAAGGTGCGCCCGCGGGGATCTTCTGCGGTGTCTGGCGGCAGCGGCAGGGGATTGACGGCATCCGGGTTGATCCGGCGGCGGCGCAGCCGCGGGGGAGCGGGCCAGGGAGCGTCTGCCGACCGGGGGGGGCCGCTGTTGGTGAACAGATCCCAGGAACCGGCGGGAGTGGGGGGCCTGGCGATCAGGTGGGGGATTGGGCGGGGCGAGGGATCTTGGGCTGGAGTGGCGTGTCGAGAAGCAGGTGGAGCCGGCTGAGCTGCTGGTTGTGGGCCTGGGCTTGATAGCGATGGTGGGGCACGGCGGTCAAATCCGGGCAGATCGGAGGGGCGTTCCATGGCTTCCCATCCTTACCCTTGGCACTCAGGCCCAGGCTGTGCAAACACCCATGAAACGCTTCGTCTGGCAGGGCGTTCTCCGCCGTTGACCAGAGCGCCAGGGGAACCATGGATTTCAGCAGGGCCTTGAGCCACCGCTCCTCCACGCCCCGCCCCGCGGGCGGCGCCACACAACGCAGCGCCACCATGGAGGCCTGGGTGTGAACAACGGCCAAACGGTCTGGATCCATGGCCGTGACCTCTGGCAGCCACTGCCCTTGACCGGCCTGCAGCGGGGTGATCTTCGCCTCAAGGTCTTCCATGTTGGCCATGCGCAAACGATCGGCGGATCGAATCACAAAGGGAACATGGCCCAGCAGAGACACCGCATCGTTGAATTCATCCCTCACCACCACCTCGCCAGACCAATCGCCAGCGAGCAGCCACCAAGGCACGAAGAGCTCCACCGACGGTTTCACACGCTCATCTCTGCACGCCATCAACAACGTGTCCACCACCGAGCCAATCGCCACCACCGCAGCCTTCCGATCCCTCCCGTCCAGGTTGATCACCCCTGAAAAGGCCATGGGCGAATAGGCCTTGGTGACAGGATCCACCATGTAGGTGGAGTAAAAACATTCCAGCCCCTGCGGGATTTGATAACCATCCCAGTGGACCACCAGGGCAAGCGTTTTGGTGGATCTGGCTGCGGGAGCAACCTGGCCAGGGCCAGCGGCTGGGTCCTCCAGGGCGTGTTGCCAGGCCAGGAGGAGATCGTCGGTGATGCCCTTGCCATCACCGAAATAGGCCTCGAGGGCGTCCCAGCCATTGGCGCCCCCATGGGCGGGGCAATCGGGATAACGGCTGGCGAGGGTTTGGCCTGGATGGCAGCGGGCAATCGCCTGGTGGAGCGCAGCGGTGACACGCGGCATGGGCAGCTGGCTGAAGCGCTTCCGCAGGGCGGCCAACGGGCGGGGATTCATCTCTGGAGAAAGCCCTGCCAGGTGGGAGCCAAAGGAGGAACGTTGCGGGCCAGGGGCGGCATGGGGAGGCTCGGCAGACGGGGGTGCCAGGGCCTGTTCGATCTCAAGGGCAATCGCTTTGAGCGCTTTGTTGATGTCAGAGGATCTCTTGAGGGAATCCAGAGGCTGATGCGGAGGGCGCACAGCCTGATAAGTGGCGATGGGCGTCTTCTCATGGAGACAGGTGCTGACAGGAATCCAGAGCACACGCAATCCTCTCTGCCCTGCGGCGGCCAACAGGGGCGGAAGCTCGTTTTTGTCAATGAATTCAGAAGCAATGAATGCCGGACTCACCAGCAAGATGGCGACTGTGGCCTTGGCGAGCTCGTCTTCAATGGCCTGGCGCCAATCATCGCCCGGGCGAATCCGCTGATCACTCCAGATGGCCAGGCCGACTCGCCCCAAGGGCACCAGCATTTGATTGAGCCGCTCAAGCCATTTCTGGTCTTGATGGCTATAACTGATGAACGCGCTTGGTTGCATCCTGCCTGAGATGGCATTCCCCCATCCTATCGGCGGCAGGATGGGGGGGAAATGGCTGCTGTCCCGCAGGGGGTGCTGTTGGCCTTCCGGGGTGCTTCGGCAAGGGAGTGGGTCTCCGCTGGAGTGGGTGGCTGGGTGGGGGGGGATCGGGACGAATCTGGCAGGGCTGCGAGGCACCTATGCCGGGTCTGCTCCTCCTTGAGTTGCACCACTCGATGGGGCGCGGCTCTACGGCGTCTTTCCCAAACAGCCAAAGGCCGCAGGTTTGGACTCCCAAAACCAGAACCCAAGGGATGAAATTGAAAATGTAAAGATGTAAAGAGTTTAAGGGTAAAGAATTAGTCCTGGGGGAGGCAACAGACACGGAACCCAACATGATCG
>JBKDTB010000149.1:0-6835 GCA_046340515.1 Cyanobacteriota bacterium | reverse complement strand
ACTCTTGATCGTGTATTGGGCAGGTCATGGCTTGAAAAGTGGCGATCGCCATTGCTTGCTCCTGGCCAATGCCAAGCAGGACGACTTTGTCAGTTATTCCATGGAAAATTTGCGCCTCACTCTCTCCTGCGTTGAATGCGCGGGATTCTCACAGCAAATCTTCTTGGTTGACACCTGTAAGACTTTTCATGGCAAGTACTATACCCCGCCTACCATTCAGGAGCTTCCTGTTGGGGAGCGAACCCGCAAGAACCAATTTCAATTCTTTGCCTGCCAAGAGGGCCAAGCGGCCAAAGACTCAGGAAAGGACAAGAGAGGGGTCTTCACGACTATGCTGCTGCAAACACTGAAGGAAACTCCCGATCTTTATGCAGACTGGCCACCAGACATGTTGCGCTGGGCTGGCCTGGTTCAAGCTGCATTCCAAACGGAAAAAGGCATGGCTTCATCAACCAGTCAATATCCCGTCTATTCCGTCCATTGCAATGTTGTTGATTGGGATGGCAATTCTTCCTCCAAGATGTTTCCAGTTTTATCCTCCTGTTCAGTGGAGGCAGAGCTGAGTCTGCTGCAAGCGATCAAGCATCTGGCCCGTCTGCTGGCAGATCATTTTGGTCATCCAAGGCAAAGAGACAGGTTGGTAAGTGATTTTCGGTTTTGCGGAAACATGGGCCGTGATATATTTGTAAATGTGCAACGGCATCCTGCTTCACTTCATGATTTTGAAGAGCTAGTAACGACCTGTGTTGAACGTTCGGAAGGTCTGGCTTTACTTCAAAAAATTGTCCTTTCTACCATTGGCAATAGCATCGCAAAAGATGAAATAGCCAGCGCTTTCCTTGATATTGAAATAATGCTAAGAAAAGAGGGGCTGCTGTGACTGACTACAGGATACTCGATGCAAGATATGCTCTTATTGACAGCCTTGTCGATGCATTAGCTATAGATAGAAAAGTCTTTGATGCTATGATAAAGGATTTTTGTCGTGTCAAAGATATAGGGCCGGATATCGCTAGGTCAATTCAGAATACGGACGACTTGCGCAATTGCGCCGATAGCCTCCTTGATAAATGCGAAGCCAAGCGTGGAGAAGGTTGGATCCTCTTAAAGAGAATAGTCTATCGACATTTTGGCACTAAAGAATATGATGTGTTTGCCAAAGCATTGCAATCATATTGTGAACTTCTTGATTCACTTTCATCTGATGAGAGAAGTCAGCTTCAACATGAGCCCATCTGCCAAGAGATGCCCCAGGCTTCTAATTCCGATCTTTTCATTAACTATTCATCTGAGGATCTGAAGAAAGCGCGATATGTGCTGCATGTCATGTCCTGGCCAGGCGAGCCCTTTGCGACTCAGTGTATGCACTGGCGGCCAAATGAGAACCTGAATGATTCCGACTTTCGAGTTTTTCTTCGTGATGTGATCAATCAGGCCAGTCCACAAGTGAGTAAAGAATTTGTTCTGCGTATGCGCCAAGAGGAAGTTGAGGAACGGGCATTTCTGTTGATATATGTGGAAGAATCTGATTGCTTGCGCTATACACTTCATGCCGATATCGTCACCCGAGAAAAGCCAAAGCCTATCGACGTCAATCTAGTTGATGAAGGTCTGTTCTCGGAATACAGCCGTGATAATGTACTTTTAGACGGGCTGCCAAAGTTTGCAGGGCAACTGATTAAATCCTATGGAAGACTATATACTCATCTCTTCCTGGAGATCTTTTTGCCAAATAATCTATTGCTTCATGCCTCGAAAATAAGGATTGACAGTATTTCTTCAGGAGAAATTGATCGAGTTGGTCTCTCTTCTTGCGAGGTTCCAACGGTTCTTCGCTCCTTGAATAGAGCCAAAGAACTGATGAGTCTTTCTTCGTCTAACCCCTTCATGGCAGGGAAAAAGCGCCTTGTCAAGTTATCAGCCAAGTGGAACTCCCTTCAACGAGGGCAGGGAAAACTTTATCCGGTCATTCATGAGGCCCACTCTGAACTGAAAGCTCTCCGTCTAGCTCTAAGCGATCAGAATATGGTAGGAGTCATGTTCATCCTTGATCTTCCTTCCAGTCGAGTTGAGAAAGAAAGAATTATTGCTTCTGTGATCGATTCTCACGTGCCTGTGTGTGCATGGTGGTCACCCTCTGATGAAGAGACTTCTTCCGTGGCTGAAGACATCACAGAGTTGAAAAAAAGGAGATTAGATTGCTATAAAAGGAGATTAGATTGCCTATTGGAATGTTTTGATCCTCGTTGTCAATCTAATTGGACAAGGTCTGAGGACGAAGCTAAGCTTCGCGACGGTGAGTGCATTGATGAAAAAAAGAAGAAAATATTAGATTTGTTATCGGAGTATTTAGATCTTGATCGGATTGCTGATCCTCTCCATAAAGAAGAGGTTGATCTGATGAGGTCGGCAAAAGCTTCAAAAACTCTAGCCGCTCCGTCACGTCTGTACGCGATGGAGATTATAGCCAAGCAAATCAAAGAAATGGTGATCCAGTCTCATTCATTGATCCCAAATCTTCTGCTCCTTGTGGATCACCCTACGCGATGGCCGGCTTACATTCTTGATCGGCATCAGGAGGGTGCAATGATAAGAATTAAGCAGTAACTTCCTCCACCGCTGATCTTGAATTCCCTCTTTTGCGTCATGACCCAGTCCACTTCCACTTCCAGGCCCCTTTTTCAGATTCCCTCAGCCCATCCCAGGTCTGAGGCTCAACATGAGCCTGCCGAAGCAACGCCAGACGCCAAACACACTGAGCCAGATCCAAAAGCGATCTATACGCACAACAAGGCCCGCTGGCCTGAGCCTCCCCCGTGGCGGCGCTTCCTTGATCCTGGCGAGGTGGATCCGCAAAGCGACCAAGCCCGCTGGACCGAGTTGCTGCGCATCCAGCGCAGTCAGACGCAAGCGGAGCACAGGGGGGAATCTTTTCGCTTGGGATCCGATCTGGAGAGTCAGAAGGTGCTTCAGGCGGTGAATGCCGCCATCCATCTGCGGCGGCCCCTGCTGGTGCGCGGGGAGCCGGGCACGGGGAAGACCAGCCTGGCCTATGCCCTGGCCCATCGGTTGCGGCTCGGGCCGGTGTTGCACTGGCGCATCACGGCCCGTTCACGTCTGGTGGATGGCCTCTATCGCTATGACGCCCTTGGGCTGCTTCAAGATCTGCAGCGGGATGAATTTCAGTTGCGGCGGCAGGCCCAGCTCCAGCCGGCCGCGGACGGGGCGCCCAACGGGGAGGCCGCTGTTCCGGCGGAGCGGCAGTTGGCCGACTACATCTCCCTTGGCCCGGTGGGAACCGCCTTTTTGCCATCCTTGCTGCCGCGGGTGCTCCTGATCGATGAGATTGACAAGGCGGATCCCCAGTTGCCCAATGAACTTCTGCACCTGTTCGAGGAGGGTGAATTTGACATCCCGGAGCTGACGCGCGAACGGCGTCACCAGGCTCAGCACCCCCAAAAGCACCAGGCGGGCAAGGCGTGGACGTTGGCAACGGCCGATCTTCTGCCCCGTGACCCGGGGCCCGCTGAGGCAGATCTAGCAGAACGGCCACGGGTCGAGCAGCGCATCGAACCCAGGCCAGTGGAGGTGAGTCGTGTGCCGGTGCGCTGTTGCCAATTTCCGATCGTGGTGATGACCAGCAACGACGAGCGCGACTTCTCTCCAGCCTTCAAGCGCCGTTGCCTGCGCATTTCCATGCCTTATCCAGACCCGGCGCAACTCCATACGATCCTTCGCTCCCAGTTCAACACCATCAGCGATGACTTCTGGAGCCACCAGAAGGCCAAAATCGATGAAGTGATTGACGACTTCAAACAGGAAGGCAACCTCGACCGCCATGATCGCGCCACGGATCAGTTGTTGAACTACATCCATCTCTTCAGCGAAGATCCCAAATTCGACCCTTCCAAAGAGGCGTTGAAGAACATCAAAGACATCCTGTTCAAACGCCTGACGTCCGGCGATGAGACCTGAGGGATGACCGTGACCCCTCCCGACTCCCCTCCTTCTCGATCCTTGCAAACCTTCCTCGGGTTTCTGGCCGATGCTCCGGATGGGGCAGGTTTGGATCCGGGGGCTGGGGAGGGAGTGGGTCTGGATGCCGAGGCGATCGCTGATCTGCTTTGGCTGGCCGTGCATCCTCCCGCCCTCCCCTTGGCGCAGCACCGACGATCGGCCCCAATGCCGCCCCCGCCCAGCCCGCGTGGAAAGCGCCTCCCCGCCGAGGATCAGAGGGCTGCCGACCCTGTGCCCGCAGTGGGCCCCAAGCCGCCGCCCAGCCCCCCAACCAGCCGCTTTTCTTCCTTCAAGGAGCCCGAGCCCAGCCCTGAACGCCTGGAAGCCCAGATCCTGCCCAAGGACAGTGTCCCTGGATCGGAGCGGTTGCCGGTTTGGGTGCGCGATCCCTTTGCTTTTTTGAATCCGCACAGCCTGTTCAAGAGCGTGCTGCCGGTGATGCCGGAGGTGGCTGGTGATCAACCCGCCAGCTTGGATGAGGAGGCCACCCTGGATGGCTATGCCCGCTGGCGGCAACTGATCCCTGTTTGGCACCCCGAACAGCACTATCGCTTCGTCTTGACCTTGATCGTGGATGACGGGTTCTCGATGACCCTTTGGCGGCCCCTCATCGACGACTTGCTGCGCAGGCTGCGCGGTTTTCATGGCTTCCAGTCCGTGCGGGAGGTGCGCTGGACGTCTCATGCCGACAAGGGGGAGGGAAACGTTCTGTTCTGGAAGTTTGGCAAGGCCCTTGCCGGCTTCGATTCGCCAGGCCGGGGAGCGGAGGATTTGGTGGTGGTGGTGTCGGATTGTGCTGGCCCGAAATGGTGGGCGAAGGATGGCTATGGACCGGGCCTGGCTTTTCGCGATTTGAAGCTTCTCGGCGCCGCCTGTCCGGTGGTGATCTGGCAGGTGCTCCCGAATTGGATGTGGTCGCGCACGGCCCTTGGCCATGGCGATGCGGTGGCCCTGCGGCGCTCGAGCGAGGGCAGCGCCTGGCCGTTCCAACCCGCGAGGCCGTTGGAATTGCCCGGTGGCGCGGAGGGAGAAGAACGGGTGTCGGTGCCGGTGGTGGAGCTGTCGCTCCCTGGCTTGCGGACCTGGGGCCAGCTCATCGGCGGCTCTCCCTTTGCCAGCAGTTCTGGCATTTTGCTGCCAGTGCTGGGTCCTCCCTTGTTGGAGGGTTCCGATTCCTCCTCTCCGGTCAGGGAGGAGGGAGATCTTGCGCCGGATGCCGACAAGGAGGATCCCATCCTGCCGTTGCGCCGTTTTCAGCATCTGGCCTCCTCCAACGCGAAACAACTGATGGGCCTCTTCGCTGCGGCGCCCGTGCTCACCCTCCCTGTGATGCGCCTGATTCAGGCGGCGTTGCTGGAGACCACGTCACCCTCTGCCATGGCGGAAGTGTTGCTGAGTGGTTTGCTCCATCCGATCGATCGGGAGGCCGCCATCGACCCGGAGACCTTGCAGCTCACCTTTGCGCCCCCCATCCGCGCGGCCTTGCTCAAGCAGCAGTCGCCGCGACGAACGCTGGATGTGATTGAGGCGGTGACCGACTTCATCGCCGCCCATTGGAGCCAGCACGGCTGGGGATCCTTTCGAGCCTTCCTCACGGATCCCGCTGTCGCGGCGCCTGTGTGGCAAGCCGATACGTCGCATTTCGCCACGCTGGCGGCAGACATCATCGCTCAGCTTGGCGGTGCCTACACCACTTTCGCCGAGCGGTTGCGTGTTGCTCAGCGCAAGGAGCCTTGGCCTCGCAATTTATTCCGCTTTCAGGAGTTGGAAGCGGAATCAGCTGTCATGATTCGGAGTCCTGTTTTGGAGCCGATGGCGTTCAGCACGGTGAACAGGGAAAGAGAGAAAGCGGAAATCTTTTCTTTCGAAACTGCTGGCCTTGACGGCAAAAAGCTTATCAAGAAGGCGGGCCATTGTCGTGGCTATCGTGAGCCGCTGGGCCGTGTTGGCGGCGAAGGACTGGGACTTAATGACTCATCCCTCAAGGTGGATTATCAGTCATTCCTCACCATGCTCCACATCCCCTCCGGAAGCTTTCTTATGGGTTCTTCGGCAGATGACTCTGGGGGTTATGCACATGAGATGCCCCAACACACTGTCCACCTCAAGGAGTTCTTTCTCTCCCGCACGCCCGTGACGCAGGCGCAGTGGCGAGCGGTGGCTGCTTGGCAACCCAGCGAAGAGGAAGACCCATGGCTTTTGGAATTGGATTCCGACCCAGTTGCTCAATTGAACAACCCTGATCGGTTTCATGGCGATGATCGCCCGGTTGTGAATGTGAGCTGGCACGACGCGATGGAGTTTTGCCGGCGTTTGCGCGTGCGCACGGGGAAAAGCTATGGCTTGCCCAGCGAGGCGCAGTGGGAATACGCCTGCCGTGCAGGCACCATCACGCCCTTTCATTTCGGTGCGACGCTAACAACAGAAGTGGCCAATTACAATGGGAGTTTTGTTTTTGGGGAGGGGTCGAAAGGGGTCTACCGGAAGCAGACGACGGATGTGGCGACCTTTCCGGCGAATGCTTGGGGTTTGTATGACATGCACGGAAATGTGTGGGAATGGTGCGCGGATGACTGGCATGAAAGCTACGAGGGGGCTCCTGAAGACGGGAGGGCATGGCTGGAGTATTCCTGGAAGAATAATGCTCCCGCCCTTAAATCCTCTATTATGAATCAAGTCTCTTGGCTTGGTTTAAAAGGATTGCCGACAGAGAGATCAAAGCTGCTGCGCGGCGGCTCTTGGAGCCTCAATCCCGGGGACTGCCGCTCGGCCTACCGCGACCTCAACTCCCCGGTCGACCGCTACGGCCTCGTTGGGT
>JBKDTB010000148.1:0-44058 GCA_046340515.1 Cyanobacteriota bacterium | reverse complement strand
CTCCCGCTGGTTTTGAAAGCCCACGAGGTGATGGCGGTCGGGCAGGGCGGTTCGAAGGGCCTCCTCCAGGGCGGGGCGGAGCACCCCGTCCCCCACCACCACCAGGTGGAGCCGCTGCCAGAGGCTGACGCGGGCGGGATCGAGGCGCAGCCGCTCCAGGGCCGCGGGGATCAGCAGGGGGTCCTTCGCCGGGCTGATCTTGCCCGCGAAGAGCAGCACGAGCGCCTCCGGCGGAAGCCCCATCTCCTCCCGCAGGGCCTGGCGCTGCGGTCGCCAGTGCGCCACTTGCCGCGCGAAGAACTCCCGATCCACCGCATAGCGAACCGTGCTGCGCCGCGCCGCCTCCACCCCCAGCCGCCGGTAGTGGGCTTCCGAGTGGCAGCCGATCGGAAACACATGGTCGAACTGTCGGTAGTAGCCCCACAGGGCGAGGCTCCGCAGCGACTCCTTCCAGGGGGAGCGCTCCAGGGCCTGATCGGTGGTCTCCGCTCGCAGCCAGAGCCGCAGCCCGCGACGGGCCAGCAGCAGGCTGGCGGCGGTGATGAACAGGGGGGAGTAGCTGAAGATCAGCACCGCGTCGGGCCTCCAGGCCGCGATCGCGCGGCTGGCCCGTCGCGCCAGTGCCAGGCCGCCGCGGGGATGGCTCAGCACCGCCAGCGGTTCCCGACTGAGAAACGTGTGGGGATACCCCTCGGTCGGGGCGCTGTCCCAGGCGAAGGCGACGCCGAAATCCGGATCCAGGCTCCGGGTGGTGCCGTGGTCGCAGCCGAAGAACACCTCCAGGGTGATCGCGGGATCGGCCGCCAGCCCGGTGAACACAGGCTTGAAATACTGGACCGGATGGGTGAGCAGCACCGCCAGACGGCGGGGGGCTGAGGTCGCGCTCGGAGTCACGGCATGGCTCCCGGGGCCTTCAGGATGGCGCTCAGGGTGTTGCGCCGAGGCAGGGGCAGCAGCGTGAGCCGCTGGGTGGCCGCCAGGAGGTCGCCCCCGCTGAGGTGGTCGGGGTCGGTGCTGATCAGGAGGGTGTCCCCCGGAGCCGGCGGCGGCGGGGGCCGCAGCAGGTCGGCGCTCGCGTTGATCAAGTCGGGGTTGAAGGACCTGCCATCCACCTTCAAGGGCCGGGCGGCGAAGGGCGTGGCGCAGGCCGATTGCCGGAGGCAGCGGCTGAGGGTCTCCCGACCGCTGAAGCCCCAATAGTCCTGTCGAAGAGGCGGGGTCCCCCGTCCCGCCACCAGGCGGGCCACGTCGCTGCGATAGGTGTACTGATACGGGCCGAGCAGCAGCACTTCGAGGAGCAGCACCGCCGTCGCCACCCCGGCCAGGGCCAGCAGGGCGCGGATCAATCGCCGGGCTGCCCGGCCCTCCCCCTCCCGCAGGGCCTGGAGCCCCCGGGCGTAGCCCAGGCCGCCCAGCACGCAGAGCGGCGGCTGCATCATCAACAGGTGGCGCAGTTCGTTGTAGAGCGACTTGCCTCCCAGGATCAGCAGCGTCGGGGGGATCAGCAGCTGCAGGAGGGTGGGCAACGCCAGGGGAACCGGCGGCAGGCCTCGGCCCGGCCTGGCGTCAGCGGCCCGCCTGAACCCCGCGATGGCGCACCCCAGCAGCAGCGCCAACCCCAGCAGCAGGGGGGAAGGCAGCAGGTCGAACAGGTGGCTGGCCACGTAGCGCAGGGCCCCCGGGGAATCGCCCGCCCCCTGGCGCTCGCTGATGAAGCGCATCGCCGCCAAGGGATAGCCCAGCGGGTCGCCCCAGGCCTGGGGGGTGAGCAGGAAGCCCAGCAACAGCCCGCCCCCCAGCGACCCCAGCCAGGGGCGCCAGGAGCGGCGACCTTCCCGGGCCAAGAGCAGCCCCTCGCTGATGGCGAGGAACGTCAGGCTGCTCACCCGCGATCCGCCCATCAACCCGATGCCCACCAGCCGCAGCGTCGCGCCGCCGCGCCGCTGGCGCAGCAGCAGGGTGGTGCCCAGGGTGTAGAGCAGATAGCTGGTGGCCATGGGGATGTCCTTGGAATTCATCCAGCCGTGGCCCAGCCAGGTGGGCAGCAGCAGCAGCAGGCCCCCGGCGAGCAGGCCCGCGCGCCGGCCCCCCAGCTGGGCGGCCAAGGTGCCGGTGAGGCAGATGCCGCCCAGGGCGAACAGCATCGCGTTGAGGTGATTCAGGCTGAAGTAGCTGCTCAGCAGCAGGATCTGGGTGCGGCTGAGGGTGGTGATCTTCTCCCACGGCACGATCATCAGCGCCCGCCAGAGCAGGTAGGTGGGCCAGCGGGTGGCATTGCCGAACCACTCCAGATCAAAGGTGATGGTCGTCAGATCCGGCCGGGCGCCCTTCAGCCAGTTCAGGCCATGCCAGAAGGCGCCATTCACGCCCTCGAAATCCAGCATCTCGTCCCAGGTGACTCCGCCCAGCCAGAGGCTCTGCAGGGCGAGCAGGCTCCAGACCAAACCGCTGATCCCCAGCACGCCCGCAAGAAGGCGCGCGCCCGGGCGGGGATGGGGGCTGGTCGAGGGCGCGCCGGGGGGAGGGAGCGGTGGTCGCATCGGGAACTCAGGGCTGCAGGAGAAGGGCGGCGGGTCCCACGTCGGACAGCCTCAGGCCGGCGCGGCGGGCCAGGGCCCTGAGCCGGGCCCGTTCGCCTGGATCTTCGCTGATCACCAGCACCCGCTCCCCGCGCTCCAGGGCCAGCCCCCCCCGAGCCAGCCGCCCCTCCACCCCGCTGATCCAGGTGTTCAGGGCCGTCTCGCCGGGGGTCTGGCGCGGCAGCCGGGTGATGCCCTCCCCGCCCCAGTTGCTTTCGATCGCCGGGTTGAGTCGCTGGGGCGCATAGGCCGGGGGCATCGCCTTGGCCTGCCGCACCGTGCCCAGCAGGGTGAGGCTGGAGCGGGCCAGGGCCGCCGCCAGGGCGGGGTCGCGCTTCTGCCACGCCCGCACCGGATCCCCTTCCTGCCGCAGGCGGCGCTCGTGATGGTGGCCCAGCTTCACCAGCAGGGGCAGGCTGGTCTCGATCAGCTGCAGCGCCGTGAGCAGGAGCAGCAGGCGAAGCCGCCGCCGCCTCGCCAGCGCGTCCACCACCCACAGCACCAGGGTGTGAACCAGGGGCCAGGTGAACCGCCCCGAACTGCGGAAGATGTCATAGAAGGCCCCCATGCCGGGCAAGGCCAACACCGCGTTGTGGGGGGTGATCGGGGTGTCGCCGATGTTCCAGGTGGGCCCGAGGGCCACAACACCCAGCAGGGCCGCCGCCGCCCACCACAGGGGTGGCAGAAGGGGACGCGGATCGGACCGGTCGTCCCGCGTGGCGGCCAGGGCCACCACCATCCCGGTGGCCATCCCGATCCCCAGGTAGGCGAAGCCCTCCACCTCAAACGGTTCCCACTTGCGCAGGGCCGGCAGGATCGCCGAGTGCCCCTGGGGATCGAGCAGCGCCAGCCCATTGGCGCCCCACACCTCCGAGCCCGAGCTGGCCGATCCCGGCTGGAAGCCGAACAGCCAGGCCGCCAGCGCCAGCGTCAGGGCGAGGGCCGCCGGGTTGCCGGCCAGCCGCCAGAGCCTGCCGCGGCGCGAACCGTCCCCTTCTGGAGCCCGGGGAAGACTCAGCCAGGCCACCAGGGCCATCGCCACCAGCATCGGCGTGTAATAGGCGTGGACGCCGAGGGAAGCGCCGCACAGCAGACACCAGGGCAGCAGCCCCGAGCGGCGCTGGATCAGCCAGGTGAGGCCCAGCAGGAGCACCCCCTGCAGCTGGAGCGCCTCATGGGACACGGTCAGCCGGCTCCAGCTGACCCCATGGGTGAGGAGCAGCGTTCCGAGGGCCAGGGTGGCGATCGGCCGCCACTGGCGCGCCTGGCCGATCGCCACGCAGCAGCCGCTGATCAGCAGGCCATTGGCCAGGGACGCCAGGCTGAAATACTGCCAATCACCCAGCCGCAGCCAGCGCGTCAGCGGCTTGAGAAGAATCGCCGCCAGGGGCAGCGAATCCGTGAACATCACGCTGCTGGTGTGGGGCCAGGTGAAGGCCCGGCTGGTGGGGGGAATCCAGGTCGCGCCGTGCAGGTAGCTGATCCAGCCCTGGTAGTGAAACTTGTGGTCGCCCCAGCCGCCGTTGGTGAAGCAGGCGGTCTGCCAGGGCGCGGCGCAGGGTCCCCAGGCCGTGAGCCACACCGCCAACGCCAGCAGGGCCAGGGGCCAGAAGGGCCAGAAGGGCCAGAAGGGCCAGCGGAGCGGCCTGATCATCGCCGACCCACCAACCACAGCAGCAGGCAGCGCAGGTCCAGCCAGGGCGACCAACCCGCCATGTAGCAGAGATCCTCCGCCAACGCATCGAGGGGCTCCCCCGCGCGGGGCGGCGAGGGGGAGCGCCCCGGCCGCCAGCGGAGCAGGCCCGGCTTGATCCAGAACCGCATCGCCAGGGCCGGATCCGCCGCCATCGCGGCCTCCGCCCGGGCCGGCGCGAGGGGGCGCGGCCCCACCAGCGCCAGATCGCCCCGCAACACGCTCACCAGCTCCGGCACCCGCTCCAGACCCGTGCGGCGCCACCAGCGGGGTGGCTCGGGCGTCACGGCGATGGACGGCAGGGCAAAGGGCTGGCCCTCTAGACCCAGCCGCGTCTCCCGCTCCAGGCGCCAGCGCCGCCCCCCCAGTCGCAGCAGGGGCAGGGTCAGGGCCAGGGGCGGCGCCAACAGGGCCAGGGCGAGGCTTCCCAGCACCAGATCCTCCAGCCGCTTCAGGCGGGCGTTCTGGCCTTGCCGCAGCCGACCGAACCGCTCCAGTCGGCTGGGCCAGTCGGCCGGAAGCACGGCGGTGGGCAAGGAGCGCAGGTAGCGCTCGCACCACTGGTCGAGGGGCAACACCAGCAGCCCCCGCCGTTGCCAGAGCAGCAGCAGCTTCCGGTCCTCCTCCCGCACCGCGTCTCCCACCCCCAGGGCCACCCCCTGGAGCCCCAGCAGGGTCGCCAGCATCGGCGGCAGGGGAGCGGTGCCCATCGGATCGCGCCACTCGATCGCCGCCGGCACCGCACAGCCGCCCCGCTCCATCTCGCGGGCCACCGCCTGGCGCTGGTCGCGGCTGGCCAACACCAGCCACCGCTGCCGCGGCTGCCACAGATGGTGCCCGCTGTCCAATTGCCGCAACAGCGCACCACTCACGGCGCCACTCAGCAACACCGGCAGCAGGAAGCCCCGGCCGACCGTGGCATCCAGGCTGAGGCCCGTGAACGCGTATCCGAGCACGATCGTCAGGATCACACCGGTGGCGGCCAGCAGGTAGCGGTTGGCCTGCTCCTGGAAGCTGAGGGTGTGGCGCGCCAGGCCGCTGTAGGTGCCGAGCAGCCATTGGAGGGCCACCAGCAGGGGAATCACCAGCAGGGGGCCCCGGCTGATCTCCGGCAGGAGGCCGAACCGCAGCAGATGGAGGCCCATCCACACCAGGCTGAGCACAACCGTGTCGGCCAGGGCCCAGGCCAAAGGGAGCGGCAGCAGGCGGGAAAGCGCCATGTCAGGGCGTCAGCGGGGGAAGGGCGCAGAGCTGGCGCGCCAAGGCCCGGGCCGCGGCCCGGTGGCCATCCCGATTCCAGTGGCCATAGCCAGGGCCGGGTTTCTGGCCGGCAAAGCCATGGGCCACCAACCCCTCGTCATCAGCCTGCTGCCGCAGCGCCGGGGCCAGGGGCAGGTAGGGGATCCCCCGGGCCGCGAGCATCCGCGCCAGGCGCTTCTCCGGCCGCAGCCAGTCGAGCTGGTGGCGGCGGGCCTGGCGGTCCCGTTCCGCTCGGTCTGGCCAGAGCTGGGGCGGGGTGGTGAGGCTGGTCACCACCAGGGTGCTGCCCGCCTGCCGGGCCTCCTGGTTCCAGCGCGACAGGATGGCGTCCAACACGGGCCAGCCCGCCTCGAGATCGCCCGCGTCGGCGCCATAGAGGCGGGTGCCATCGCTGCCCAGGGGAAAGGCGCTGCAGCCCGTGGGGGGACATTCGGCACCCGCGGCGGGCCGCAGACGGTCCCGCGCCTCCTTCACCAGTTGCAGCAGCCGGCTGCGGGCCAGCAGCCAGGAGGCCGCCTGGCCGAAGGGCGACAGGCGGAAACGGTGATCCGCCCGCTGGCGAAAGCTGGTGTCGATCACCAGGGCCCCGTCGCGCCAATGAAACGTGGGAGCGGCCGCTGTGGCGCTGCCCCCCTCCAGGTTGTCGCGCAGGTCGTTCTCGAAGTAGATCGCGTGCAGCACGATCCGAGGCTGCAGGGGTCGGGCGTCCCGCTGCCAGGTGAGCCAGCTCTGCCCCGTGCCGTAGCCCCCCACGCCGAAGTTGAGGGTTTCCACACCGCCGGGGAAGTGCCGCAGCAAGGGGCAGGGGGTGGTGGCCGCCATGGCCTCCGGCAGCCGCTTCACCCAGGATTCACCCTCCGGCACCTGCAGCGCCTCCGTGAAGGAATCGCCCATCACGGCCAGGCGCAATCTGCCGGGCGTCGGCGTCGGCGTCCAGTCGCGATCGTGGAACCCCAGCCGGTTGATGCGCACCAGGCTGTCGCCCTCCCGGGTCCAGCGCCCTTCGGCGCCGGGCTGGAGGCCGTAGCCGGTGAGGGCATCAGCCCGGTAGAGCTGGGGGCTGCCCGGGCCCGGGAGCCGCAGGGTGAGTTCCACCAGAGCCAGGGACACCAGGGTGGATCCCGCCAGCAGCAACAGGGGCGCCAGTCGCTTCCAGGGCGAGGGGGGCCGGGGCGCGGGAGCGGTCAAGGGGGATCCGCGGCGGAGGGGAGGGGAGCCGGGGCGGGCTCGACCGGCACGGCGCCGCGGGCACCCGCCAGCAGCCGCAGCGTCTTGATCAGGATCAGCAAATCCAGCAGCAGGTTGGCATTGCGCAGGTAATAGAGGTCGTAACTGAGCTTCATGCGCGAATCCGCCACGCTCGCGCCAGAGGGAAAGCACACCTGGGCCCAGCCGCTCAACCCCGGTCGAATCCAGTGGCGCACCCGGTAGTGGGGGATGCACCGCTCCAGCTCCTCTTCCAGTTCCGGCCGCTCCGGCCGGGGCCCGATCAGGCTCATTTCCCCGAGGATCACCGCCAGCAGCTGGGGCAGCTCGTCGATGCGCAGCCGCCGCAGCCAGTGGCCCACGGGCGTGATGCGACTGTCGCCCCGCTAGGCCCAGCGTATCCCCCCCGCCTCCGCGTCCCGCCGCATGGTGCGCAACTTCCAGATCGTGAACGGTTTGCCATAGAGGCCCGTGCGCGTCTGGCCATAAAACACGGGCCCCCGGTCATCGAGCCAGATCAGGGCGGCGGCGGGCAGCAGCAGGGGCAGGGTGAGCACCCCCAGCGCTCCCGCTCCCACCAGGTCCAGGCTGCGCTTCAGCCGCCAGGTCCAGGTGTGGGGCTGAAGGCCGAAGCCCTCCGCATTGAGCAGCCAGCGGTTGGAGAAGAGCTCGGGGGGCACCCGCTGCAGGTGATGCTCCGACCAGTTGACCAGGCTGCTCACCGTCGTGCCGGTGGCCCGTTCCCGCAGCAGCGACTGCAGCAGGGTTTCCGGCAGGTTGAGCCGATCGCTGATGGCGAGGCCCTCCACCGGCGGCAGGGCCTCGCGGCGGGCGGCGTTGAAGGTCTCCGGCGTGCGCCAGAGCAGCTCCAGCCGCGTTGGCGGCGGATGGCTGGCCACTTCCGCCCGCAACAGGGCCAGCTCATCGGGCTCGCCCAGCAGCAGCCAGCGGCGGCGCTCCTGCCGCCCGGAGCTGAGGGCGATCTGCGCCAGGGCGGAGAGCAGGGCGGTGATGCCCAAAACCGGCACGAGAAAGCCGCGGAAGCGGGTGCGGGCGTCCGCCACCTGGAACACCCAGCTGTGGCCCAGCACCACCGCCAGGATCAGCAGGGGCACCAGGGCCGTCATCGCCAGCCGCCGCGCCAGCGCCGCCCGCCCGTCCGCTTCGGGTTCGGAGTAGCGCCCCAGGAGATAGGAGGCGCCCAGCCAGAGGGCCAGGAGCACCCCCAGGGCCCGGTTGAGCCCCACCCAGCTCTCCTCCCCCAGCCGCAGCCAGCGGGTGGCGTTGTAGGTGAGGGTGAGACAGGTGCCATCGAACAGGGCCAGGCCCAGCATCAGCAACCGCTGCCGCAGCCAGGGAGCTCGCAGGCCCATGGTCCGTCACACCCGATCGGGAGACTCTATGGGGAGGCCTTCGCCCGGCGGCAGGGGCAGGGGCGGATCGGCGGCGGCGGCCTCCGCCAGCCCCAGCCGCAGGGGTTGACGCCGCCAGCGCAGGGCCGCCCGGGCCTGGCCCAGGCCCCAGGGCACCAGGGCGGCCGTCGCCGCAGGGCGCCCGATCCCATGGCACCGATAGACCCGATAGGTCCACAGCGGCATCGACCAGCGGGCGGCGGTGAGGTTGCCCCCGTGCAGGCGATAGAAGGCCAGCAGCTCCGGAACGGTGTGGCCCCGCAACCGGGGGTGGCGGCGGAACAGATCCAGCCAGCAGAGGTAATCCTCGTGGGGGCAGGGCTGGAAGCCGGCCGCCAGCAGCTCCCGACGCACCAGCAGGGTGAGCATCGGGATCACGTTCCGCCGCCGCAGGGTGGCATAACCAAAGCCCGCAGGGGGGAGCCGCCAGTCGGCCAGCCGCGGATCCCCGTCGGAAAAGCGGCCGTAGCCGGTGACGCTCAGGGCGGCGCCGGTGGCGGCGTGCAGGGCGAGCTGGCGCTCCAGCTTGCGGGGGTGCCAGAGGTCGTCGGCGTCGAGAAAGGCGATCCAGGGGGCGGCGGCCCGGGCCAGGCCGTGGTTGCGGGGCCACCAGGGCCCGCCACGGCTCCCCGCCGGCCGCGGCGGCGCCCCCAGGGCACGGATGCGCGGATCCCCCGCCGCGGCCTCCGCCACCAGGGCGGCGCCCGGATCGCTGGAGCCGTCGTCGATCAGCAGCAGCTCCCAGTGGGGATGGGTCTGGGCCTGAACCGAGTGGATCAGGCCCGGCAGGAAGGCCGCGGCGTTGCGGTAGGGGCAGAGGATGCTGACCCTGATGTCCTCTGTCGGCATCGGTCAGGCCTCCACCGTCCGCCAATCGGGGCCCCGCAGATCCCCCAGGCGCCCATCCTCCACCAGCAACCAGCGATCGGGGGCGATCACCGGGGTGGCGGGTTCCCGCAGGCGCGCCAGGTGGGCGGCCACGGCGGAGAAGCTGCTGTTGCTGCGGATCAGGGCGCGGGCGGCGGCGAGGCGGGCCAGGTCGGTTTCCGGGTGGCCGGCCTCGACGCGCACCTCCCAGCCGGGCAAGCCCAGGTGGGCGCGGCACCACGCGGGGTCGTCGCTGAAGACATGCAGCACCGGCGAGGCGCCACGGCCCTCCTCGCCCAAGGGCCCGGCCAGGAGGGCCAGAGCCCGTTGGTAATACCCCGGCTGGAGGGGGAGGAATCCGCTGCGGGGGTGGAGATAGTCGCCGCGCCGCGCGTGGAGGGCCACGGTGGGCGGCTCCGGGCCCGCCAGGGGCTGGAGGGCACGCGCGATGGCCCGCCAGGCCGGCGTGAAGGGCTCCCCGTAGAGGGCGGGATGGGTGGCATGGGTGCGCAGGAGGCGGATCCCGCCGAGGCGCTCCAACAGATCCCCCCCGGCCGCGGCTCGGGCCAGGCCCGCGTCGGTGAGCAACCCGTCAAGGCCGGGGCCGGGCCAGCGGGCCCCGAGGCGGCTGGCGGCCCGGCGATGCCAGGGGGTGTGCCGCGCCTCGGGCAGCAGCTGGCGCAGGAGGGGGCTGAGGTCCCGGGGGGTGACGCCCCGCAGGCGCCGCAGCCGGGACCGCAGCAACACCGGATCCACCACCAGCCGCCGTCCAAACCGCTCCGCCAGCGTGCGGGCGAGCACCACCTGAAACAGCTGGTTGCCCAGGCCGCCCTGGGGCAGCAGGAGCAGGGGCTCAGAGGCAGCCATCGGGCAAGCGGAGGAGTTGGCTGGAACCACGCAGCAGAGCGAGGGCCACCCGAAGCCAAACCGTGAGGCTCACCCCGAGGCGCTCCTCCACCCGCAACACCCACAGGGTCTGGCGCGGGGCGGGCCAGGGCTTGAGGGGGATGCGCCACCGCTCGAGGCGGGCCAGATCCTCCCGCACCCGTCGAGGGCTGCGGGAGGCGTTGGCCGGACTCACCTGGGTGGCGGCCAGCAGGTGGGGATCGTGGCGATGGCGGCCCTGGCCCATGGCTTGAATCAGCAGCAGATCGGCGCAGAGTCCCAGGCGCTCGTCATAGGGCCCGAGGGTGTCGTGCAGGTGGCGCCGATAGAGCAGCGACTGATGGCAGTAGGCCGGCCCCTCGCGGCCCGCCGCGGCCCAGCGGCAGCCGGGGGGAAAGATGGCCGCCCCGCACTGCACGCTCTCGATCCCCTCCGCTTCCGCCGCCGTGAGGATCGCCGCCAAGCCGCGGGCATCGAGCAGGAGATCACCGGCGTTGATGTACAGCAGCCACTCGCCCGCTGCCGCCCGCCAAGCCAGGTTCATGGCGGGGTAGATGCCTCGGGGAGGTTGTTGGTGAATGGTGGCGCGCAGACCGCGGCGGGCCGCCCAACCCTCGGCCATCTCCTGGCACCCGTCGTCTGAATGGCCATCCACCACCACCAGTTCGGCCGGGAGCGCCTGGAGCCACTCCAGTTGGGCATCCAGGGAGGCCAGCGTGCGGCGCAGATCCGGCCCCGCGTTGCGCACCACCAGGCAAAGGCTCAGGCGGGGAGGGGGGAGGCTCACAAAGCGGGCACCCGAAACGCGCCGCCAAACACTCCCACCCCCCGCATCCCCAGCAGCGCCGGCTCCGGATCCTCCCCGGTCAGCACCGGGTCGCGCCGGGCATCGATCACGAAACTCCACTCCAGCCGATGGCCAGGCAGCAACTGCCGCAGCAGGGGGAGCAGCCCCTGATGGCTGAACAGGCGCTGACTGTTGAATTCCACCCGGTGCCGTTCCTGGCGGGCCACGGGCAGGCTCAGCAGCAACAGGCCCCCGGGGCGCACCAGGCTGGCGGCCTGGCGCAGGGCCTGCTCGAAACCATCGGCGGCGAGGGGATCGCCATAGCGCCCCAGGCCAACGTGCTCCAGGGCATGGAGGGAGGACACCAGGGCGTAAGCGCCCCGCAGCTCCAAGGGGGGTTGAAGGATGTCGCCCTGGCGGAAGCGGATCTGGGGGAAGGCGGCCAAGGGCAGGGGGCGCACATCCAGCACATCCAGCGGCCGGCAGGCCGCCACCTGCGCCACGAAGCCATCCACCCGGGAACCGATGTCCAGATGGCCGTCAAGCGGCTGGCGCAGAACGAACTGGCTGCAAAGCAGGTCTTGCAGGAAATAAAGGGAACGGCTGCTGCCCGCCAGGCTGTCCCGGTCGCCGAGGATCGGCGCCAGGCAAAACTCCGCCTCCAGGAGCGCGGAGGGCTGGCGCAGGAGGGCGCGGAAACGGCGGGCCTCGCAAAGGAAGCGCGGCAGGTGACGCAGTCCCAGGAGCCGTTGGGGCTGGAGGCCCAGATCCTGGAGCGTGAACGCCAGCCGTCGCAGCGACGGGTTGTCGGCAAGGCGTGTCATCCCCTGGCCCTCATGGATGCCACAGTCGGGAGACGACCTCACCGTGGTGGGCTTGGGAGAAGACCAGCACGTTGTCGAGAAAGCGCGGATCGTCAAGGCGGGCCTGGCTCAGGCGCTCCCGCAACGGCTCCCGACCCGTCAGGCTGGAGCAGGCCAACACATCCGTGAAGCCGAGTTCCAGCAGCGAATCCACGCAGGTTGACCAGAGTTCGCGTTGTCGCCCCGGTTGCCACTCCAAGATCAGCAACGGCCGCGCCCGCCCCAAGCTCTCCCGAGCTCCGGCCAGCACCATGGGTTCCGCCCCTTCGCAATCCAGCAGCCACAGCATCGTCGGCGGAGGAGCGGTGGTCGGCAGACCGAGTTGGTCGTAGGGGATCACGGTCACCCGTTGGTGGTCCCAGGCGGGGGTGCCCGAAAGGCCCCGCACCAGGGAACCGGCGGTGCCGGTGCCAAAAAAGGATTGGCGCTGCCAGTGGTCGCCCAGGGCCGCCGGGATGGCCAGGGCGCGGCTGTCATTGAGCGCGAGGTTGCGCTGCAGCAGGCGGAAGGCGGCGGGCTCCGGCTCAAAGGCGATCACATCCAACCCGAGACGATCGGCCAGCAGACAGAAGTAACCCGCATTGGCGCCGATGTTGAGGAAGCGGTCCAGGGCGGGCGCCAGTTTCTGAAGGGCAACGACGGTGCCTTGCTCATCGGGCGCATGACGAAACCGCCGCTGACTCCCCACGAAGCGGAAGCCATGGTCGGAGAGGGCTGGCGGCTGGCTGCGTTGCCAGAGGTCACGGCAACGGCGGTAGAGGGGCTTGAGGTGGTGGATCACCGTCCCATCATCCGTCAGCGGTCCGTCTCCGTGCCCCCGGGCCGGTGGGCCTTGCGGGAGGCCACCGGCTGAGGCGCGGATCAGCAACACCTCCGCGGGTCTGTGGAGCCGAAAGCCTTGGAAGAGGCTTGTGTCCGGGTGGCGAGGTCCACCGCGAGCGGAAAACCGGGCCCCTTCCTCAGGCGGCCTTCCCTGAACGGATGTGCCGACGGCCGTGGTGGCTGGCGATCGGCGGGGAGCTGCTGCTTCCGCACGCACCTTGGGGAGGGGAGTTGTTGCTTCTGCCCACACCTTGGGAAGGGGACCCCCTGGTTCACCAGCCGCATCGGGAAGGAACCGGCTGTCTGGCCACCCGCCTTGACGAGACCAAGGAAGCCCTCTGCGGTCACCCCGAGGCTTGAAGGCTCGACGGAAGCTCCCGAGAGGGATTCTCCCCTCTGCGAAAGAATGCTGTCAGGTTGAACGCAGTCCTTCTCTGCTGGGGCCATCAGCTGGAGCACGACCAGCGGAGCGTCGTCCGATGGCTTGCCAGTGGCGGCCTGGCGGATGGCCAGGACCCATCCCGGGCGTCCAACCGCTGTCAACCGACATGCCTTCCGCCACTGAAAAAGTTGAGCACCGAACAAGTGCCGACAAGAATTGTCGACATAATTGTGTAAAGACAAGGCAAAAGCATCATCCGTCGCAGAATCAAGTGGCCCCAACCAGGCCCAATAGCGCTTCAAGAGAAAGGCTTAGTTGCTTGATCGAATGCTGTTCTCTGAAACCCTTGAAATCTGGATGGATGGAGAGCCTTTTGTGGCACAGCTCCTCCCGAATCTTTTGCAAAAGCAGCAAGCACTGCCGGACACTGACTTCCTTTAGAGTATAACCCAGGTCAAAGCGGCGCACGCGCTCACCAACGCAATAATGCTCACCAGCAATCACAGGCTTCTCAAAGATTGCCGCCTTGATCAATAGGTTACTGCTGGTTTGAAAGTTTTCATAGGCAGCATAAATAACATCACAAGCATTGACAACTCCATTAAACTGCGCCTCTGTGGGTATTGGCGTCAAGTGGAAGATGCAGTTGTCTGGATTCAGAGTGATCGCCCTCCTAATACGAGATAGTTCTTCCTGTGAAAAGCTCGATTCGGCAAGCTTACCAGCAAAAATGAAAAACCAATCACGATTTGACTGCTGAGCAACTTCTAACAACGTCAACAGCCCTTTCCGCCGCTCCAATGAACCCAGCAAGCCAATGATTTTCCGATCTCCAGCCTTGCGAAGGATCTCCGGAATGAGGGGGTAGGAGCTGTCTGGAGGTGATTCATCAGTAAAATCTGGAAAAGTCACCACAGGCTTGCCAAGCCGATGTTCCAAGAGGGCTGACACCGCCTCATCTTGGACGGCAACCATGGAACAGCCCGAAGATCTCAAGACACACAGGGGATCCAGGACGCCTCGACGAAGCCAAGCTGATTTTCCTGGTCGAAGAGCGTGGCGGGGCTGAAAAAACAAACCTGACCAAGGGTATGGAAAAATGTGATCAACGATGGAATCTGTTAGCCCAAGATAAGAGTCAAGCCAAGTGAAAAAAGTTAAATCCGGAGCTTTGCCCCATCGATCTGTTTGATCTTGGCGGCATTTTGCAGCTTGTAGCCAACGTGCAAAAGTCTCCGTTCTTGCTTGCAGTCTACGACTCAATGATCGACCCTGTTCTGGCTCATGCAAGGCAATGGATGTGAAGCGATGGGATGCATCGAGACAGTGGCAATGGATCCATTTTTTCAGTCCTTGCGGATCCGGACAAGCCGCCAACACCTCATGCCCCAAGTCGAGCAGGGTTTTGGCAAAATGCTTCATATAGGTTGGATGATGGCCTTCCCACAAGGTATCAATCAAAAGAATCGTTTTCAATCTGAATAAACCTATTTTCTCTGTGGTGGTGCAACAGCCACAAACATGTGCGTGTCTCTGGGTGCATTCCTGAGGCTTTTATCAAGAAGAGGCTTTAGCCGTCCGCAGGAATGCAAAGTAAACCATTCATAGCCACAATCGGAGAGCATATAAATGATGTCAGATGGATGATAGCCAAGAGCACGGGACATTTCATCCGTAATTTCGATTAGCAATCGCGAAACTTTTTGTGCTTGAAAAATTTCATGCATACCTTTAAGCACAAGATATTCCCCCCCTTCCACATCGAGTTTCATGATGTCGATCTTGTCAACGTTATGTCGTTTCAACCAGGTAGAACCTTTGTAGAATTTGGCCGAAATCGTATGAAATTTCTCGGCATCCGCTGATGGATGAACAATTTTGCCCACAGAGTTATAGACTTCCATGCCTGGCATGCCCGTATTGAATTGAACAATCTCATCTTTCTCGCCTAAACCAGCATTATAAATTTCCAGATTATCAAATTGATTGAGATCTTTGTTCTTTTTTAGCAAGTCAAAGGCGAACTCTCCCGGTTCAAAGGCAATAACCCGACAGGATTGCTTGACTAGGTTAGCACAAAATAGAGAAAGATAACCCACGTTGGCGCCGATGTCCAGGAATGTATCTCCTGTGCGTAGATGATCGCGAATGAAATCAAGTGTTTCCTGCTCGAAAACATAATTTGTATAGCCAACTGTAAAATACATTTTAGGATGTATGACCATAGGTAAATCTATTCCAGGCATGAGATCAATGAACTCCTGCCCAGCGGCTAGAGCGGCTTGTAAGTTGATTTTATTTTTGTTGAAGCGATCCCGACCAACTCCCAACCGGCTTTTTATGGCTCTCCGCACACGTCTTGAAACTACTCTCAGGGTTAGCATGGGCATCATTCGTGCCTGGTTTGATGGTGCAGAAGTTCGGTTGTCAACAGGTCATTTCTTAGCTCTGTCTTGGATGCAATGAAAATAGATCGACTAAGTCCCTGGTGTATTTCTGGTTGAGTCCAATCGAGAGGGAATTCCTCATGGTTCGGTTGCGTCACAGGAATATAAACATATTTAAAATCTCTTCTCAAGCGTGACAGGATCCAAGGCCTTGTAGGTCGACAGCCAATGCCTGAATAAGCCTGGGATGGGTTCTTTTGTGACTCTTTCACGAGATTAATCTCTTCATCCTCGCCGAAAGAAACACATGTTTCCAAAAACAGTATTTTGCTGCAGGCCTGTCCGAGAAAAGCCAGGGCCAATTCAGGATTCTTCAAATGGTAAAGGGTCCCGTAACAATGGACAATATCAAAGGGACCATTCAAAAGGCGGTCAGGGGTATCCAGATCCAAGTGCAACACGGATGCTCCTGGATAACGGGACACAAGATGATCAAGATTTTCTCGTCTGGTCTCAGTAATGGTAATATCACACCCTCGATCAATATAATAATTGGAATGGTCACCTATTCCTGCCCCTACTTCCAGCACGGACATTCCACTTACGGGGATTCTCAAACTGGCCAAATGTTCTAAGCGTCTTGCGGTATGCCTTAGATAGTCGTCAGAGTGGAAGTGGTGTGTGGGAGAGTTATTCGCGAAAAAGTTAGTCCCTAGTTTATTGTAAGCTTTTTTGGCAATCGAGACAATCATAACTGGGTTTCCGGGATTCTCCTCATAATACCTGTTGATCGGCTCACCCCTGCAATGTCACACGCTGGATGAGGGGCCAAACGGAAGAACAAGAGCGAAGAACAACCATCTGATGGCTGATTCCCAAATCGTTTCAGGACGTTACTTTCACAGAATCACGAGATTAGTTTAACATGGCAATAGGACTGATCGATCAATTTTATTCTAACATCTCAGAGTTAATTGCCATTTTATTCGTCTGGACGGAGTGTTCCTTGAGCATCCAAGCACCGCTCTAACCCTTCCTTGCAGTCCCATGACAGGGAGGATAGGGGTAATCTATGCGGGAAGCTGCGCTTGAGAGATTTGGGAAGATTGGTGATGGCTTTTAACAAAAGCGATGAATTTTTAAGCGCATACAAATGGCAACCCTTCTCGTTATCACACACCATCATAAGTTCTTTAAAATCCTCCAGATTCTCTTTTCTTGGCGAGCAAGTAAACATCTCGAAGCCGAGAGTCAGGCACGACAATCAGAGGGAAGCAACGCAAGTACTCATGCTGATATTGATATCCATTCTATTGAGGTTCTAAGGATGCTCTGGAAAATCACCTAAGCCCAATTTTGTCCCCGCACCGGCTTGGTCCAGAATGAAATTTGGCCGCCAGCCTGCGCAGAGTTCTGCAGTTTTCCAGAACCACACTAACGGCCACCAGTGTCAGTCGCTTCGGCACAGAACCAGGGAACTGCCCGATAATAGCTATGCTCTTAACAAACACCTTAGACATTAGCCTGCTCCCAGTAAGGGGATGGCTCGAATCTTCTCTCCTGCTTGGATCCGGGGCCCTGAGAGAACCCGGATAGGTACGGCACGGCACGGCGTGGCGGAAAATAGCAGGTTGAAACAGCATACTTGTTTTTTTATACAGAAGTCATTTTGAGATTGTGGGACGGCTTTTTAATTGAAGTTGAACTGGAAATCGCTTCAACCAATGAAGCCAAAGACATGGCAAGAAGGTTCTGTTCCTTCCATGGGGAACTCAGCTTCAAAGTTAGCTCTAACTTCAACTTGGCCACTGCCAATCTGGATGGTTGAGATCGCTACCATTTTGGGCAAGTCGTTGCAAAGCAAAGTAAACTTCTGTGCAGATCTCGTAAGGATTAAGCCAACGCAAGTCTTTCTACGCCGACAGAGATGACCGCCCCGGCGACGATTCTTAGAATGCCAACCATTTCACCAATGAAGGCATCTTCTGATCCAGACTAATCAGCAGAAAAACACGTCATCAGCATCGATCATTGAGGAGCCAATCATCGATTGCTTGACAAGAGGTTGACTTGTTGAAGGGGCATTCAAAGCAGGCTATTAGGAAGAAAGTCGCTTTGCTCCGCTAATTTTGTCCCGGAACACGAACATAGCACGAACAAAAGTCTCAATCCTTCTCTGAGCAGAGAAAAAATGATTTTCCAGAAAGAACACAAGCGGAGTTCCGATCAAGAAAAAGATGATTGCTCCTGCCAATCTCTCCCAGAAAGTTGCCCTGCATGCATAGAGGACTAAGTCTATCAGTATTGAGGTTGTGATTAGTATCAGAGACGAAGACAGGGGACTGAATGTCCAGCGAACAAAAGGACGCCAACCCATGCTCCGATTGGCATTCCGAAGTAAGTACAAGACCGCGACAAACATCATTAAATGACCAATCACGGCATATTGGTATCCAAACTTAAGGGCAAGAAAGACAAACAGTGGGAAATATCCAAAGCCCGCGATCATCACATACATCCAATTATCCCGGGCAAGCCCCTTGCTAAAGTTTACAAAGTAGGTGACGATAGCTTGGGCATGAATGTAGCCCACCAAGGAGAAGATCAATAACTGAAAAGAGGCCGCCTTGGAGAAGCCAGGATTAATCATAATGCTCAGCAGTCCTGGCCCAAGAATAATCAGTCCGGAATAAATTAGGGCTGAGAATATGGATATAAGCCAGCGTAGCCTGTCTTCAATTTGTTTGGCCACTGAATTTAAATCTTTTCCTTGGGCAGAGAGCATGGGAAGCAGGTATGCAGATTGACCCACCAACATTCCATGAATAGTGAGATAGATTCTCTGGGAAAAAGCGTAGTATGCCAGGGAAGAACTCCCAAACATTGAAGTAAGAAATAATTTGTCGATACCATCAATAAACGATACTTTTAATTCTGTGAGATAAACCCATTTGCCAAACGTCCACATCTCCTTGAACATCGATTGAGACCATGTCGGGATCGCCAGAAAGCGAAGCAATCTTGTGACAATCAAGCCGGTACACACGCCATTTAAAAAGGATAGTGATAAACCAATCAATCCCAATGTGAGTATGTTCGGGAAGAACTTCAATAATGTTATTCCAAAAATGCCGTTCATCAACAAATAAACAGAGTTCAACTTTGTCTGCCAGTCAAATCTTTGCAACGATGTCAGAAACACACCAAAATAACCTGTGATCTGCTGAAACAGAAAAGTCATTCCCGAAAGTACACAATACCAGTGTGCAATATCCGCGTCTCCGCTATAGCGGCTCCAGTGAATGATCCAACTAGAACCAAATGACAGAACGGCCAATCCAAGCAAGCCAAAAGTTAGAGACGTGGTTAAGAATACGCCTGCTACTTCTTGCATTCTCTGGCGGTCATTTTCATGATAAGCCTGGCTGATAAGCCGTGTTGCAGCCGTGCCCAAACCCAATCCACTAAAGGTATTATTCACACCAAGAATAGTGGCAATGGCGATTGCAAATCCAGCTTCTGCTTCACCGAGCCAGCGAATGGTTAATCCTGCAAACAAAAAGCCCAGAACTCCCGTCATCACTGAACCAATCGCAGTCCAGGCAGAGTTGGAGACAGCTTTTGCGAGAAGATTACTCAAGAGAGTGGATGAGAGTGGCAGCGTAAAAGACTACTATAATTGTGTGTTTTTGAATATCGCATCAAACTGTATGATCTCAGCCGGGTTGGTTGTTGATCTCCACTCGAATCCTCTCCCAACCATGACATAATGATGCTCTTCCAGAAATCGGAGAATGTGCCAAAGAGATGGCTGATTCCGATAAAGCTGGCGAAGGGAGAGCTCGATGACTAAGTAGGCAGTGTTTTGCAAGACTTTTTCACCTCCCATTAAGACATTGAGTTCAAAGCCTTGAACGTCGAGTTTAATTAAATCTGGGACTGGAAGGCGATCCATTGCATAGATCTCATCTAAAATTCTGATCTCTACCCCTTCTTCCTCATTTTCAATGCTGTTTGGAAAGATCGCACATTGCTCTTCCGCAACAAGGAATGAAGCTGAGGCCGTCCCTCCCCTAAGTAGGCGCGTGTCTCTCTTCTCACCGAGTCCACACTGATAGATGACTTTTTTTACGCCTGGTAAAGATAGCTGACTCAGAGATTCTTGATACTTTTGTTGTGGCTCAAACAAGACAACGTGTTGCAATTCAGGATTGGTTTGTTGCAAAACACGTGTCCAGTGGCCATCATTGGCTCCAATATCATAGATGGTCTTGGGCCTGGTAAACTTAAGCAGGGAATCAATCGTCTCTAAGCAATCAACATGTCTAAAGACATCTGAAGTGCAGCCATAATAATCTATTCTCCGGGAGAGAGAAACAAGTTTCTCGGATAATTTCCTAAGTGCTCTTGAGTAGCGGTTTTTCTGTGTTGGCTTCATGGGCTTATCAGTCTTTCGGTCAAGGTTTGTGAGCCTGGGTCAAGGTAAAAGTTAGTCTAACGAGGTGGATGCCCTTCTCGATCGCAGAGGTCTGCAAAGTTGCGTGTAAGATAGTGACATTTTTGATTACTTTAATCCAAAACCAATTCAACACTGACAACTCTACAATACCCTGGTTCGGCAACAATTGCCAACCGGAAAAGTTTTTTTCCCTCGCCTCCTTCTCAGCCGCCATCCCTTCGATCTTGATTGACGAGCTTCCCTAGCAGCACACAATGGCAGCCGAATGTCAAGTTCAAGAACTGTTGCTCCAGATCCTTCTGGAGTGAATCAGGCTTTAGGCCAACCCTGGGAGGAGGGCCGGTGAACACTCCTTGGGGAAGAAGGCTCATCCACTGCTAAAGAGTCCTAGCCAGAAGGTCGGGCCAGGCAGGATGAAAAGAGGAGTCTTAAGGAGAAGTTATTAGTCCACTTGGATCCAAAAACCTTCAAAGGGAGAGCGACCTCTATCCTTATCTTTAAGCCATCCGTATTTTTATGCTCACACTGCTCCTATCTCTATAACCATCCCCATCACCATCCCTATCCATATGCCTATCGCTAGCGCTATGCTTGGGAAACTCTGGAAAACCTTAGCAAGACACCCTGGACAACGCTGCGTTTTCATTCAGCACGGGAGCGACCGATGTGGTGGGCAAAATCGGCCTTGAATGGGTTGCCAGAGCATCGGATGGGTTCCAAGAAAAGCCCTTATCTCAACCCTTTTCCTTAGAGTTTATGCCTTTAGTCTATGATCTTATTGTCATTTAGCTTTTAGGTTGATTATCTTTAGGGAGCCTCTGAAAAACCGCCATTTCGTTAGTTCTGACGCTCGATAGCCCTTGCGCCATCTTGCACAGCTGGAGCATGTCAGGGGTTTTCCAGAGCTTCCTTAGGATTGACTTACCGTATTTGTTAGGAATCCAAGCCATGAAGCATTCAGGCGGAGGGTATCGAGACTGCAGATCTCACTAGACGTGTTGGTGGCAACCTTGCCAGAATCCGTAGAAGGGAGCAAGTGTATTCTTTGGCAGGACGAGACAGGCTGCTTGATCGGCCCCATTAAAGTCACCTAGGGATTTTATCGCTGGCTCAGTATTAGAGGGAAGGGGGGAACTCTAATGATGCAAGCATGTGCTGTCCCCACTATTTCCTGTCTAGTGCCAGCGTTCATTTTTCAGAGATTGCAGCCAGAGAAATGGTAATAGTTCATTCCAAAGCTTTTGCCCCTCACTGAAACCAGGGCTGGGAATCGTCTGAAAGACCTTCCACGCATGTGCAGCCTGTTTTTGATATGGGCCATTGTCTTCAGACTGAAGCCATGTATCCACACTCGCACAAAGAGGACCACGAAACCATTCATGCGCAGGTGCATTCCATCCAATCTTGTCACGCCTCTGTCGAACTTTATCGATTAAAATTCCCCGCAAGGCATCCCTTTGTATTCTCTTACTGAACGAACCTCCAACCTTGGCCCTCCATGGTAGAGAGAATGTGTAGGTGACCAGTCGCCAATCCATAAAAGGCATCCTGATCTCAAGTCCACTCGCCATGGAGTAACGATCATAGTTTCGGAGTAACGTGGGCAATACACTGCAATGGAATAATTCATAGAGTACCTGAGAGAAGACATCCATCGCTTGATAGGCTGAGTGTTGTTTTATGGTGGCTAGAGATTGCGAATATTGACTCCTGCCAAGCCAGAATCTTGCCTGAGAGTGGGTTGTGGAGAGCCAGTGCTTAAGTTTGATTCGCAAGCGTTGTTTTGTTCTTAACTTTTCCTTCTCGGAGTAAACACCCGTTTGCGTCGATTCATCAATGGAAAGAATCTCAGAGTATTCACTGTCGCTAGCTGCGCAGAGGAGGGCTTTTCTGATATGACCATAGCCACTAAAGAGTTCATCTGCTCCGTGCCCATCCAAGGTGACGCTGATTCCATGCTCCTTGATGGCCTTGTATGTTGCCAGCATTGGCAAGGGAATTGTGAGGTATGGATCCTCAACCTGTGCCAAGGAATCTTCTAGAGACCATCCGGAGTTCAAGGGGTTAATTTCAACTAATGAGAAGGGTGTATCACAAGAATCAGCAACTAATTTCGCCCAGTGGGATTCGTCGAGTTGGCTTCCCGGATAGCGACAGCAAAATCCATGCTGCCAATCCGATGATAGGCGATCACTTATGGCAGAATTCGTATCTGCCACATAGCGCATGGCTGCCAATACAGAACTGGAGTCAAGCCCTCCACTCAACGCTGTTCCGATTCTCACGTCAGATCGCATCCTGAGGCGAACTGCATCTATAAATAGATGCCGCCAATGCTCCACCTGATCATCATAGTTTACATCGGGAATCACAAGGTGGTCGAGTGTGTTCCACCAGCGATCAAAGTGAAGTCGTCCATCGTGAAAAGATGCGGATGTCCCGGCCGGAAATCTTGAAATTCCTTTGATAACGCACTCATCAGTGACTTCATACTCAAACTGATGGGTCAAGAAACGGTCTAAGCCATTGGCCGGCTGCACACTTTGTAGCAGATGAGTTAGCCCTTTCATTTCAGAGGAAAAAGCTAGCGATCCATCAGAAAGAGTTGTGTAGAATAAGGGCTTAACACCAAATCGATCTCTGCCAAAAAGGGCTGTCCTCTCGTGGGTGTCCCACAAGCAGAATGCCCACATTCCATTGCATTTCAACTGAAAAGATGGCCCCTCGGCAATCAGTCCGGCGAGCAGAACTTCTGTGTCGCTTGCGGTGGAGAACCGATGACCTTTCGCCTTGAGTTCCTCCCGGAGTTCAAGAAAGTTATAGACTTCTCCATTAAAGACAAGAACATGACGACCATCTGCCGAGACAAATGGTTGCGAGGCTGCCGAACTTAAGTCTAAAATTGCAAGACGAGTGTGGCAGAAAAGGGCAGGCAGCTTCAAATCGTTCGAGATCCATAGTCCATCCCCATCAGGACCCCGATGCTTGATTTTGGCGATCAACTTTCCGCCTACAGCGGTGTCGTTCGATCCAATGTATCCCGCTATGCCACACATGAGTTCTCGAGAGGAACGATACAATCACCAATGGAGACCAAGATGTGGCAGCGTTTGTGCTTTGCCCAAGTAGTTTGAGAATGGAGACAATTAACTCTCAAGCTCAATCTCTGAATTGCAGTTCCAAGTTTAACCTGTCGCGCGCCGCGCAGATGGCATGGGTCGCAACCATTCCCCGCAAAGCACGACTGAAAAGCAAGGAAAACGGCCCTGTGTCGGTGCTGCTTCCAGGGAACACGCGCCGGACTGGGTAAGAGCCAAGGCATGATCCATCGCTTTGGCATGGGCCTCTGCCGGATGCTGACTGAGCCTCTGATGGCAACGTCCCAAGATCCATGGCTTCAGTAGTGCTCACATGATTACGATGCCAGCCATCTGACAGCAGGGCATTTTGACGTGAGAAGATAAATTACCGTAACAGTATCTCGGTCCTATTAGTGATTAAATCTGATGCTACTTTGAGCCTGGCGGAGATGAGCTATTTGCACAGGTTGTGCTCGCTCCATGCAAATTAGAGTGGGGCCTTTTGCTTCAACCTTATCCGCCCTGCCTGGGGCAATGGCCAGGTAGAAATGATCCGCATTCTGACCGAAATGTTGAGGTTTGGCCTAGCCACTTGGTGTGTCCAGTTGAGATCTGGATCTGATTCGCCATCCCATCTCAGCCATGAACTCTTCAAGGCACCGTCTGCGTTTGTATTGCCGGCAGATCTCATTCCACAGGGAATCTGTTGAGAGAAGCTTGGGTAAAGGCATGATGGCCAATCAAGATCATTATTTCTCATCTGGGAGGATCTGATGCGTTGACATCCATTTGATCCCTCATTGTGAGATCTGTCAAGCTGAAGATCATCGGAAGAAGGGGAGTCTCCTGAGGGCAGATTCGCTCTCCTGTCATCAACCCTGAGGCCCATCAGACGGTGAAGGCTGGGAAGATCCCTTCCGCTTGGATCTTGAAAGCTTTCTCCCCATCGCTTCAGCCCCGGTCAGAGCCCCTCAGGGCGGCGGGCAGCGGGCGCCACAACACCACCCAATGGAGCAACAACAGGCGGGGGAGCAGCAGCACCAGACCACGGGGATCCTGGAGGGGAGTTGGTAGCGGCCGCGGTGCCAGCGAGCGGGCGGGCAGCTTTTGCAGCAGCGCCAAAATGTCGCTGAGATAGGCGAAATGAAGCCGGGTCAGGGCGTCACGCGCCAAGGGCACCCCAGCGGAGGCCCGGATCACAAGCATGCCACCGAAGCGATACAGCCGAAACCCCTGAAAGTGGTAGAGGCAAGGTCTGGCCCGCCCTTGCCTCCAAAACCGTTCCATATTCCACGGCGCCAGAGTGAGCTCCGGTTGATCAAGCACGAACACCTGTTCCCCGAACCGCTCGGGCCAGTCGTCGAGATAGCCCTGATCCCCCAGGGGCCCCTGCCCGTGGGTGCCGCTGCAGCGCTCCAGGCAACGCTCCTGCCACCAGCGGAGAATGGCCAACCCGGCGGCGTTCTGGCGGAAAGGCATGAACTGGGCACAGTAGATGCCAGCGATGGCGGTGGCGTCACGATGGGGGCTGAAGGCGTGGGGGGTGATCATGCAGGCGGCGGAGCTGGAGGCAAAGCGCTCCAGCAAAGGGGCCACGGGGCTCGGCAGCCAACAATCCGAATCGATGTAAATCACAACCTCTGCCTCCGGGTCCCGCTCGCCGACGAGTTGGGGCAAGAACGGCTTGAGGGTCCAGCAGTATTCGCTCCAGGCGCGATCGGCCCGTGCGGCCCTCAATTCGGCCGTTTCCACCTCGTGCAACGCCATGACCCGCAGGGCAGGATGGTTGAGATCAGATAAAAGCTGGTGGCAACGGGGATCCAGGGCCAGCACCCAGAGACGCATCCCTGGAGCATGGCGCACGATGCTGGCCAGCAGGGCCAACCCTTGGGGCAGGTAGTGCCTGTCGAAATGGGTGCAAAAAACGGTGGTCATCAAAGCATCAAGCCATCTGGATCGGTCTTGACTGCCAACACAACAATGGTGAGATAAAGTTCAGGGGAACTGGAGGCTCCCTTGGCATCCGGCGTCTGTTCCCAGTTGACATCCCGTGAAGAGGCCAGTCGCCAGAAGGCCCCAAAGAGATTGAGAACGGTATAGGGAAGAGCCCATAACAGTCGCCAGAGCCCCTGAGCAGCCTTGCGCACCCATCCCATGGGTAGCTGACCCAGCAGGCGTCGGCCCAGGGATTCGAGCCATTCGATGGACAGCTGCAGAAGGGCTGGCAATCCCGAGTTGAGCTTCATGATGCAGTCGACGCGAAAGCCAGCCGCCACAAGCCTCTGCCTCAACCCAAAGTGCGTGAAGCGCTGGGAATCCCAGGGCTGCTCATGCTCAGGCCAGAGGAAGGGCATGGTGAGCAGGAGGGCCCCCCCGGGGCGCAACACGCGATGACATTCGGAGAGCAGACGTTCAGGCACGAAGGAATGTTCCAGGACTTCTGAACAAAGGATGGCGGCAAATTGATCCGCGGCCATCGGCATGGTCTCCCCATCATAGAAATAGGTGACCCGAGGGTTCTTGTGCTGGCGCTCCTGGTTGATTTCCAACCCTTCATAGGGCATGGCCAGTGGAAACAGTTCGCGATAGGGCATCGTGCCGCAGCCCACATCCAGGAAGGGGCCAGAGGGAAGGGCAGGCGCCAACTGCTTCAGGCTGTGGCGAAGGGCGGTGCGCGCCAGGGCATAGGGATGGCCGAAGAGGTGATGGGGGCGATCGCCAAAACCCAGGAAGGGCAAGCGACGCGCCCAGGCTCGGGCCAGGTGGACGTCAGCAGGATGACGTGCTGGCTTCATGTCAAGTGGTTTTCACGAGCATGCGACCGGTGTAATCAATCCGTTGAAGCAAATAGGTCAAGTTGTTGCTGGCAAAATAGTCATCCACCGCCTTCCTGGCGCCTTGCCAATGGCCGTAATCATCGATGATGAGCACACCATCTCTAGCCAGACGAGGAAAGAGGTGAACCAGTTCGTGATGGGTGGATTCATACCAGTCGGTGTCCAGCCGCAGGAGGGCAATCTCTTGAGGACCACTTGTGGCTGTGATCGTGCGCTCCACAGGGCCAACAATGAAATGCGTTTGTGTTTCAGGATAGCCTGTGGAGTGCATGTTTGCCCTGACATCTTCCAAACTTGCGGCGCACAGCACTTCGGGATCTGTCATCAGTTTCTTCGCCTCTTGGCCATCGCGGGAAACATCTTGATCTGTGGGTGGCGTCATGCCGGAATAAGTGTCAAAAAGAAAAAGATCTCTTTCTGTGTCCTTTTCCTGCAGGAGGGTGAGGGCTGCCGCCATGCTGCTGCCCCCACGCCAGACACCGCATTCCACGATGGCCCCGGGAATTTTCTTTTTGGACAGATAACGAACCGCATCAATCACGGCCAGGAGGCGCGCCTGACTGGTCATTGAAAATTCCCTTACCTTTTCAATAATCTCCGCATCGGCTGGTGCATCGATCTTGCTGTTCTTGCGACTAATTTCAAGGCCAAACCTGTGAAGCATCTTTCTAACGACTGCGGTCACGGGAAATGCCCTTTCATTTCTGCCAAGATCTTAAATCAGGGCGGGTCGGCTGAGCTGATGGCGTGGGCACAATCCGAGCTGGTGGAGCCCTTCCGATGCGGTGCAGCCATGGCCCGGGGGTCAGCGCCGGATCGTGTTGGCAAGGGCCCGCCGCTTGAAGACGCGCGCCGCACGGAAGGGCCAGCGGAGGATGGCCTGGGGAAACCTCTGCTGGTCGCCGCCAAACACTTTGTTAAAAGTATAGAGATCTGCCTCCGTGTCTCGCAGCAGAAAGGGTGGTGGCTTCATGGGGCCCAGACCTTGATCAATGGGAGTATGCAGGGCTTTGTTGACTTGGCGAACGGTGTGTGTAGCACTTTCGTCAAAGCCAACGTTAGTGACCAGATTGCGATTTGGGATGGCAATCAATCCACCGTTCAGGAGACAGGTGAAGGCCCAGCGATAGGCCCAGCTGTCGGGTTTGCCTTGCTCCAGGAGCTGGAGCCACAGGCGCATCCAGCTTTTCCGCTCTAGCGGGTCGGGAAAAATTGATGACAGGAGACCGGAGTGGATCAAGGGTTTCAACTGGCTGAGATCCCCGTCATAGTGATGCCAGCAGCGGCGCCAGCTGGCCCATCCCCAGGAGTGAAAGTAATGGCTGAAGTAATAACTGCCATCTCCCCGCCACTGGCCCATTTGAAAATTGTTGCCACCCACGCCCCAAACCCGGGTATCATCGCGATACCTCTCCAGAAGCGTGGAGCAAAAGGGGAAGAAGTCTGGGTGTGCAACACAGTCATCTTCCAGGATGATGCCTTCCTCAACTTGATTGAAAAACCAGCTGATGCCCCGACTGACCCCCAGCCTGCAGCCTTGGTTGGTGTCCGCAAACAAGCGTTCGATGGTGCATGGCCAATCAACCTCGCGTTCCACCAGGGCGCGGGCGGCGGCCACCTTTTCCCCCTCGCCGGGGCGTTGTGGATTGGGGCCATCGCAGGCCACGAAGAGATGCCTGGGAGCGACCGGCCGCAGGGCCTCAATGACCTTGCGCAAGGTATGAGGACGACGCCAGATCAGCAGGAGAACAGGCGTCTGCATGGTTCAATGCCAATGAAGGGGAGGTCGTGCGTGACTGCTGCTGATGTTCTTTGGGGAGAACTGTGACGCTTTGCACCAGGCTGCCTGATGAAAGCGTAAGTCATCCTCTTGGCGTCTCCCGGTCGATGGCTGGGAGACCCCGGGTGCGGGTCAAGGGCGCGTTGCCCTCAACGGTGTTGCAAGCCATCTGCCTTCCGCAGGGCGGCCGGCAGGGGCCGCAGCCACACCAGCCAGGAGCGAAACAGCAACCTGGGCAGCAACAGCAGGGTGCCCCGAAGGTCTTGCGTCGGGGAGGGCAAGATCTTGGGGGGAAGGGATCCGGCAGGCAGGCGCCGCAACATGGCCAGGATGTCCCGCAGGTAGGGCCGGTGCAGTTTTGCGATGGCGCTGTTGGGCAGCGGCACGCCAGCGGAGGCCCGAATCACCAAGTGGTTGGCCCATCGGAACAATCGGAAGCCCTGGAAGTGGTAGAGACACGGCGCGACCGTTTCTCGCCCCCAGAAGCGCTCGATGTTCCAGGGGGCCAGCGTCAAAGCAGGGAGGTCGCAGACGAAGACCAGGGAGCCGAAGCGTTCCGGCCAGTCCTCCAGATAGCCCTGATCGCCCAGGGGGCCCTGCCCGAGCTCGCCACTGCAGCGCTCAACGCAGCGATCCTGCCACCAGCGCAGGATGGTCAACGACCCGGAACCGCGGCGGAAGGGCATGAACTGCACGCAGAACGTCTCGGAGCTCTGGCTCTTGTCCCGTTGGGGGGAGTAAGCATGGGGCGTGATCATGCAGGCGCCGCCGCTGGCCTCGAACCGCTCCAGCAGCGGGGCCACGGAACCGGCCAGCCAGCAGTCGGCGTCGATGTAGGTCACCGCTGAAGCCTCTCGATCGCGCTCCAGCACCGCCTCGGGAAGGAACGGGGTGAGCGTCCAGCAATATTCCCCCCAGGAGCGATCCGCCCGGGCCTGACGCAGCTGGCTGGTCTCCAATTCAGGAAGGGTGAGCAGATGCAGGCCGGGATGCCCCAAACCCGCCAGCAGCCGTTCGCAACGCTCGTCGAGAGCGAGCACCCAGAGCCGCATCCCTGGAACATGGCGATCCAGGCTGGCCAGGAGAGCCAGGCCCTGGGGCAGGTAAAACCGATCCAACAGGGTGCAGAAGACCGGGCCTCGGGCTGCCGTCATGGGGGGGAAGACCCCGGGAGCCGTGGCGCCTCAACCGGCCTCCCGAAGGTTGGCGGCCTGCTTTCCGGCACGTCATCGACCTCCCGGCGGGTGAACGGCCACCCCCGGGCAAAAGCCTCCGCCGGAACCCGGAACCGGGGTGGTGCCCTCATCCCCCGATCTCCCCGGACTCCTCCCGGAGCAAGAGCATGCCCACATGCTCCGGCCTGGCGGGATCGAAGGAGTTGTGCCAGCGGCGCACGAGGCGGTACCCATGGAGCGCGCGCAGGAGCTGGTTCCGGTTGAGCACCTGCATGGGATAGGTCAGGGGCTCACTGTAATAACCGGTACTGATCTGCCGGTACCAGCGGCTGGGTCCGTCACAGACAGCGGTGCGATCCAGGAGGATCGCTTCGGGGGAGGCCTGCTGGAGCAGAGCGGTGATCTGGGCCCATGGATCGGGGAGGTAGGAGAGAACCGATGACATCACCAGGACGTCAACGCTCGGGAGGCGGGAGTGGCCACTCTCCAGGAACTCGATGCCCAAGCGATACTCTTGCGCTAGGCGCTTCCCGGCGGCCACCATCGAGGCCTGCTCCATCACGATCCGGCGGCAAGGGGGCGGGAAGAGATCAGGCGCATTGATGAAGAGCCCGCCAAGGCCTCCACCGAAGTCGGCAATGGTGGTGTCCGGCCGGATCAACGAGCGGAGGGCTTCATGGATCGGCAGGTCGGGGCGGGAAGGGAAGGCCGTGCCATCCCGCTCGTAGGCGGCACGCCCCTCCAGCACCTCCACCACGGCGTGCCACACCTGCTCCACCACCAGGGGCGAGTCGTAGCCCTTGGCTTCCAAAAGGGCCATGGCGTAGCTGGGGTAAGGGCCCCTCAACGGCACACGACTGGGGATCAGAAGGCGATAAAGCGCGCGGGCGTGCCGACGAAGTCGTTGTGAGGTGGAAGGAATTGGATTCAGATTCACAGAGAGCCTCGTCGTTTGAGAAAGGAGGCGGGATGAACGGACGATCCAGGGAAAGCCAGCGGTGGAACAGGCTCCGCAGCCAGCGGCCCGGTGAAATCCATCGGCTGAAAGCGGTGACACCATCGCTTCTGGTGGCGAAGGAGTGGCCGAGAGAGCATCACCTGTTCACAAAGAAGCGACTGCGAGAAAGTAAAATAGTGCTCCCGCCGCATGGCGAGGGCCCGTGGGCGTTCTCGACAGGCCAAGGGGCTCTCGGTCGCGCCTGGAATCAGGCTGCATACGCGGCGATGGAGGCCCATTATGCCGGCCATGGCGTCAACCGAAACAGCTCGCTTTTGCAAGGAAGATACAGGCTTGACGTCTTGGCACAGACAGGTGTGAACAGGATCGACGGATCGACAATGGCGAAAGATTACGATGGCCCTGTCTGGCATGGTGGCTGGGGTGGATGCATGGGTCTTTGCGCCAAAGAGTCCGTGCCAGTGTGGGACTGTCAACCATGGGAGCGGATGGCTGCCATGGCTGCCGGGACGCCTGAGGACCTGGCCCATCGCCGCCTCGGCCCTTCCGCTGGCGCCATGGCCCGGAAGGTGACACCCTTGGCTTCCATGCGAGGGCCCGGGATGGCCCGGGGTCCTGCAGGGATGATCCCAGCCGAGGGGAGCCCCATGGATGGGCCCGACCGGCGGACGGAGGGGGTGAACAAGCCATCACCGACCAAAAAGCAATGAGAGAAGAGAAAGGATCATGACTTCGGCTGATTCGGGTTTGGCACCTGCTTGGAAAGGGCGCGCTGTGTTGGTGGCAGGGGGATTGGGATTCATCGGTTCCAATCTGGCTCGCCGCCTCTGCGATCTGGACGCCGTGGTCACGGTGCTGGATTGCTTGTTGCCCCAATTTGGAGGCAATCGCTTTAATTTGAATGGCTATGCCGACCGCATTCGCACCCATGTCGTTGATCTGCGTGAAAGCTCTTCTCTGGAGTCTTTATTAGAGGGACAGGAGGTGATTTTCAATCTGGCTGGCCAAAGCAGCCATCTGGATTCCATGCGCCATCCAGAAACAGATTTGGCGATCAATGTCACAGCCCAACTCCGCCTGCTGGAATGTTGTCGGCAGGTGGTTCCCGGCGTGCGCCTGGTCTATGCGAGCACGCGTCAGATCTATGGACGCCCACGAAAATTGCCCGTGGACGAAGACCATCCGATTGATCCCGTTGATGTCAACGGCATCAATAAGCTTTCAGCAGAGATGTATCACCTTCTCTATGCAAAGATCTATGATTTGAGCGCCTCTGTGCTGCGGCTCACCAATACAATTGGCCCTCGCATGCGCATTCGCGACGCCCGGCAAACGTTTCTCGGCATGTGGGTCAGGCAGTTGATCGAGGGAAAGCCCATTGAGGTGTGGGGCGGTCACCAACTTCGCGATTTCAATGACGTGGAGGATGTGGTGGATGCGCTGTTGATCGCGGGGGCAAGAACAACGCTGCCCATGGAACCCTATAACCTGGGATCATCGGAGGTGATTTCCCTCCTGGACTTGGCGCATCTCATGATCGAATTGCATGGCGCAGGACAGGTATTGCTGGCTCCATTCCCGCAAGAACGCAAAAAAATCGACATCGGTGACTACTATTCTTCCTATGCCCATTTTCAGCAGGCCACCGGTTGGCAGCCCCGGCACTCCCTCCGACAGACCCTGCGACGCACCCTTGACTACTACGCCACCTGCCTGCCCCATTACATTTGAGACTCGCCAGATTCAGGGCTGGATCGGGCGCTGCGGGTTCGATGGCCTGATCGCCCCCCCCCCCCCCCGCAAGCTTTGTTTGACCTGGCTCCCCGACGGGTCGCCCGCGCTTGGGAAGCCCGCCCCCGCTCGACCCCTGAATCGCCGTGAGCGACCCCTTCAATTTCCCCCAACAGGAGCTGGTGCGCTACCGCCACCTCCTTCCCCAAGCCCTGGAACGCCTCACCACCTCCGGGCAAGTGATCCTGGGGGAGGGGGTCAGGCGATTTGAGGCGGCCTTCGCCCAGTGGCTCGGTTCGGGCTGCGGGTCCCGGCAGGTGCTGGGCGTGGCCAGCGGCACCGATGCCCTCGAGCTGGCCCTGCGAGCCGCTGGGGTGCGGCCAGGCGATCGGGTGCTCCTGCCCGCCCTCACCGCCTATGCCACCGCCGCCGCCGTGTTGCGCGTGGAGGCCGAGCCCGTGTTTGTCGATCTCGAGCCCCATCGATCGGTTCTTTCCGTGGCGCACCTCGCCCATCACCTGGAGGAGGGGAGGCTCAGCCCCGGCGCGGCGGGGCCGTTTCGTGCCGTGATTGCGGTGCATCTTTATGGAGAAGCCTGCGATCTGGTGCCCCTCCAGGCGATCTGCGCTCAGCACGGATTGGCCTTGATCGAGGATTGCGCCCAAGCCTGCGGCACCTCCTATCGGGAGCGGGCCGTGGGCACCTGGGGCGATTTCGCGGCCTTCAGCTTCTATCCCACCAAAAACCTCCCCGCCTGCGGAGATGGCGGCGCCCTGGTGATCAACCGCCCGGAAGCCCTGGAGGCGGCCCGCCGCAGTCGCTTCTACGGATGGGACCAGGAGCGCCGCGCGGTTCAGTTTGGTGTCAACAGCCGATTGGATGAACTGCAGGCCTGGGTGCTGCTGGGCAAACTGCCGGATCTGGACGAGCGCCTTCAGGAGCGTCGCCGGGTGGCCGGCTGGTATCGCGCCCTCTTGGCGGACAGTGGCTTGACCCTTCCCGGGGATGGCGCCGACTGGCGACACAGTTTTCACCTCCATGTGGTGCGACTCCAGGAGCCGTCGCTGCGGCAGCGCGTGCTCGCCGGGGCCCGGCGCCAGGGCCTGCCCCTGGCGATCCACTATCCCCTGGCCTGTCACCAGCATCCCTATGTGAGCGAACGGTTCGGCCCCCGGGCCCCCCTCCCGGAAACCGAGCGGCGCTTGGAAGAGATTCTCTCCCTGCCTCTCCATCCCTATCTGTCCCGGGGGGCCGTGGAGCAGGTGGCCCGGGGCGTGCGGTCCCTTTTGACCTGAGCCGCCCTCCATGGGCGCGGACGCCGCTGGAGGATGGCCACCCCAAACACCCCCACCCCCTTGCAGCTCCCGGGCGTGCCCCCCACCCTTTGGACCCGGTTGCGGGAGGCCGCCGGAGCGAACCGGATCGCCTTGGTGGGCGGCGCCGTGCGGGATTGGCTGCTGCACCATCAACACCTCGATCCCTGGCGGGGCCTGGTGGATCTGGATCTGGTGATCGAAGCCGACGACACGCCCCGCTCCCCCGCGGACGGCAGCCCGACCGGTCCGCCGGGCCGGCCCAGTCCCGCCTGGCGACTGGTGGAACGGCTCTCTGCCCCGGGGCAGGGGCTCACGGTGCGGGCGGCCCGGCCCCATGGCCAGTACGGCACGGTGGAGGTGGAGCTGGAGCTCGATCCTCCAGTGCCCGCAGGGAGTGTCGCCCCGGCCCCGGTCCGTCTGCTGCTGGATGTGGCCAGCGCCCGGGGGGAGGCCTATCCGGTGGCGGCGGCGAACCCGGTGGTGATCTTCGGCGCCCTGGAGGACGATCTGTCCCGCCGCGACCTCACCATCAACGCGATGGCGATCGATCTGGCGACCGCCGCGCTCCTCGATCCCCACGGCGGGAGCCGGGATCTGGAGCGGCGTGCCCTGCGCTTCCTGCATCCCGACAGCCTGCGCGACGATCCCACGCGCCTGCTGCGGGCCGCCCGCTACGCGGCCCGACTGGGGTTTGACCTGGCCCCCGAAAGCCTGTCCCAAGCCAGCGACACCCTGGCGGCCTGGCCATGGCCATGGCGCCCGGGCGACCCGCCGGGCCTGGCGCCCGCGGCCCTGGCCACGCGGTTGCGCCGGGAGTTGGAGCGGCTGCTGGAACAGGACAACGGGTGCCTCGCCCTCGCCCGCCTGCCGGTTTGGGGCGGCTTGCTCTTGCTGGATGCCGCCCTGCAGGCGGATCGGCACTGGCGCCGGCGCCTGCACTGGGGCCAGCGCCTTCACCTGCCCCGCATCGTGGCCCTGATCGCGGCGGCGGAGCATCCCCTCCCCCTGGCGGAGCGGCTCCAGCTGCCCCATCGCCTCCATACGCTGCTGGCCCGGTTCCTCACGCTCCGCGACGAGCTGGCCGGGCCGCTTCCTCCTGGCGCCTCCCCATGGCAGTGGTGCGAGCGGCTGGAAGGGCCCAGAGTCTCCCCACCGGCGGTCGCCCTGGCGCTGGCCTGCGGGATCGGCCCCCGGCGTCCCCTGCTGCGCTGGTTGCTGCGCTGGCGCCACCTCGGGCCGGAGCAAACCGCCGCGGAGCTGATCGCCTCAGGCGTGCGGCCTGGCCCGCAATTGGGGGAGCGCCTGCGCCAATCCCGGCGGGAGCGGCTGGAGCGCGAGCGACTCTGATCCCTCATCTCCAGCCAGGCTGCCTACGATCGGGGCCCTTCCGGTTGCTTCCTTCCGCCCATGGCCAGCCTGACCGTCCTCAAGTTCAGCTCCGAGGATTGCGGCACCTGCCACCGCATGAGCCACTACGACGCCAAGGTGGCCGAGGAGTTGGGCCTGGCCTTCGTGAGCGTGATGCTGCAGGACACGGAGACCTATCGCGTGTATCGCAAGGTGTTGCTGGCCCAATATCCCAGCAAGGAAGGCATGGGGTGGCCCACCTATCTGGTGGTCAGCGATGTGCACGCCGAGTTTGTCGTGCACGGGGAACTCAAAGGGGGGATGCCGAAGGGAGATTTTCGCCAGCGGCTTCAAGCCCTTCTGGAGGCGGTGGAGGCGTAGGGCTGCCATAGCCTCGGGGGTGTGTCCCGTGCCAGCGCCAGCCATCGCGGCAGATGTCCGTGAGGTTGCGGCGGGTGCTCCAGCCCAAAACCTCTCGCGCCAGGGAGGGATCCGCCACACTGCAGGCGGCATCTCCCTCCCGGCGGGGCTGCCGCACTTGGGGGATCGGCCGGCCGCTGATGTCGGCGTAGGCGCGCACCATTTCCAGCACGGAAATCCCCTCGCCACTGCCGAGGTTCAGGGTGAGCAGGGTGTCGTCTTCGGCCTGGAGCAGGTGCTTGAGGGCAGAGCCGTGGCCTTCGGCCAGATCCATGACATGGATGTAATCCCGCACGCCGCTGCCATCGGCCGTGGGCCAGTCGGTGCCGAAGATCGCCAGGGAGGGCCTCTGGCCCATGGCCACCTGGCCGATCAGGGGGAAGAGGTTGGTGGGTTCTCCCCGGGGATCTTCGCCGATGCGGCCGCTGGGATGGGCGCCCACGGGGTTGAAGTAGCGGAGGCGGGCGATGCGCCAGCCCGGCTCGCTGGCCGCGAGGTCGGCCAGCAGTTGCTCCACGGCGGCCTTGGTGTGGCCGTAGGGATGAAGGGGCCGCACCGGGGCGCTCTCGCGGATCGGCAGGCTGGCGGGGTAGCCATAGAGGGTGGCGCTGCTGCTGAAGATCAGGGTGCGGCAGCCATGGCGCCGCATGGTCTCCAGCAGGCAGCGGCTGCCATGGACATTGACGTCCCAGTAGTGGAGGGGCTCGCGGATCGACTCCGCCAGGGCCTTCAGGCCCGCGAAATGGAGCACGGCCTCCACGGGCCGCAAGGCCATGGCCCGCTCCACGTCGACGGGGTGCCGCACATCCCCCTCGATCACCGTCAGCCCCGGTCCGCTCCCCCGCGCTTGCCAGATCCCGGGGGCCGTGCGGTTCAATGGGGGCAGGTTCGCCAACTGGGCCACCCGTCGCAGGGCCTCAAGGTCGCTGTTGGCGAAGCTTTCGAGCACCACCACATCGTGCCCCTCCGCCAACAGGCAGAGCGTGCAGTGGCTGCCGATGAATCCCCCGCCGCCAGTGATCAGTAGATTGGCCAACTGTCAGGTGAACCCTGGAACGTAGCCTGCGACTTTACGCGTCCCGGCGGCTGAACTCCACGACAAAGGCGGGGATGGCGCCCGGGAGCCGCTTTCTCAGCCGACCGATTCTTTTCAGCAACCAGACGCTGTAATGTGGCAGCGTTCCAGCCTGTTCCGATGCCCTCCCCCCCGCCGGTTCGCTCCATCTGCTGCATTGGAGCCGGTTATGTTGGTGGGCCAACAATGGCTGTGATTGCAGATCGTTGCCCTCACATCAAGGTCACGGTTGTTGATCTGAATTCAGAGCGAATATCTGCTTGGAACCATCAAGATCTCACCCGTCTGCCAGTTTACGAGCCGGGTTTGGATGCGGTGGTGGGCCGTGCCCGCTCGCGCAATCTTCACTTCACCACGGAGGTGAATGAAGCCATCGCCGAAGCCGACATGGTGTTTCTTTCGGTGAACACCCCCACCAAAACACGAGGGGTTGGCGCGGGACAAGCCAGCGACCTGCGCTGGATTGAGGCCTCCGCCCGGCAGGTGGCCGCCGCCGCGAGCGGGCACACGATTGTGGTGGAAAAAAGCACCCTTCCCGTGCGCACGGCGGAGGCGGTGAAGGCGATCCTCGCGGCCGCCCAGGGCGACACCGGCGGCAGCAAAACCTTTTCCGTGCTCTCCAATCCGGAGTTTCTGGCGGAGGGTTCGGCCATCTCGGATCTGGAATCCCCCGACCGGGTGTTGATCGGCGGTGAGGATGAGGAGGCCATCGAGGCCCTGGCTGCGGTGTATGGCCACTGGGTGCCGTCGGAGCGCATCCTGCGCACCAACCTCTGGAGCAGCGAGTTGTCCAAGCTCACGGCCAATGCGTTTCTGGCCCAGCGCATCTCCTCGATCAACGCCATCGCCTCCCTTTGCGAGGCCACGGGGGCGGATGTGCGAGAGGTGGCCCGGGCCATCGGCACCGACTCCCGCATTGGACCGAAGTTTTTGCAGGCTGGCCCGGGTTATGGCGGCAGCTGCTTCCAGAAAGACATCCTCAACCTGGTGTATCTCTGCCGTCACTACGGCCTGGAGGAGGCGGCCAGCTACTGGGAGAGCGTGGTGACGCTCAACACCTGGCAACAGCAGCGCATCGCCCGCCTGGTGGTGAACAGTCTGTTTGGAACGGTGAGCGGCAAGCGCATCGCGGTGCTCGGGTTTGCCTTCAAGGCCGACACGAACGACACCCGCGAGGCGCCCGCCATTCGCATTTGTCGGGATTTGATTGAGGAGGGTGCCCAGCTGGTGATCGTGGATCCGAAGGTGGAACCGGCCCAGATTGCGCGCGATCTGGAGAAGCCTCCAGTGGATCCGGCCCGGGCGCGCCAAGGGGTGCCCCTGGGGGCCGACGGCACCTGGACCCATGAGGACACCCCCCTGGAGGCGGCTCGCGGGGCGGATGCGGTGTTGATCCTCACGGAATGGAAGGACTACCGCCACCTCGATTGGCAGGCCATCCACGGGGTGATGCGCCGCCCGGCCTGGTTGTTTGATGCCCGTGCCGTGGCTGATCCGGTGGCCGCTCGGGCGGCGGGCCTGAATGTCTGGCGCGTGGGGGAGGGTTGACCATGAGCCACCGCAATCTTGTCACCGGCGGCGCCGGTTTTCTCGGCTCTCACCTGATCGATCGCCTGATGCATGCGGGCGATGAGGTGATCTGTCTCGACAATTACTTCACCGGCCGCAAGGACAACATCCGCCACTGGTTGGGCCATCCGAATTTTGAGTTGATCCGCCACGATGTCACCGAACCCATCCGCCTGGAGGTGGATCGCATCTGGCATCTGGCCTGCCCGGCCTCACCGGTGCACTACCAGTTCAACCCGATCAAGACGGCCAAGACGAGCTTTCTCGGCACGTACAACATGCTCGGCCTGGCCCGCCGGGTGGGGGCGCGGCTGCTCCTGGCCAGCACGAGCGAGGTCTATGGCGATCCAGAGGTGCATCCCCAGCCGGAGTCCTATCGGGGCTGCGTGAACACCATTGGCATCCGCTCCTGCTATGACGAGGGCAAACGCATTGCCGAAACCCTCTGTTTCGACTACCAGCGCATGCACAACACCGAAATCCGGGTGATGCGCATCTTCAACACCTATGGCCCGCGAATGTTGCCCGATGACGGCCGGGTGGTGAGCAACTTCATCGTTCAGGCCCTCCAGGGTCAAGCGCTGACGTTGTATGGCGATGGCAGCCAAACCCGCTCCTTCTGTTATGTCGACGACCTGATCGAAGGCATGATTCGTCTGATGAATGGCGCCCACACCGGCCCCATTAACATCGGTAACCCCGGCGAATTCACCATCCGTCAACTGGCGGAACTGGTGCGTGATCGCATCAATCCCTCCCTGGATCTCACCACTCGCCCCCTGCCTCAGGACGACCCCCTGCAACGCCAACCCGTGATCGACCTGGCCCGCCAGGAACTGGGTTGGGAGCCGAAGGTGACCCTGGAGCAGGGCCTGGAGCCCACGATCGCCTATTTCCGGGACCGTTTGGCCGCGCAGGGGGGGTGATGGCGGAATCGCTCCAGAGCCTGAGGGGAATGGTGGATCTGCTGCCGGAGCAGATCACGCTTTGGCAACACCTGGAAGCCGTGGCCCGCGAGCACTTTCGCCGTTCTGGCGTGCGGGAGATTCGCACCCCCCTGCTGGAGGCCACCGAGCTGTTTGCCCGTGGCATCGGCGAGGCCACGGATGTGGTGGGCAAGGAGATGTACAGCTTTCTCGATCGGGGGGAGAGGAGCTGCACCTTGCGGCCGGAGGGCACCGCCTCGGTGGTGCGGGCCGCGATTCAGCACAACCTGTTGAGCCAGGGTCCCCAGCGGCTCTGGTATGGCGGGCCGATGTTTCGCTATGAGCGGCCCCAGAAGGGCCGCCAACGCCAGTTTCATCAAATCGGCCTCGAACTGCTGGGTGTGGCCGACCCGCGGGCGGATGTGGAGGCCATCGCCATTGCCTGGGATCTGCTGGAAGCCCTGGGCCTCGATGACCTCACCCTGGAGCTCAACACCCTGGGCACGGGCCCGGATCGGGCGCTCTATCGAACCGAGCTGGTGCGTTGGCTGGAGGCCCACCTGGAGGAGCTGGATCCCGATTCCCAAAGCCGGGTGCACACCAACCCCTTGCGGGTCCTGGATTCCAAGGACGCCGGCACGCAGGCTCTGCTGACCGGTGCGCCCCAACTCGGTGACGCCCTGAGCGGCGCCAGCCACGAGCGCTTTTCCCGTGTGCGCCAGGGGCTGGAGGCGTTGGAGATCCCTTTCCGCCTCAATCCCCGCCTGGTGCGCGGACTCGACTATTACAGCCACACGGCCTTTGAGATCACCAGCACTCACCTGGGGGCCCAGGCCACGGTGTGTGGCGGCGGCCGGTATGACGGGTTGGTGGAGCAGCTGGGCGGGCCCGCCACGCCAGCGGTGGGCTGGGCCTTGGGTCTGGAGCGGCTGGTCTTGCTGCTGGCCCAGCGGCAGGGGGCACCCGCCACACCCCCGCCGCCGGATCTTTATGTGGTGAACCGGGGCGAGGCGGCCGAGGCCTGGGCCCTGGCTTGCACCCGCCGCTGGCGCCTGGCGGGCCTGGCGGTGGAGCTGGATCTGAGCGGCGCCGCCTTCGGCAAGCAGTTGAAGCGGGCCGATCGCGGGGGCGCCCCCCGGGCGGTGTTGATCGGCGACAGCGAAGCGGCTGAGGGGCTGGTGGTGCTGAAGGAGCTGCGGGGAGAGGCGGGGGAGGATCGCCGCCTGGCGCCGGAGGCGGTGCTGGAGGCGTTGGCCTGGCGGGGAGCCCGAGGCGCCAGGTGAGATGGAGTTTGCGCGGAGTGTCCCGCGTTGGGGGCCAATGCACACCAGATGTGGTGGGTTATCGCCACGGGCGCGACTGAACGGGATCACGGCCGTCTCTGCTCTGCCCCTGGCCCTGCTCACCTCCGGCGAGCAAGTCCGGGGGTGTGCTGAGGGGAATGGATCCTCACCATCAACACGCGCGAATCGTCGGGCTCTTCCCTGTGGACCGAGTGAGGTGACCTGGTTGTTCTGGATAGGGCTCCATCGTTAGCCTCTGCAACGGGGCATCGCCTGGTCAGGGCCAACCCAGCGATGGGCAAGTGACGAACCCACAGTCCTGGAACCAGATGCCAGACCTCAGGATCACCCAGCCAAGATCCGATCGTCCTGACCGTGTGGCATCAGAGGGCGGAGAGCACAAACAGGGTTTCCGGTGTTTCTGCTGGACGCAGACCAGTCAAGGGATTTAGAACGAGGAAGCCTTCATGACTTATTCATCTTGAGCATTATTTAGCGTCGTGATCTTGAACGTCGCCGCCGACAAGATTCTGCTGTGAGATCTTGACCCCGTTAACAACTTGAATGCTTCCCAGGATGGTCGCTGTCCAAAATCCATACGGCAGAAGGAGCACACCGGCGGCGGCCAGGAGACTCAATTGCTGTGAGCGACGGGCATTATCAGCAAGACTGCGCGCAAAACCTTCGGCCAATTCCCACAACAATCGAAGTTGCGTGAGATCATCATCCATCAGCACCACCTGGGCGGCATCCGTGGCGACTGTGGTGGCACCCCGCAGAGACACGGACACTTCGGATTGGCGCAAGGCGATGGCGTCATTGATGCCATCGCCAATGAAACAGACTTTTCTTCCTTGTGCTTGCAGAACCTTAACTCGCTCGGCTTTTTGCTCTGGAAGTGTGTTGGCAAAATAACCGTCCATGCCCAGCTCGGCCGCCAGTTTGGCGGTTGGAGCGTCCTGGTCGCCAGAAAGGATGTAAAGCGCCACACCTTTGTGTCGGAGCCAATCGACAATCTCCTTGGCTTCTGGACGCAGAACCGATTCCAATTCAATGGCTCCAGCCACCGCTTCCTCCACAGCCACAAAAACCAAAGCATGCCCTTGGGCGTCGGCTGCCGCTTGGGCATCTCGGAGCGACGGTGGGATTGGGTGGTTTTGCAAGGCGAAAAAACGTTGACTGCCAACGCTGACCCGTTGCCCCTGGATCTCGGCCTTGAGCCCAAAGCCCAATTCGTAATGGGCGTCTTCCAGTGTCGGCAAGGCCAATCCTCTTTCTGCGGCTGCCGCGAGGATGGCCAGGGCAATGGGATGGGTCTGGCGCTGTTCTGTTGCGGCGGCCAATCTCAACACATCCGACTCGGTGTAGTCGCGGCAACAATGAATTCTTGTCATCTGCTGACGATCCAAGGTGAGCGTTCCTGTCTTGTCAAACACCACGGTATCAATCTCAGAAAGACGTTCCAGCCCACGGCCATCCTTGATCAAGATGCCCCGTTCCGCTCCAACGCCGAGCCCATTGAGCAGCGTGAGCAGGCGAAGGGGAATCAAAGCCAACATGAAGTTGCAGCCAAGCATGGCCAATCCCGCCGATGGCCCTCGAACCAGCCAGCCGAGGGCACCGCCGGCCAACATCGGCCAACGATACTTTTCGACGTCCTTGAATTGGTCCGCCAGGGTGACTTCCTGATTCTCAACTGTCTTATTGAGCACTTCTCCGATGTGGGCTGCAGCAGTTTCAGCACCGGTCTTTTCTACACGAACGTAGATTTTTCCGCCCAGCACCAGGGTGGCGGCCAAGACAGAATCTCCTCCCGCCTTTTCCACCGGTTGCGACTCGCCGGTCAGGCGGTGTTGATCCACCGTGGCCGTTCCCTGGGCAACCACACCATCAACCGGAACAGATTGTCCAGCGGTGAGCACGATTACATCTCCGAGGAGAAGTTGTTCAAATGGTATTTGAATTTCGATGCCATCCTTGACAATCCACACTTGCGATGGTTGCTCGCCGAGCAGATGAGTTAAGTTGTGGCGGGTGATGGCCTGGGTAAGAAACTCAAATTTCTGACAGAGTCCCCCAAACATCAATCCTAAAGTTCCGACGAGATAAAAGCCGCCAAGCCACGTTGCCAAAAAGTAGGCCAGCAACAGGTGAGTGATACTGAATCGGCGCTCCTTGACGGCAATCATCACAGATTGCTTGACGGCAGACCAGGAGTTGTGAATACCAAAGACGATGACAAGGGGAATGAGCGGCCAACCTGTGATCTGTGACAACCCGATCATGGCCAACCCTGCCGCACCGAGTGCAATGCTGCGGTTGTTTCGTTTTTCCTTAGCACTCAAAACACGCATCTCGCCCTGCGCAAGAGCCATCATTTGCTCATTCCTCACTTGACCCGCAAACAAGGGATCGAGGTGGGTTTGAATGAGTACCTGGTAGCTGTTGTCCAACCGAGCCAGGGCGGCGAGGGCGGAATGAGTGGTGGCTTGGACTGGGGAATGAGGCGCATCCTTGGAACCGGATGGCGTCTCAGGGTTTGCCCCCGGCACGGTAAGCCGATCCAAGAGTGTGCGCCTGGATCGCCTTTCCGAAACAGCCCCTGCGAAGAAAACAGTTCCCAATACCGCAAAGAACAGCGGATTCATGGACATCAACTCCCGAGGGGCCGGGAAACAAAAAGCAAATTCACTCTACATGAAGCTTTGGATGCTGGCCGCTCGACGGATGCCTTCCCAGCACGTCTCAAGCGGGACGGCCATGCCACGGTTGGTGGAATGACTTCCCCGGGGCGACGCGGCAGCGCAGCAACGCAACCCGAGTGATCCATAGCTGCTTCCGTCGTCAGTGGGTCATGCCTGGAGCCCAATGAACAGCTCGGTCGCTCCCCGGGCGAACAGAAAGTTGTGGATAGTCTTGGACGGGGAAAGCTCGGCTTTTTTGGTAGCGAGCGCCTGGACTGGGTTAAGGCCAAGGGTGAGAGCAGAGGCAGGCATGAGCTTGCTTATTGTTTCAGATTCGCCTGCGAAGACAAGGGCTCGTGCATGATTAACTTTTCTTTTTCCTGGGTGAAATCCCGAGCGTCTGATCTTCGCCGATGTCGTTTTATTGGATGTTGGCGTGAATGGTGGCCGCAGCGGCCTGCCGGGTGTTTCGCCCTGCACTGGGGCCATCGGCTGACCCAGCGAGGGAGCCCACCGCAAGCCCCCTGAAGGGCCCCATCCACTGCCCAGGTTTGGTGCCCGGGGTTCTCCTCTCCCGCCATTTCCGCTCCAGACGCTCCTAATGACTCCTGCCTCCGCTGGTCCGCTGGCCCTGCAGCCGCTGAGCACACCGCAACGGGAGATCTGGTTCGACCAGATGCTTCACGAGGGAGTGCCGCTTTACAACATCGGCGGCTACGTGGATCTGCCGGGGCGGATTGACCCGGTGCTGTTCGAGGAGGCGGTGAACCTGCTGGTGCGGCGTCACGACAACCTGCGCCTGCGGCTGACCGCGGAGCGGGATGCGGATGGCATGCCCTTGCAGCGGTTTGCCGAGCCTTGGCCTGTGCGGGTGCCGGTGGTTGATGTCTCAGGCGAGGCCGATCCTGCGGCGGCGGCGCAGGCGTTCATGCGCCAGCGGTTTGAGGAGCCATTCATGCTGGAGGGGCAGCCGCTGTTTCGCTACGACCTGATCAAGCTGGCGGAGGATCACTCCTACTGGCTGATGCAATACCACCATCTGATCGTCGATGGCTGGGGCATCGCCTTGCTGAACCGCTCCCTGGCGGAGCTTTACAGCGACCTGGTGGCCGGCCAGGCTCCAGCTCTGGAGTCTCCCTCCTACAGCGTCTACGTTGCCGATGACCGGACCTACGTCGAATCCGCGAAGTTTGAACAGCAGCGGCTGTTTTGGCGGGAGCATCACCCGCGGCATCCCGAGCCGCTGCTCACGCCTTTCTACCGCAGCCGGTATGGCGGCGATCTGGTGGGCAGTGGCTGCGAGCCGATGACCCTCTCGCGGGCTTTTTACGACCGCCTTGGCAACTTGGCGCAAGCCCATGGCGCAACCCTGTTTCATGTGTTGTTGGCGGCGCTCTATGTCTATTTTTGCCGCACGGGACAGTGCGACGAGCTCACGATCGGATTGCCGGTGCTGAATCGCGCCAACGGAACATACAAGCAAACGGCTGGCTTGTTTGCCAACCAAAGCCCGGTGCGATTCGCCTGCGGCCGGAACCTGACTTTTGCGGACCTGCTGACGCGGATTGGCGCCACCCTGAAAGCGGTGTACCGTCACCAGCGTTTTCCAGCCAGTGAAATCCGCCGCGCCGCCGGAGCGGAAGCTGGCCGCGCCCGACTTGCTGAGGTGGGTCTCTCTTACGAAAGTCACGATTACCAGGCTGCCTTCGCCAGCGTTGACGGTCGTACCATCCCACTGCTGCATTCCTGGGAACAGACCCCCCTGCAGCTGTTCGTGCGCGACTTCCACGCGGGTGCAGACGTTCGGATCGATTTTGTCTATAACCAGGCCTACTTCACTGCCGAGGACATCCGAGCCCTGCAGAAGCGCTTTCGTGTTGTGCTGGAAACCGCGGTGAGCGATCCCCACGAGACGGTAGCGAGCTGGCCGATCTTGCCGCATGCGGAACGGCAGTTGCTGTTGCGGGATTGGAACGCCACCCAAGCGGACTACCCGCAGGATCAGTGCGTGCACCAGTTGTTTGAGGCGCAGGCGGACCGGACACCTGAGGAGACGGCGTTGGTGTTTGAGGAGCAGACGCTCAGCTACGCGGAGCTGAACGCGCGAGCAAACCGCCTGGCCCATCACTTGATGGCTCTGGGGATTCGTCCTGATGACCGAGTGGCGATCGGTGTGGAGCGGAGCTTGGAGATGGTGGTGGGCCTGCTGGCGATTTTGAAGGCCGGCGGAGCGTACGTGCCTCTGGATCCGTCTTATCCGGAGGACCGCCTGGCG
>JBKDTB010000147.1:0-3872 GCA_046340515.1 Cyanobacteriota bacterium | reverse complement strand
CCACCGCTGGGCAGGGGGCGGCAGGGCCCCAGGCACTGCAACCCCAGCTCGGGGGGGGCGCCGGTGAAGGCGGCACCTTCCCCCACCAGGGCCAACACGGCGATGTCCACTGCGGGGTGGAGGTCCCGCAGGGCCTCGATCACCCGGAGGGCGATCAGATCCTCCCCATGGCCATTGCTCAAGACCAGCAAGCGGGGGGGCATGCCATGGCTGATACGATCCACACGTGGGAGTTTGCTCCCCCGATGGCGGCATGGCCAAGTGGTAAGGCAGAGGATTGCAAATCCTTTATCCCCAGTTCGAATCTGGGTGCCGCCTCTTTTTTTGATGAGTTCCAAGCGCTCCATATGTGGTGCTTCGGGGACGATTTGGTGCTCTAAAGCGCCACATATGGGGTTTCTCGCCGTCTCCTCTCCAGCAATCTGGAACTGCTCTGGCGGAAGGTGAGCGGAAGGTGAAGAGAGGTCTGATTGGGGTGCCCTCAGCGATTCCCAGGATTCACCTTCCCAACCGTGTGGAACAGGTCACCTCCGCGGTGCCCTCACCTTCCGACCGCCGCCTGAACACCCTGAGGCACCCATACCCCCTCCAACCGCTCTCAGAGCGCCTCCAAGACCCCTCAGCGCCCTTCTGGCGGCACTTGGCACCGAACCACTACCCGATGGTGCCGACCCTGCTCCGAAGGCACCTCCTGAGCACCCCCACCTCCCCGAACGGTTCAGGCAGACCCTGAAGGGGATCAGTGCGAAGAGCGGTCAGGGGTCGTAGAAGCGCAATGGTTGCGCATCTACATACGGTTCTGGATCGGCGTCAGAGGGGATGCCCTGAGGCAGTTGAACCCTGATTAGGGCGGAGGTCAGGGTATAGTCCCGCCGCGCTGCAGAATATTATGGCGAAGGCAGAAAGTCTTCAGGAATACAGCAGACCATCGCCTCCCAGGAACCAATACCGACCAGAAATTGATGGTCTAAGAGCATTCGCGGTGGTTGCCGTCATAATCAACCACTTCAACAAGGATCTGCTGCCCAGCGGTTATTTGGGGGTTGATATTTTCTTTGTGATCTCTGGGTATGTGATCACTTCTTCGCTGTCTGGCAGGCAATCCAAGAACTTCCTGGACTTCGTGACGGGGTTTTACGAGCGCCGCATCAAGCGTCTGGTTCCTGCCCTGGTGGTGTTCGTCCTGATCACCAGTCTCCTGATCTGCCTTTTCAATCCAGATCCTGATCTCGCTCTGAAGACGGGGGTGACCTCACTTTTTGGATTGTCAAACCTATATCTCCTCAAGCAATCAACTGATTACTTTGCCCAATCCACAGAACTAAACCCATTCACGCACACCTGGTCACTTGGGGTGGAAGAACAGTTCTACCTGCTGTTCCCGTTCCTGATCTGGTTCTCGGGATTCGGTCAGCAAACGGCAAAAGGTGCAAGAAATCTGTTCTTGTGGGTCGGGGCACTGACGATTGCTTCACTCATCGGATTTATCTACCTGTATCAGGTCAATCAACCTGCTGCTTACTTTCTAATGCCTCCGCGTTTTTGGGAGATGGCAACAGGGTGCTTAATTTGCATTGGATTTCAGAAGCGAGCACGGATTGAGCAAGCACTGGAGCAAGTGCCACCGCTTTTGGCAGTAGCGGCGGTGGTCGGCGTGATGCTCCTTCCAGTGTCGGCGGCAGTTCCAGCAACCGTTTCCATTGTAGTGCTGTCAGCAATTCTGATTGCCTGCTTGAAACAGGGCACTGCTGCCCACAGGTTCTTCACCCTTGAGAAGGTTGTATTTGTCGGTCTGATTTCATACTCGCTTTACCTTTGGCACTGGACAGTCCTGTCAATAAGTCGCTGGACTACTGGCATTGACTGGCGAACTGCCCCACTCCAGGTCGGACTGATTCTGATCTTTTCGTCTGCCTCATATTTTTTAGTCGAAAAACCGTTTAGAAGCGCTTCGTGGGGAGATAAGTCGCCTGGTGCTATTGCTAAGAGAATTGCAACGGCGGGAGCGACATTTGCGGGAGTGATTAGTTTGTCCAATTTCAATGGAGCGCTGCTACAGATTGGAAATAATATCTTCGGGCGGAAGGAAATTGAAGACACAGGAATACTTCAGACGCGCATTTACTGCCATCTACCCAAAAAGAGTTCTTCGGCGATTTCAGATTGCCTCGGCGGAGGAGCGAGACAGGGAGCGCCAACAATCTACATTATAGGAGATAGTCACGCCTCGAACCACTATCCAAGCATTAAGGAAGGAGTTGCATCAATAGAGAGCAAACCTCAGGTAAAGGTGCTGATCGATTGGGGACTAATCAATTGGTTGAGGGGCATAGACGAGTGCGGCAGTTACGACCCCTGCATAAAAGATTCGGGCGCAAAGCATCTTGAGTTTTTCGGGAGGTCAATAAGAACTGGGGACATAATAGTATTCTCGTGGTTTCGCGACAGGACTGTTGTTCAGCAAACTCGCTTGCCTCGAAAACAAGATGTCGAGAAATTGGCGATCTTAGAGGGGCGCCTGAATATGCTTGCGTCCTCCATAAAATCCAAAGGCGGTAAAATAGTTCTTGCTGATGATATTCCGATGGTTTGCGAACCAGGGATAAATTATGGGCAGTTTATTTTGAGGATGCGGCGATTTGAAAAATGCTCAAAACCCGAAACAGTATCCCTCCAAGATCGCATTGGAATGACAGAATTATACAAAAGACTTGCCGCCAAGAATCCGAGGACATTTCTATATTTCGACCCTCATCCCGCATTGTGCAGCAAAAATGTCTGCGATGTATTTGACCGACGAGACGCTGAACACGCAAGGATTTTATATGGGGATGGTATAGGGCATTTCCGTCCCGAGTATCCCAATCCATTGTCAAGACAATGGAACCTGTATTTACGAGGAATACTCACAATAACCCAACCTCGGACTGGAAATACAAACACTTCCGCCAGTCGCCAGACTTAGTCACTTCATTCATATTCCGCCAGCATTGATTTACTGGGCACCGCCCGAGCAACCCTCCTCCAGGCGTTCCAAAAACCGAACGGAAACCAGATCACCGACAAAAACCCCTGAAACAGGCGTTTGACTGTTCCAGAAACCCTGTTCGGATGCTATGGTTTCCGTAACACCTCTTTTTGGAACAGTGACCGCCCGCAGCGTTGGTTACGCCCGTTGCTCCACCACCCACCAGAGCACTGACGCTCAGGTCTCCGCCCTGAAAGCGGCAGGTTGTGCGGTGGTCTTCCAGGAAACCATCAGCACCAAGACGACGGAGAAGAATCGCCCCCAACTCCAGGCGGCACTCAATGCCCTGGTGGAGGGCGACGAACTGGTGGTGGCGAAGTTGGATCGCCTGGGCAGGGATCAGCGGAGCGTCATCAACCGCCTGCACGACCTCCAGGAACGCGGGATCCATATCCGCACCTTGGACAACCTCGTCAATACGAAGGCGCTGGGCAAGTTCGCTCCTGTGCTGATTGGACTCCTGACGGGTCTGGCAGAGGTGGAGCGGTCACTGATCCGTGAAAGGACGCTGGAGAGTGTTCAGCATCGGCGGGAAACGGGCGGCAAACTGGGCGGCAGACCCAAGACCAACAACGCCAAGGAACGCCTGGTGCTTCGGTTGAGGGACGAAGGGTGCACTTACCGTTCCATCAGAGAGCAGACGGGACTTGCCTGTCTCGCGTCAAGCCCATTGGCCGGTGGCGTCAATCAAGTTGGCCGGCGCTTTGCATCACTAAGACAGTTACTCACGTAAGGTTGTTGCATCATCAAGTGGCCACCGGTGTCCAAGGGATCCGCTGATAGAGATCGTCACAAGCCTTCGCCAGGTCCGACCGCGATGGATCGCCAACGTCGACGTTCGGCA
>JBKDTB010000146.1:0-4570 GCA_046340515.1 Cyanobacteriota bacterium | reverse complement strand
CGGGGCGCCACGCTATCGACGGTATAGGCGGTGTTGGTGTTGGCGGCGATGGGTTTGTTGGCGCTTTGGCTGGTGATGGTGCTGGGGGCGAGGGTGAGGGTCAGGGGGCCTTGGGCAAGGCTGCTGAGGGCGACATCGTATTGGGTTGTGGGGGTGGCACTCACGGGGGTGACGCTGGTGACGGTGCCTGTGCTGGGGTTAAAGTCGCTGGTGCTGAGGCTGCTGGCGTTGACGGCTTCGCTGAAGGTATAGCGCAGGGTGGGGGTGGTGCTGGTCAGGTAACTGCCGCTGCCGCCGGAGGCAATGGCCACGCTGGTGACGGTGAAGGGGGTGGTATCGGCGGTGATGTTGGGGTTGACGGCGCCGTGGTTTAGGCTGGCGGTGTTTCCTGCGGTATCGGTGAGGGTACCGGTCAGGGCGTTGGCGGCCAGGGTGATGGGTCCGTTATCGGTGTTTTGGAGGGTATAGGTGCAGGTGCGGGTGGTGCCGGTGCCGGTGCAGGTTTGGGGGGTGGTGGGGGTTCCGTTGATTAAAAACGGCAGGCTGGCGGTGCCGTTGACGGCTTCGGAGAAGGTGGCGGTGGCGGTGATGATTTGGCCGGTGGTATAGGCGCCAGCGGCAGGGCTGGTGATGGCCATGCTGACGGTGGGCGCGGTGGTATCCACGGTGAAGGTATCGATGGTGATGTCGGTTTGGTTGCCGAGGTTGTCGGTGGCGCGGGCTTTGAGGGTGTAAGTGTTGCCGTTGGTGAGGGTGAGGGCGGCGGTGGTCCAGGTCCCGCCGCTGAAGGTGGTGGGCACATCAAACGTGGTGCCATCGGTGGAGACGATGACGCTGGTGATGCTGCTGGCGCTGCCGGTGGGGGTCGCGGTGAAGGATAGGTTGAAGGTGGGGCTGTTGATCAAGCCGTTGCTGGTGGGCAGGGTGGGTGTGCTGGTGCTGAGGGATACTGTGGGGGCGCTGGTGGATCGGGTCAGGGTGAAGGGGGTGGAGGGTGTGGTGTTTCCGGCGGCATCGGTGGCGGTGGCGGTGTAGGTGGTGGTGCCTGCGCTCAGGCCCGAAAGCGGGCAGGACCAAGATCCTGCGGATAGGGTCACGGTGCAGCTGGGCCCGCCGCTGGGGGTCACCACCACAGAGGTCAGGCCGGATCCGCCGTCGCTGGCGGTTCCCGTCAGGGTATAGGTGTCGGCCCCTGTGATGGCGCTGGCATTGTCAAAGGCCACATCGGGCGCCGTGGCATCCACCTGCAGGGCATTCGCAAAGGACAGGGTGGCTTGGGTGGAGAGGTTGTTGGTGAGGCGGATTTGCACATTATATATATTGTCTGGCAAGGTGGTGGCGGGGGTATAGGTCCAGCTGGCGGTGCCCGTGGCTGTTTCCCAGGTGGTGCCGTTGTCCAGACTGATGTGAACAGTGGTCACGGTGGCCGATCCGCCGCCGGTGGCGGTCCCCGTCAGGGTGGGGGTGGGCGTGTTGGTCAGGATGGTGGTGCCCGTATAGGGGGCGCCGGCGATGGTGGAGAAGGCGGCACTGGGGGCGGCGGTGTTGATGATCAGGGTTTGGGGGGGTGTGTCGGTGGTGTTGCCCATGCCATCGGTGGCCCGCGCGGTGACGGTGTAGGTGTCATCCGTCAATCCTGAAACGCTGGCGGTCCAGTTGTTGCCGGTGACGGTGGCGGTTTGGGTGATGTTGCCGGGGGACAGGTGCAGGTGAACGGTGGGGGTGCCGATGTTATCGGAGACGGTTCCTGTGAAGGTTTGCGCGGGGTTGGCGGTGGGGCTGGTGACGGGGTTCAGGGTTACGGTGGGGGGCAGGGTATCGGTGATATTCTTGGTGGCGTTGGCAGAAACGGAGAGCAGGGTTTGGGTGCCCGCGATTTCATAATACCCCACCGTGATGGGGCCATCGGGCAGGCTGGTGACGTTCAGGGGTAGGCTGGCGGCGGTGGGCACGGCGGGCATGGCGGTGCCATTCAGGGACACCACGGCACTGTTGCCCGCGCCGTGGTTGGTGATATTCAGGGTTACGGTGTTGATATTGCTATAATCAATAACGTTGGGGGAAATGGTGATGGTGTAGGTGGGCATGCTGAGGGTTTGTTTGGGCACGAAGCTTTCGGCGATTTGTCCGCCATTTGTGCTGGTGATGGTGCCGCTGGTTTGGTCGATTTGGGTGATCTCGATGGCGCTGATTCCGGTGACATCCACGGGGTCCCAGCGGAAGGTCAGGGTGGTGGTGCCGCTGCCCCCCACATAGGTTGCATAGCGCGTTTCCCCCGTGGGAGAGGCTGTGATGGCCAAACGCAGGGAGGGGGATCCCGTGACATTCACGGGTTTGTTAAAGGTCACCGTCATGTCAAAACTCTGACCCAACGCAGGCACGGCTGTGCCTGTATAGACGGGCCTTTGGGTGACAAAGGGGACGGCTTTGGGGTTTTGGGTGATGCTGTTGATTTGCTGGGGATCGCGGATGCGGTCTTCAAACAGGCGCTCTTGGTGGTTCAGGACGGGGTCCGCAGGATTGGTGATGTCGGCGGGGGGCAGTTTGCTGGCTTCCCCCGTGGTGGCAGAGAGGGTTTGCAGCAGGACCACATCCCCCAGAAGTCCGGTTTCTGTTTCACTGGGCAGCAGGGCATTGCTGGCATCCCGCGCCGTGGCGATGATGCGGCCATCATGGACCATGATGGTGGAGGCCAAGGCACTTTGGGGCACCACGGAGATATCGGTGCCCAGCAACTGTACTTCGCCCCCGGGCACACTCAGCAGATGCGGCGTGCCCGTGCCCGAAACATATTGAACCGAGCCCGTTCCTGCCAGATACGTAATGCGTGTTTCTTGAATCCGCACCCGCACATCCGATCCCACCATCATGACGGCCCCGTCAGAGAAGGTCACCGTCAGTCCATCCACAGAAATGGTGTTAATATCGCTGTCGTTCGGGATGATGGTGCCCAGATTCAGGGGTGTGGCGGGCGTCATCCCCATGGGTCCAAAGGTCGGGGTGCCCACCACGGCGGTGACCTGCTGGGTACGGGCAGCAACGGCGGAGGAAGCGTTTGTTTTTTCACGCTCTTCTGTGCGGATGGTATTCTCGCGCCGCACCTTTTGATAGCGCTGCTGGGCCACGTCCAAAAAATCCTCGTTTTCTGTCCATGCCAGGGGGTCTGGGCCCTCTTGCCCGCCCAAGGTCGTGTTGAATTGAACCCCCGCCATAAAGCCGGAGCCGCGTTCATCGTCCTGTTCATGACCCGCCCGCAGGGTGATGGCGGGGACGGGGGTGTATTCCAGCCCGATTTGCTGGCCTTGGATATTTTTATCGGTTTTGCGTTGCCAGATCAGGCGTTTATAAAAAGCCTCCAGCCCCGCCACCCAGGGCAGTTTGCCAGAAATCTGGGCGTCATATCCGGACAGGGCGCGTTCTTCAAACCCCGTTTTGGCCCCGCTGCGCCAGTCGGACAGGGCGATGTAGCGATTGGTTTGAAGGCCCAGCAGGCTGTTTTGGTAATCCGCCCCGAAACTTATGCGGCGGTGATCATAACGAAACTCTTGATCGTAAAAGGCATTGATGCCGTACAGATGCTGCTGATCCTCTGACAAATAGCGGTAGGCCCCCCCGATGTTCAGGGTGGTGCGCTGATCCTGACTTAAAATCGTGCTCTGCACAAAGGTCGTGTGGGCCAGATCGGAACTTTCCCAAACCGGCACAATCCCCAGCAAACTGTACACAGGATCCCCATCTGCCGAGGCCGTAAAGCTGGTTTCCAGCTGGGCCATAAACGATGACACCGATTCGGACCCCGCATCCAGCGCGGCGTTGACCATGGCCTGCGTTAAGGCCAGCTTGCCCTCCTCACTCAGGTGCGCAAACATCTCAGGGTCCACACCCCCCGTGCCAGTATCGTCAGAAAATCCCGTGCTGCGCAGCACCGCCTGCTGCACGGCGCCCTTGGCCTGCCCCACCTTTTGCCCCGCCAAACCCTGCATGGCCCCATAAAACGCGGCCACAAACCGCTGGTCCTGATAGGGTAAATCGGCCGCCATGCCCTCTGGCACCACCCCACCCATGGCCTGCGACCATGCCTGATCCATGCCCAAAGACACCTGCGACGACACAGGACTTAAAACCGACGATGCAGAAAACCCCCCGCTTGATCCCGAACCCGATCCCGAACCCGAACCCGAACCCGAACGCCCTCTCTCATCCCCCACCCCCTGAAAACTGGCAAACGCCTGCGTCAAATACCCAGAAAGCTTGTCTGTTTCCTGCTGCCTGTCACCTGTTACCTGCTGCCTGTCACCTGTTACCTGTCTCCTGTCACCTGATTCACCAACATCCACATAAAGCACAGATTCCAAAGGAAAAGCCGCCAAAGCCTCCCGCGCCTCAACCGCCGAAGCTCCCTCAAAACCCCCCGTCCCCCGTCCCCCGCCTTCGGTTCTCCGTCCTCCGCCTTCGGTTCTCCGTCCCCCGTCCTCCGTCCTCGGTCCCCCGTCCTCCGGCCTCGGGCCCCCGTCCTCCGTCCACGGTCCGCCCGCCGCCGCCGTGGGCCCCCCCCGCCGCCGGCCCGGCG
>JBKDTB010000145.1:0-3488 GCA_046340515.1 Cyanobacteriota bacterium | reverse complement strand
TCTGGAAGCCAGCCGCGAAGCGGATGAGGCCGCGCAGCGGGCGGAGCAGACCGCGCGGGAGGCGGAACAGGCCGCCCGGCTGGCGCAACAAACCACCCGCCTCGCGGAGGAGCGGGCGGCGCGGGCGGAGGAGCAAGCCCGTAATCGGCGCAGGTTGGCGTTGGTTCTGGCAATCGGTCTGTCGGGCATGGGAGGGCTAACCGCAGTCGCCCTGCAACAACGCCAACAGGCGAACGACAACGAAATCCGTGCCCAGAAGGGACAAAGCCAAGCCCGACTAAACGCGCAACAAGCCCTTCGCAATGCCAACCGTGCCCAAGGCGAAAAGGATCGGGCGGAACGGGCTCTGCTCAGTGTCCGTCAACAAAAGCAACTCGCCGATCGTCAGGCACGCGAAGCCAACCGCCAGCGCCTCCTCGCCACCCAGCAGAAAAGAGAAGCCCTCCGTGCTCGCGGCGTCGCCGTCGCGGCCAGCCAAGCCGAAGCTCACCAAAGGCGCAGGGCCGAGGGCCAAACCCGGTTGGCCCAAAGCCAAACGCTTCGTGCAGAGCGGCAGACACTAGTCGCCCGGCTCAGAGAGCAGGCAGCCCTGGTACTCAATGAACTGGGAAGCACACCCGTGGAGGCCTTGATCCGTGCGGTTGCCCTCATCGCCGACAGTCAAAAGACAGAACTCATTGAAGTTACAAATGTGGGGAGGGACGCTATGGCTCAAGCCAGCGATCAGGACATGGAAATCGATAGAATCGTGGGATATTTAGGTTCGCTCCATTCCGTTGCCTACAGCCCCGACGGCAAGACCATTGTCGCTGGCTGCATAGATCAAACCTTGCGCCTATGGGATGCCACCACCGGCGAGCCTATTGGCCCTCCTCTTCAAGGCCATTCAGGCTTGGTTAGCGCTGTTGCCTTCAGCCCAGATGGCACGCTTATCGTCTCCGGATCCTGGGACAACACCCTCCGAATCTGGGATGCCACCACTGGCGAACCCATCGGCTCTCCTCTTCACGGGCATACAAACCGGGTGGAATCCGTAGCCTTCAGCGCCGACGGTCGGCGCATCGTCTCCGGTTCAGCCGACAAGAGCCTGCGCATCTGGGATGCCGCCACAGGTAAGCCCATCGGGCCTCCTCTTCGAGGCCATACCGAATCGGTGGATTCCGTGGCCTTCAGCCCCGATGGCCGGCGTATCGTCTCCGGTTCCAGCGACGGGACCCTGCGCCTCTGGGATGCCGCCACCGGCAAGCTTATTGTGCCCCCTCAAGCACAAACAGGCTTGGTGAGCTCCGTGGCGTTCAGCCCCGACGGCAGGCAAATTGTCTCCGGATCCTGGGATAATACCCTGAGCCTATGGGATGCCGCCACCGGCAAACCCATCGCTCCTCCTCTTCAAGCCCATACAGGCCCCGTACGATCCGTGGCCTTCAGCCCCGAAGGTAAATTCATCGTCTCTGGATCCCATGACAACACAGTGCTGATCTGGGATGCCACCACTGGGAAACCTGTCAGGCCTCCTCTTCAAGGCCACACAAATTCAGTGGTTTCTGTAGCTTTCAGTCCTGATGGGAGTAACATAGTTTCCGCCTCGGAAGATACCACCATACGCATCTGGCAAGTGGAAGCTTCACTGTACAAATATATCGGGCCTGCTCTTGAAGGGCATTTACAAACTATCACTTCCGTCGCTTTCAGCCCCGACGGCCAGCGCATCGTCTCCGGCTCCAGCGACATCACACTTCGCCTCTGGGATGCCGCCACGGGCAAGCCCATCAGGTCTCCTCTTGAAGGCCATTCAAAAGAGATCACTTCCGTTGCCTTCAGCCCCGACGGCCGGCGCATCGTCTCTGGGTCTGAGGACAACAGCCTGCGCCTCTGGGATGCCGCCAGCGGCAAGCCCATCGGGCCTCCTCTTCAAGGCCATACAAACCCGGTGTGGTCCGTGGCCTTCAGCCCCGACGGCAGGCGCATCGTCTCCGGCTCTGGCGACCAGACCCTGCGCCTCTGGGATGCCGCCAGCGGCAAGCCCATCGGGCCTCCTCTTCAAGGCCATGCAGGCGGTGTGCAATCCGTGGCCTTCAGCCCCGACGGCCGGCGCATCGTCTCTGGTTCCAACGACGGCACCCTGCGCCTCTGGGATGCCGCCACCGGCAAGCCCATCGGCTCTCCTCTTCAAGGCCATACAAATTTTGTGGACTCCGTGGCCTTCAGCCCCGACGGCCGGCGAATCGTCTCCGGCTCCTGGGACAAAAGCCTGCGCATCTGGGACTCGGCCACCGGCAAGCCCATCGGGCTTCCTCTACAGGGCCACACAGAGTGGGTTGACTCCGTCGCCTTCAGCCCTGATGGCAAACGCATCGTCTCCGGTTCTCTGGATGGCACATTGCGTATCTGGGATGCCGCCACCGGCAAGCTCATCGGACAGCCTCTTAACGACGAGTTCACCCTGGTGGACTCCCTGGCTTTCAGCCCAGACGGCAAACGCATCGTCACTGGTGATGTTGATGGCACTCTTCGGCTCTGGGACGCCACCCCCGCCAGCCACGTGCACACCGCCTGCCAGCGCCTACGCCGCCACCAGCTCCTCCAGCGCCCGGAAACCTTCGGCGTCGGCCCCGAATTCGAAGCCATCGCCCGCCGCGCCCGCGCAGTCTGCGCCAATCCGCCAACTCCTCCGCCCCTCACCTGGCCGGCGGAGGTCAGCGCGGAACGGGCCTCAACCCCACGGACCCTCCTGCAACCCTTGGCCCGGGCGTGGAGGCATCTGCGGCAGGCAGTGGCGGGTTCCTCGCCCGGTTGAGCAACCACCGGTCGCTGGAAGCCCCGGTTTGTTGCCAGTCCAACGGTTGCCCAGACTTTGCCGGGGCCAGACCGACTGATCCTCGACCGCTCACCCCCAGGCCACATCCAAAAACTCCACCAGCAACACCCCCCGATGGGTGCCATGGATCTTCACCAGACCCCTGCCGGCGGCCTGCTCCATGGCTTGCCGTTCCCGGCGCACCTGGTCGGCGCTCACCAACACCCGCACCCAGCCGCCGGTCATCAGATCTTCGCTGCCGGTCTCGAAGGCCTGCAGGCGGCGGTGCCGCTGGCAGTTCCGCTCGTAGTAGAGCCCCCCGCCCGTGGGATCCGTGCCCTCCGCCCACACCTGATCCACCATCAACTGGCCGATCGCCAGCGGGTCCTTAGCGGCCGCGTCAATGGCCTCGCCGTCCAGGATCAGGGGGTTGCCTGGCTCGTCTCGATTGTCCGAAATGATGAGACGTTGAGCCATCGTTGCCGGGCGGTTCAGTGGCCTGCCCAGCCTGCCCGAGATCGCCGCTTTCGGCACCTGTGCCCCAAAAACATCTGGCATCTGTTGGGGGGTCCGGCGGAGGGCCACAGGCTTTCTGTTTGGCAGTTGACACCGAGGCCCGTCATTGCAGCGCGGCAACCCCGACGGCGGCAGGCAGCCGGGGCAGGTCAGACACTGATCGCCACAGTGGTGA
>JBKDTB010000144.1:0-45928 GCA_046340515.1 Cyanobacteriota bacterium | reverse complement strand
GCCCGCGACACCGTGGAGTGGTGCCACACGATGTTGGTGGACACGGGGTTGGTGGACACGGGGGTCGGGGCGACCGGATGGCTGGCTGTCATGAAGCGGCGGACCCGTGGCGGGGAGAATCGCGCTCCATTCTCCCTGGCCCCCCGACAGCGTCCGGCGAGGGCAGGCGCAGCTCCAGCCGCATCCGCCCCGGGCTGGCCATCGCGCCTGGAGTCGACCAGGGCGGCCCCTCCCCCAGCCCACGCGAAGTGCCTCGGCGCGGCACGAAGGAGGGGGCAAAGGGCCTCCATCTTGACCGGCCCCACCCAATGGAGCCAAAGGCTGTCTACATTCCCGCCGCTGACAGCCCCTCTCCAGGCGATCTCCATGCAAAACCTTCGCGCCCCCCGACCCGTCGTCGGAGGGCTGGCAACCGCTCTGCTCATCTCCTGCCCTCTGAGCGCTCGCTCCTTTGAGGTGAGCACGCCGCTGCGGATGGACACCAACATCACGGAAGCGCAGGTGGTGCAGGCCCAGCAGGGGTGGTGCAAGGGTCTGCTGGCGATCAGTGAGGCCTATGCCAGTGGCGGCTACGCCAAGGCGAAGGCCACCGCGAATCAGGTGCTGGATCAGGCCTATGCCTACCAATACGGACCTGTGGCCTTCAAACCCACCCTGACGGTCAACCCACAGACCTTCCGGCCCACCAAAGCCGGCGCCCTGGCCTACTTCGTGGGCGGTGATCCCAACTTCCCGAACGACAAGGGGTTTGCCATCAAACCCTGGAAGACCTGCAAGGTGCGCAATCAGGTGATCCAGCTCCATGGCATGTTCGCCACCACCATGGGCAATGTGGATCTGACCAACGACAAGGGCGCGGTGACGAGCGTGGACAAGACGTGGACCTTCATCCGTGAGCCGGATGGCAGCATTCGCATCGTGTTGCACCACTCCTCCCTGCCGTTCAGCCTCGCCAAATAGGTCCCTGCCGCGGCGTGCGCCACGGAGCCCGTCCGCCATCCGCGCCCTGCGAGGAGCCCCCTGTCATCCAGCCGATGGCACGGGGGCTCCCGCTTTCCGCGACAGCGGTGGGGTTGCATCTGCTGCAATGGGTTGGATTCTGTGTTCCGGAAATGACTCCTTCCGATGCTTTTGCCGCCATCGCCCTGGCCGCTGTCGCCTGTGATGGCCGAGTCGATCCCCACGAGGCGGCAATGCTGCGCGACCAGCTGGAGGGCCGCCATCCCTACAGAGAATGCAGCGAGGAAAGTATGGGTTTGCTGTTTGAGGGGCTACTGGAGCAGCTTCACGCCGAAGGCTGGCGTGCCCTAATCAGCCAAGCGATCCCCGTGCTCACCGCCAGCCAGCGGGAATCCGCCCTGGCCATGGCCGCCCATCTCATCCATGGGGATCGGAATGTCAACGCGGAGGAAATCGGGCTGCTGGCAGAGATGGCCGTGCAAATGAACCTCTCCGACGGCCGGGCCGAGCAGATCTTGGATGTGATCGCCGTGCTCCACAACGACAGCCTCAATCCCCGGGCTGACGCTCGCGGGAGTGAGGCTGGTCGGCAAACCTGAATTCGGATCAGCGGCAGCTCAATTGGATCCGCTGACGGATTTTTCTTGAGGCGTGCAGCGCAGCCACGAGCCCTGCGGCAGGGAGCGGCCCAGGCACTTTAAAAGCAAATAATTGGGCCCCGGTGCCAACAAGAAAGCTCTGATTAGTTGCAGCAGCCCCATAATGCCACTTACAAACATAATTACAACCTACCGTAGGTGCCTGAAAATTAAGTGTTGGGAAAACGGCTTGAACATCAGAAAGCGCAACATTATAGATGCCATCTGCTACAGAGTTGAGAGTAAATCCACTCAGGGAAGCGGAAAAATCATCGCTGACCATGGCATCGGCAATCGTGGTGATGTTCACGCCATCAATTGTCCCCATCACCTCTTCCGGAGCACCGCCTCCCATGGCGAGCAAGTAGAAATGCGTATCGCCAGCAGGAACGGATGGCAGGGGGCTGGATTGAGCCGCCAGCTGGTCACTCCAATTAAAGTGATTCTGAAAAAGCAGAGTATTAACACTTGTGCTGGTGCCAGAAAAAAGGGCAAAATCATTGTCTGCAATAATTTGAATATCCAGAGCCTTGGCTGGCGACCAGCTGAGCAATACAAGTGTTAACGAAGATACCAACCCATTCCATAATTGTTTCATCGCTTTAGAGATCTCACCGACAACTTTTCAGTCATTGCCAGAGAAACAGCGACTGGCGTGTCAATGGATACATCCAGTCACATTACAGCTTTTCCACGGCATTCACCCTGCGAGGGTTGATCCGGGTCCTCCGGGCCATGGAGCTTTTGGCCGCCTGTCCGCCTTCAACGCCCCCCCGAGCACCTCTGCCTAGGCTTGCCCCAACCCGTATGCCGCGCCCGGTGACCAGCACCCTCCCCTCCGCTCCGAGCACCGCCCCCGATCCCGCCGCCCTGGCCCCCGCCTCCCGGCCAGACCCCCTCGGTCGCTTCGGCCCCTACGGCGGCCAGTACGTGCCGGAGACTCTGATGCCCGCCCTGGCGGAGCTGGAGAGTGCGGCCCGGGACGCCCTGGCGGATCCAGCCTTCCGCAACCGGCTCAACCACCTGCTGCGCACCTACGTGGGGCGACCCTCCCCGCTCTACGAGGCAGAACGGCTGAGTGAGCACTACCGACGGCCGGAGGGAGGGCCCCGCCTCTGGCTGAAGCGGGAGGACCTGAACCACACAGGCGCCCACAAGATCAACAACGCCCTGGGCCAGGCCCTGCTGGCCCTGCGCATGGGCAAGAAGCGGATCATTGCGGAAACCGGCGCCGGCCAGCACGGGGTGGCCACCGCCACGGTTTGCGCGCGCTTCGGCCTGGAGTGCGTGATCTACATGGGCGCCGAAGACATGCGCCGCCAGGCCCTCAACGTCTTCCGCATGCGCCTGCTCGGCGCCACGGTGGAACCGGTCACCGCCGGGACGGCCACCCTCAAGGACGCCACCAGCGAGGCCATCCGCGACTGGGTGACCCATGTGGAAACCACCCACTACATCTTGGGATCGGTGGCCGGTCCCCACCCCTACCCGATGCTGGTGCGCGATTTCCACGCCGTGATCGGCGAGGAGGCCAAAGTGCAGTGCGCGGAAGCCTTCGGGCGGCTCCCGGACGTGCTCCTGGCCTGCGTGGGGGGCGGGTCGAACGCCATGGGGCTCTTCCATGCCTTCGTGCCGGAACCCTCCGTGCGCCTGATCGGCGTGGAGGCCGCCGGGGAGGGGATCGCCAGCGGACGCCATGCCGCCACCATCACGCAAGGACGGGTGGGGGTGCTGCACGGGGCGATGAGCCTGCTGCTGCAGGACGGCGAAGGGCAAGTGCAGGAAGCGCACTCGATCAGCGCCGGCCTTGATTACCCCGGTGTTGGACCGGAGCACAGCTATCTGCGGCACATCGGCCGGGCCGAATACGGCGCCGTGACTGACGAACAGGCCCTCGACGCCCTCCAGCTCCTCTGCCGTCTGGAGGGGATCATCCCCGCCCTGGAGACGGCCCATGCCTTGGCCTGGCTGGAGGCCCTCTGCCCCACCCTGGCCCCCGGCACGGAGGTGGTGATCTCCCTCTCCGGCCGGGGAGACAAGGACGTGAACACCGTGGCGGAGCGGCTGGACGGTCAACTCTGAGGGCGATGGCCTCAACCGCGTGACACCTTTCGGCCGCGCAGGAAGCCCCGCGGGCCTTCAGAGGGGATCTTCCTCCCACTGAAAGCGGGGCAGTTTGGCGAGGGTGTCCTGCATGCCCCGAGCCCAGATCTCCATCGAGCGGGTCACCTGCCGGTTCTCCTTTTCCAGCTTCAGGCGACGGGAGACGCGCAACTCATCGGCCGGCACCAGAGCAATCTCAAAAGGGGGACCCACGGTGAGATTGGAGCGACGGGTGACGATCTGTGACACCAGGCAGAGCCGCGCGGCATCCTCCAACGACAGTCCGCTGTGACCGACATAGTCGAGGGGTGGCTTGCCATATTTGCTCTCGCCAATCTGAAGAAATGGCGTTTCCGCCGTGGCCATGATCGCATTGCCCTGGGGATAGATCAAATAGAGGCCATGGGGCTGACCCGCGATCTGGCCTCCGAGGATGAAGCTGGCTTCACCCGTGGCGCCGGCCTCGCGGAGAGAATGGGCATATTTGCGTTGCACGGCCACACTCAAGGCGCCGATGTAATCCGCAACCTCAAACAAATGGCGCGCCTTCAGCAAATTGCGTGGCACATCTGTGGCGCCGGAACGTGTCCCGTCCACAGTGGGGGAAACCTCATCAGGCTCCACGGAATGCAAGCCGGCATGGTGGTCATCCAAGTGGCGGCGGATGCGATTCAAAACGGCCTGGGTGGTGCCAAGATTGCCAGCAGCCAGGATGACGAAGATCCGATCCGGGGCCGGCTGAAAAACGTGCATTTTGCTGTAACTTGAAATATAATCAACACCAGCATTCGTTCTGGAATCAGAGGCAAAGACCAGCCCCTGATTCAACAAAAAGCCCACGCAATAGGTCATGACGTCTCCAGGGGATGGCGCTCAGCTGAAACGCCGCTGCAGCAGCTGAGCCACCGACTGCACCGCCGCCCGCGCCGTGGCATAGGCCATGCGCATCGGTCCGACCAGGGCCACCAGGCCCCGCCCGCCGTCGCCCGTGCGATAGGGGCACTGCACAACCGCGCACTGGCCCAGGGCCTCGTGGGGATGTTCCGAGCCGATCCACACCAGGCTCTGGAGCTCCGAGGCGCCGGAGGCGTGGGGCGCGAGCACCTGGTCGGGAGCGCTGTCGACCAGCCGGACCAGGGGAAGAAGGGAGGCCGCGCGGGAAAACTCCGGCTGGGCCAGCAACCCGCCCAGGCCAGCCGCCACCACGGTGCCCGCCCCATCTCCGGTCAGCAGGGCATGGCTGTCGAGGGCCTGGCGCAGGAGGCGGCCGCTGCTGGTGAGTTCCGCCGGCAGGAGCTCCCAGGGGATGCGGCCATCGTCCGCCCCCCGCAACTGACCATTGGCCCACCCCTCCAGAATCGGCAACTGCCGCAGGAGGCCGGGGGGCAGGGGGAGATGGAGGCTGGTGCTCAGACCGCTGCCCTGCACAAGGATCACCAGCAGACTCTCCCCACTCGGCATCAGACGCACCTCCCGCAGCCGGGCCCCGCGACTGCGGGGGCGCGTGATCAGGCTCAGGAGGCCGGTGAGGTCGGCCAGACGGCGCGCGAAATGGAGGAGCAGATCATCCAGGGCCGCCCACTGCAGACTGAGCCCGGCCAATTCCCGATCGAGCTGGGCCGCCGCGGCCCCCGGCGCGGGCAGCAGCTGATCCACGTAGAGGCGATAGCCCTGCTGGCTGGGGATGCGGCCAGCGGAGGTGTGGGGCTGGGTGAGCAGCCCGCGCATCTCCAGGGCCCCCATGGCCGAGCGCACGGTGGCAGCACTGGCCGGAAAGCCGAAACGCCGCACCAAGGTGCTGCTCCCCACGGGTTCCATGGTGTCGACGTAGTGGCGCACCGTGGCCCGGAGAACCTCTTGTTGACGGCGCGGCAGGGGGTCCACCACCGGTTTGGACAAGGACGTTGATCTTAAGCAGCCTTGCCGGGGTTGGCGGCGCCAGGGCGGCCACCCCCGCGCGCGGCGGCGCCTCAGTAGCGGGGAATGGCGGGATCCACGCTGACGCTCCAGGCGTCAATGCCTCCCTCCAGATTCCACACCTCGCTGTAGCCCTGCTCGGCGAGCAGCCAGCAGGCGAACCGCCAACTGCGCACACCGGCGTGGCACAGCACCACCACCGGCCGGTCCCGATCCAGCCGCGTCTCCACCTCTGCCATCCACTCCGCCGCACGGCTCAGGGGAAGATGCTCGATCGGATGGGGCAACCGCGCCAGGGCCAGCTCCTCGTCCTCGCGCACGTCCACCAGCTGCAGGGCCTCACCCGCCTCCAGGCGGTTCGCGAGTTCCGGGGCGGAGAGGGAGCGGGGGGCGACCTCCCGGGAAGACACCATGGTCGCGATCGGGACGATGGACAAGCCCCTGACGCTAGGCGGAAGGCAGGCGGCGCGGGGCCATCACCGGGATCGGGGGGCGAAGGGGGGCAGGATGGGGGCTCTCTGCTCAAGCGGAATGAAGGGGCGGCCCTTCCTTGCTGTTCTCCTTGTCGTCGCGCTGCTGGCCCTGGGACTGGGGATCGGGGGGTGGTGGCTGGTGTGGCAGCGAGGGCCCCTGCGGCTGGAGCGTCAACCCCTCACCGTCCCCCGGGCCGCGCGCTTCGTGCCGCGCCAGGCCCCGCTGAGCCTTTACCTCTTCAGCGACGGCGACCAACCGGTGGACTACGCCCGCGCCGTGGCCCCCATCCGCCAGCGGAAGGAGGCCGCCCGAGCGGTGGAACGGCTGCGGGACGGGGCTTTTGCCGCCGCCGGCCTCAACTACCACGATGAACTGGCCCAGTGGCTTGCCCCCGAAATGGGCCTGGCGCTCTTCGACAGTCCCGACGCTTCCGCGGGAAGCGGTTGGCTTCTCGCCCTCGGCAGCCGGGATGGGGAGGGCGCGCGACGCTTTCTGCAGCGCTTCTGGCAATCCCGCAGCCTCGCGGGCAGTGGCCTGCAGGTGAGTCAGTATCGCGGCATGGGGCTGATCAGCGGGCGCGGGGCCCTGGTCGGTCGCGACCCGGTGCCCCTGGCCACGGCCCTCGTGCAGGACGACCTGGTGCTGCTGGCCTCGGGGCGGGCCACCCTGGAGCGGGCCCTCGACGTGTCCCAGATCGACGAGCTCAACCAGGCTGGCCTGACCCCCCTGCGGCAGGGGGTGGACCAACTGGAGAACGGCATGGCCCTGCTGGTGGCCCGCTCCGGGGCCTTCGGACCCTGGCTCGGATGGCCCTCCCTGGAGGGCGAGGGCACCGCCGGCACCCTCCTGGTGGGGGCCCTTCAACCCCGGGGGCGGGAGCTGGTCTTCGCGGGCCGGCTCCATCTCCCCGCGGCCCCCTCCCCGGGCCCCCTCCACACCGGACAGACGGAAATCCCTCCGCCCAGCAACCAAAGCGGGGAGCGCCCGCTGGAGGATCCGACCCCGGCCCTCCTTCAGGGTCTGGGCGCCGAATCCTCCAGCCTGGCTCTGCTGCGCGATCCTGCCGCCCTGCTCCAGAGGCCCTGGCTGGACCCCCTCCTGGGCCCCATCACCCACCCCGTCGGTGGGGGCCCCCTGCCGCCCCTGGTGGCGGCGGCGGATTCCGGAACGCTGCTGGTTTCCTCCGGCCCGCGGGGCTGGTTGATCGGCACCAGCAGCCGAACGCCGCGGCCCGAACGCCTGGAGGCTCCCCTGGCGGCGGAGGGACTCATCGAAGCCCCCCTCGACGTGGGCGGCGAACCGACCACCGTGTGGACCCGGCTGGAGGCCCCCTCCGGCGCCCCGGGCCGGGGGGCGGAGCCCGACCAGTTGCGAGCCTCCGTGGCGGGATGGCGCCGGGAGACGGATGGGCTGGCCTGGTGGGGGCAGGATCTTTCCCTGCTCCACCACGCTGCTCCCAGCCGTGGCGCCGTCGCCCGCCAACGACAGCTCGAGGCGCTGGCAGGGGGGCAGGAGCCCCTGCGCTGGGCCTTGGGACCGGAGGCCACCAGCGCCCTCCTCCAGGGTTGGCGCCCCTGGACGCTCCTCACCTCCTTGGCGGGTGGCCCCCTGGCCAACAATCTGCAACTGGCTGTGGCCATCGACCCCGAGGCCACCCCGGTCCACTGGCGCGCCCACCTGCAGGTGGCGAGCGAATCCCATGGCTGAAAGAGACCTCATCCTGCTGCGCCATGGCCTGGCGGAACCCCACGGATCCAGGGAAGACGACCTGCGGGCGCTCACTCCGGAAGGGCGTCAGCGCACCCTGCGCGTCTGCCAGCGGGCCGTCGCGATCGGCCTGCGGGCGGGCGCCCTGATCACCAGTCCCCTGACACGGGCCCGGCAGACCGGGGAGATCGCCGTCGAGGCAGGTCTGGCGCCGGCGCTCACCTGCAGTGGGGCCCTCGCCCCGGGCGCCGATCCCTGGCCCCTGATCCAGCACTGGTGGGCGGGGGAGAGCGCCGCCCCTGGCGGGCTGATCCTGGTGGGCCATGAACCGGATCTGGGAGATCTGGTCTGCCGACTGATCGGCGCCCCCGCGGGGGCTGTGGGGCTGAAGAAAGCCGGGATCGCCCTCCTGTCCTGGCCCGGCGGCACCCTCGACGGCCCGGCCCGGCTGCGGCTTCTGCTCTCCCCCCGGTCCCTCGCCGCCCTTTGCGTTCGCCCCCGGGTTGGCAAGTGGCAGCCAGGGCTACGCCTGAGGGCTGCCGCCGACGCGTAGGTTCACTTCAACCGAGACTGGGCGGCCATGGCGGCAGAGACCTCTGGCAGCAACCCCGCTGCACCCTCCTCCCCTGCGGAGGCTCCGGGGGAGGTTCCGCCTGCGGTGCCCCCCATCCCGCCGAGGGAAATGGCCGTGCCCTTCCGTCCCGGCCTGGAAGGGGTGCCAGCCACCCAATCGGCGATCTGCGACATCGATGGTCGCAGCGGACTCCTCACCTACCGCGGCTACCCGGTCGATCAGCTCGCCCGGCAGAGCAGTTTCCTGGAAACGGCCTATCTGCTGATCTGGGGAGAATTACCCACCATTTTTCAACTGCAGGAGTTTCAAGAGGAGGTGAAGATGCATCGGCGGGTGAGCTTCCGCATCCGCGACATGATGAAGTGTTTTCCCGCCTCCGGCCACCCGATGGATGCCCTGCAGGCCAGCGCGGCATCCCTGGGCCTCTTTTATTCCCGCCGCGCTCTCAACGACCCCAAATACATCTTCGATGCAGTGGTGCGGCTGATCGCCAAGATTCCCACGATGGTGGCGGCCTTCCAGCTGATCCGCAAAGGGCAGGATCCCATCCAGCCCCGGGACGATCTGCTCTACGCGGCCAATTTCCTCCACATGCTCACCGAGCGGGAGCCTGACCCCACCGAGGCCCGCATCTTCGACTCCTGCCTGATCCTTCACGCCGAGCACAGCCTCAACGCCAGCACCTTCAGCGCCCGCGTCACGGCCAGCACCCTCACGGACCCCTACGCGGTGGTGGCCTCCGCCGTGGGCACCCTCGCCGGCCCCCTCCATGGCGGCGCCAACGAAGATGTGCTCGACATGCTGGAGGAGATCGGCAGCGCCGATCAGGTGGAGGCGTGGTTGGATCGGGCGATCGCGGCCAAACAAAAGATCATGGGCTTCGGCCACCGGGAATACCGCGTGAAGGACCCGAGGGCGGTGATTCTGCAGGGCCTGGCGGAAGACCTCTTCTCCCGTTTCGGCAGTGATCCGATGTACGACCTGGCCCGGGCACTGGAGGTGGCCGCCGTGGATCGCCTCGGACCAAAGGGCATCTACCCGAACGTGGATTTCTATTCCGGCCTCGTCTACCGCAAGCTGGGAATCCCCAGGGATCTGTTCACGCCGATCTTTGCCATCGCCCGCACGGCGGGTTGGCTGGCCCATTGGCGGGAGCAGCTGGGCGCCAACCGGATCTATCGCCCCACCCAGATCTACACGGGGCATGCCGAGCGCCTTTGGATCCCCCTGGAGCAGCGCCCCCTGCCCGCCTGAATCCCCGGTTTGTCCGGTTTTCACGCCAGGGGCACGGCTCTCCGTCTAAGTTGCCTGCCAATTGGAGTCCGCCTTCATGCTGCCCTCACCGCTGGTCACCCCGGGGTTCGTGGCCGCCGGGCTCGACCTTCAAGCCAGCTTCCGTTTCTGGTTGGAGAGTCTGGGTCTGAGTCCGGCCCTGGCCCGGGCGATCTGGCTTCCCCTGCCCATGCTCCTCGTCCTCACCGCCGCCGTGGTGGGAGTGTTGGTGAACGTCTGGCTTGAGCGCAAGATTTCAGCGGCGGTGCAGCAGCGGATCGGCCCGGAATACGCGGGTGCCCTGGGGATCCTTCAGCCCCTGGCCGACGGTCTGAAGCTGCTGGTGAAGGAAGACGTCATCCCGGCCCGGGCCGATGGCCTCCTCTTCACCCTGGGCCCAGTGCTCGTGCTGGTGCCTGTGATTCTCTCCTGGCTCGTCGTGCCCTTCGGCCAGAACCTGCTGATCAGCAATGTGGGCGTGGGCATCTTCCTTTGGATCGCCTTGAGCAGCATTCAGCCGATCGGCCTGTTGATGAGTGGCTATGCGAGCAACAACAAATATTCCCTGCTCGGTGGGCTGCGTGCCGCGGCCCAGTCGATCAGCTACGAGATCCCCCTGGCCCTGGCCGTGCTCGCCATTGTGATGATGAGCAATTCCCTGAGCACTGTTGACATTGTCAACCAACAAACCAGCGCCGGCATTCTCAGTTGGAACATCTGGCGCCAACCGGTGGGCTTTGTGATTTTCTGGATCTGCGCCCTGGCCGAATGCGAGCGCCTCCCCTTCGACCTGCCGGAAGCGGAGGAAGAGCTGGTGGCTGGGTATCAGACCGAGTACGCCGGCATGAAGTTTGCTCTGTTTTACCTGGGCAGCTACATCAACCTCGTGCTCTCCGCCCTGCTCGTTTCCGTGCTGTATTTGGGTGGCTGGGGCTTTCCTGTGCCCGTGGAATGGTTGGCCCAATGGCTGGGGCAACCGATCGATGCCCCCTTTGTTCAGGTGATCACCGCGAGCGTCGGCATTGTGATGACCGTTCTGAAGGCCTACTTGTTGGTGTTTTTCGCCATTCTTCTGCGCTGGACTGTTCCGCGCGTGCGGATCGATCAACTTTTGGATCTCGGCTGGAAGTTCCTTCTTCCTGTGGCACTGGTCAATCTGCTTGTCACGGCGGCCCTCAAACTGGCCTTCCCCTTTGCCTTTGGGGGGTGAAGCTCCCCAACACCGCCCGGCTCGAACCAAGCCCGGGAACCCCTTCCTCCCCTTTTCCCTCCCCCTCAACCTGCCTTCAACGTCATGTTCGGGTTCTTGCAAAAAGTCGGCGACTACACCAAGGACGCGGTGAGCGCTGCCAAATACATCACCCAGGGCCTCGGAGTCACATTTGACCATCTGCGGCGCCGACCGATCACGATTCAATATCCCTACGAGAAATTGATCCCTTCGGAGCGCTATCGAGGGCGCATCCACTACGAGTTTGACAAGTGCATAGCCTGCGAGGTGTGCGTCAGGGTGTGCCCGATCAACCTGCCCGTAGTGGACTGGGTGATGAATAAGGCTACAAAGAAGAAGGAATTGCGGAATTATTCCATCGACTTCGGAGTCTGCATCTTCTGTGGTAATTGTGTCGAGTATTGCCCCACAAACTGCCTTTCGATGACAGAGGAATACGAGCTGGCAGCCTACGACCGCCACAGTCTCAACTACGACAATATTGCCCTCGGACGATTGCCAACCAGCGTGACCACAGATCCCTCTGTTTTCCCGCTGCGCGAACTGGCCTATCTTCCCAAAGGAGAGGTTGAACCGCATGGAGTTCCTGCCAGCTCTCCGCGGGCTGGCAAGCTTCCCAACCAGATCCTCGCGGAAACTCCCGCCGCCAACACCGCCAGCTCCGCTGAATCCTCCTCATGACAATCGCCTCTTCGACCGAGCAACTGTGCTTCCTCATCCTCGCGGCCACGATTGTGCTGGGATCCCTGGGCGTTGTGCTGCTGTCGAACATCGTTTATTCCGCCTTCCTGCTTGGCGGAGTGTTCCTGGCGGTGGCTGGCATCTATCTGCTTCTCAACGCCAGCTTTGTGGCTGCGGCGCAGGTGTTGGTCTATGTGGGAGCCGTAAACGTTCTGATTTTGTTCGCCATCATGCTGGTGAACAAGAAGGAAACCCTGAGTTCGATTCCCAGCTTGCTGCTCAGGCGCGTCTTGTCAGGCGCGGTCTGCCTGGGTCTCTTCTTTTTGCTACTGCGTGTTGCCTTCACAACCGTTTGGCCTCTCCCAGGCCCCAACCCGATCGGTGAAGAAGCGACCATACGAATTGGTGAACATTTCTTCAGCGACTACCTGCTTCCTTTCGAGCTGGCCTCCGTTCTGTTGTTGATGGCCATGATCGGTGCCATCGTTCTCGCCCGCCGTGATGTGTTCTCCAGTGACGTGATCACCGGTCAACCGGCTGATCAAGGCTTGATTGAAAAGGCACGCACGCCATTGCTGATCAAGCGATCCGAGCAATCCCCCGCCCCCTGACCTTCCCCCCATCCCCTTCCGAGCGTTTCACGATGGATCTGTCCACCGCCATTCCCTTGCAGGCCTTTCTCACATTGGCGGCCCTTCTCTTCTGCATCGGCGTCTGGGGTCTGATCAACAGTCGCAATGCCGTGCGCGTGCTGATGAGCATTGAACTGATGCTCAATGGTGTGAACATCAACCTGATGGCCTTCTCGAATTACATCGATGGCCAGCTTGTGCGCGGCCAGGTGTTTGCTGTTTTCGTGATCACCGTTGCCGCTGCGGAAGCGGCTGTTGGCTTGGCGATCCTGCTCTCTCTCTATCGCAACAGGGAGACCGTGGATATGGAACGCTTCAACCTTCTTCGCTGGTGAAGGGAGTGCCATGCGCCTTGAGCGGATCTGGCTGATCGTTCGTCAAGACAGCCAGGTGGCCAAAAGGGAAGCGAGGCGCTGCTCCCAGGAACTCACAGCCCTCGGCGTCCAGGTCACCATCGCCGAAAGTGGCCCCACCAGCCATCCTTTTCCCGGCTTGCTGGCCAGCGAACCTTGTCTGCCCGATCTGGCGCTCATCCTCGGGGGGGATGGCACCGTCCTTGGGGCGGCCCGGCATCTGGCTCCTCTGGAGATTCCGCTGCTGTGTTTCAACGTCGGCGGCACCCTCGGGTTCCTGACCCATGAGCGTCGCCTGCTGCGTGGCCACGGCCAGGATGGGGCGAGCGAGGTGTGGCTGCGCTTGCGCGAGGATCAATTTGCCCTGGAACGGCGCATGATGCTTTCTGCCAGCGTGGACCCGGGCGACGGTGTCCTGCCTGCCGAGGAGAATCCCGCCAACCAGGACGCCCATGGTCCCCATACGGCACTGAATGATTTTTATTTTCGTCCCAGCCTGGATGATCGCTCTCCCACCTGTCAGTTGGAGTTGGAAATTGATGGAGAAGTTGTGGATCAATATCAGGGGGATGGCTTGATCATTGCCACACCCACGGGTTCGACGGGATACTCGATGGCTGCGGGGGGGCCGATCCTGCATCCGGGGATTGAAGCGATGGTCATCAATCCGATCTGTCCGATGAGCCTCTCCAGCCGGGCCGTGGTGGTGCCGCCACGGGCGCGACTCACGATTTGGCCCCTTGGGGAGACCACCCGCCGCGTGAGGCTCTGGAAAGACGGCACCCATGCCACAGTGCTGGAGAGCGGTGATCGTTGCGTTGTGCAACGCAGCGCTTCCGTGGCTCTGTTGGTGGTGTTGGACCAGAGTCCCTCCTACTACCGCACCCTCACCCACAAACTCCATTGGGCCGGCAGCCTGACAGCAGCCCAACCCTCGCCCAACTGACCCCCCTGCCCTTGCGCCATGGCCCTGGAGATCGAGCGCCGGTTCCTTGTGACAAACGAAGGCTGGCGCGACCATGTGGTTTGGGAAGCGGAGCTGCGGCAGGGCTATCTGCTGAATCGGGAGGATGGTCTCACGGCCCGGGTTCGTCTGCAGCATCGCCTCAACGAGGAGGCTGGCGCCTGGCTGACCATCAAGGCCAAGGCCGAGGACAACGCCCCCAGCCATGCGCGCCTGGAGTTTGAATACGCCATCCCTGCGGCGGATGCTCTGGCTCTCCTGGGGCTGACACCGTGGCAGGTGAACAAAAAACGCCATGGACTCCGCCTACCGGGTGGCGATTGGGTGCTGGATGTGTTTTCTGACGCCAACACGCCGCTTGTGATTGCGGAAGTGGAACTTCAACACCCCGACGACACCCCCTCCATCCCCTCCTGGTGCGGCAAGGAGGTGACGGGACTGCATCTTTTGAGCAACGCGGCGCTGTCGCAACGGCCCCTGGAGAGTTGGTCTCCTGAAGACCGTCAGGCCCTCTGGCTGGATTGAGGCTCCTCAGGGATGCCAGTCAAGGCTGGAGTCGGCTTCTCGCTCCCAGCGGCAAACCGGCATGCTCTCCGCAACAGCCCTGCCTGGAGAGCAAAGGCAACCTCCCAAAGCATGGGTCCGTCCTCCTCCCCGTGAAGCTGTGACCTTCAGCTCTTGAAGGGCGCCGCTGGCAAGGGCGGCGTTGGCAACGCGCAGCAGTTGAAGCCATCGCGACAAATTTTCCCCTGATCCATGGCCCAGTTGATGAGGGCAATGCGATTTTTGGCACCTGTTTTAGCGAAGACATTGCTGACATGATTGTCCACGGTTCGTTTGCTGATCGTTAACTGACTGGCAATTTCCGAATTTGTCAACCCCGTGGCAACCAATTCAATGATTTCCAACTCCCGCTCGGTCAGCTCCGCCCTGGTACTCTCCAGGCCTTGCGGCGCTGGCTGTTCGCGGGACTGGCGCTCAGGCATGGAGACGTCTCCAACCCGGTCATCTTAGTGAGGCTGGTGGGTGATGATGTTGGCCTATCGAGCCATTTCTGTGAAGCTTGCTGAAGCTCTGGCCTCGGGTCAGTTCACCGTCACCGCGGAAGTGACTCCCCCCAGGGGAGGAGACGTGACGCGCACGCTGGAAGCCGCCAAAACCCTGAAGGGGCTTGTGCACGCCGTGAATGTCACAGATGGCAGCAGGGCGGTGATGCGCATGAGCAGCCTGGCCGTGTGTCGCATCCTTTTGGACAACGGCATTGAGCCTGTGGTGCAGATGACCTGCCGAGACAGAAATCGCATTGCCCTGCAAGCCGACCTGCTGGGGGCCCACGCTCTTGGCATCCCCAACGTGCTCTGTCTGACGGGGGATCCCGTGCGGGCAGGCGACCAGCCCGACTCCAGACCCGTGAACGAGCTGGAATCGGTCCGCCTGCTGCGCCTTGTGGCCAGCCTGAATGGGGGCGAGGACCCTGTGAACGGTCAATTACCGGATGGGCCCACCCGGTTGTTCTGCGGCGCCGCGGCCGATCCCCATGCCGGCCAGTGGAACGCTCTGGCCAAGCGGGTGAGGAAGAAATGGGAAGCGGGTGCCCGCTTCATGCAAACCCAGATGGTGATGCATCCAGAAGCCTTGCAACGCTTTGTCGAAGAGATCACCGGTCCCTTGGGATTGCCCGTGCTGGCAGGAGTCTTTCTGTTGAAGTCGGCGCGAAACGCCATGTTCATCAACCGGGTTGTGCCGGGAGCCGCCATTCCTCAAGCGTTGATTGATCGATTGGCTGGCGCCTCAGACCCCGCCGCCGAAGGGATCCTCATCGCGGCGGAGCAAGTGAGGCACTATGCGGCGCTTTGCCAGGGTGTGCATCTGATGGCGATCAAGGCGGAAGAACGGATTCCCGAGGTCTTGCGCCTCGCCGGCATTCCCCCGATCGAGTCAGCAGACTAGCCAAGGCCCCAGCGAATGCACTTGGGTGGGATCCAGAGGATTCCAGCCGCCGCCAAGATGGTGGAGCAAGGAGGCAAACGAATCCTCTTTAATAAACTCAAGACAAGGCAAGGGAATGTCTTGCCGAGGGCAAACAGAAATTGGGGGTTCTTCCAGTCGAGTTGGCCTTATTTCAGGAGGGATTTTGGAACCAGTCATTAGAGAAGCCATGGATCCAACTTTTTCGCTCACCCACCGGACGTGTCCCATCCCTACCATCATCCATTGGACGAGTCCCATATCAGCCCTCATTCACTGGAAGAATCCCGTACCAGCCCCCATCCAATGGCCGAATTCCATGTCAGTCCTCAACCCAAGGCTGAGATCATCGCTGGTCAGCAATCAAGCGCCATCAACTGGCTTTGAGCGCGAAGTTGGTTCCCAACAGTTCGGCCAATGCTTTCTGCTGGGGGGAGGGGGAAATTTTGTCTTGACGACGGACATCCGTGATCAACCAATCGAGGGCAGCCTCCTGGAGGTCAAAATGATCGCCATTGCGATCCACGCAATACCGTCCATAGACCAGTTTTTCCAAGAGATTCACACCAGGCCCAATGCGTGAATAATCAAAAATGATGGAATTATCAATGGTTGCACCTGCGCAAATGTGGCAGCTGGGACCAATCATCGCTGGGCCAACAATTGTGGCACCATCTTCGATTTTGGTCATGCCACCAACATAAACAGGACCTGTGACATTAATTTTATCCCAATTTGCAGCAACATTAAGGCCCGTAAAAATACCAGGGCGCACCTGAATTCCAGGGACCTGAACCTGGCGTACATCACCCTGAAGCACACTACGAATGGCCTGCCAGTAATCCGGAACCTTACCGATGTCAACCCATTCAAACTCCATCGGCAAAGCATAGAAAGGGGCCCCAGCGCCCACCAGAAGGGGAAACAAATCCGCTCCGATATCAAACGGTTCACCCGAGGGGATGAAATCCAGGACCTGAGGCTCGAAGATGTAAATGCCCGTATTGATCATGTCGCTAGCCGCTTCGTCCACCGCCGGCTTCTCCTGGAAAGACAACACCCTGCCTTCCTCATCCGTGACCACAACTCCATAACTGCTGACCTGATCTCTCCGCACCCGCTTAGTGATCAGGCTCGCCATCGCCCCTTTGGACTTGTGGCGGCGCACGGCCTCCGTGAGGTCCAAATCAATCAAGGCATCGCCGCAGAGGACGACAAACGTTTCATCAAAAAAAGCTTGGAAATCCTGAATTCTCTTGATGCCACCCGCTGAACCCATGGCCTCACCAATCAACTCACCATCTTCAATACGTCCTTCAAAGCTGTAGGCAATTTGCACACCAAAACGCTGTCCATCCCGAAAATAATTTTCAATCTCTTCAGCAAGGTGGGACACGTTGACCATAATTTGGTCAAAACCATGTTCGCGCAAAAGCTCAAGCAGAAACTCCATCACGGGCTTCTGAAGGATGGGAATCATCGGCTTGGGCGTGGTGTGGGTTATCGGACGAACCCGGGGTCCCTTGCCAGCCGCGAGAATCATCGCCTTCATTCTTAGGCGTTCTTCAAAATGTATCCCTGATCTTACGTCCTCTTTCAGGCCGCGATCACCTCCGGAGCCGGCAAGGAAGCTGACCCCTCCACAACAGGCTCCCCATTTCCCGCCTCCACCGCCTCGACCGCCGCCAGAAGGCGCCGGAGGCTGAGGGGGCCGAAGAGCCCACCCTCCTGCCTCAGCTCCACCTTTCCCTGGGAACTGAGAAACAGCAGGGCCCAGAACACCCCCACCCGATCCCGGTCCAGATCCTCCTGCGCCGCAGCCTCCACCCAGGCCGCCCAGGCGGAGACAAGGGCATCGAAGGCCAGCCAGGATTGGCCATCTCCTGGCCAGGAGGCCTGGATGAAGCGGCTGAGGGCTGCCGTCGTTTCCGGTAACTTCTCGCGGTGGGCCAGGGCCGCCACCTGGGCGATCGCCACACGGTCGCTGTAGCGCCGCCCGCGCCGTTCCCGAGGTCGCGGGCCGTCCTGCTCCAGGCGCTCGGCGATGTCCTCGAGCTGACGGATCAACTCCCCCAGGCTCACGGGCCGCTGCAGGGGCGGTGGTGCCACCGGTCGCCGGAGCAGCTGGCGTTCGGGCCGCGCCGGCAGGCCCTGCCAGCCGCTGGCGGGGGCCAGGGCGTCCTCCCGGGGATCCATGGCCTCGCTCGGCTCGACCTCCAGAGGAAAGCTGCTGCTCTCAAGCAACTCGGCCTTGAGCCCCACCAACACGGAGGCCGCCAGAAAGGCTTCGCTGCTCTCGGCCAGATCCTGCTCGAATCGGGAGCCACCGGGTGGGGGCAGGGTGGAGGCGGCAATGCGCTGATGCAGACGATCGAGGAAGCCGTCGATGACGGCAATCACATCCACATCCCAGGGGTCGAGCTCGCCTCTGACGGCGGCGTCCTGCAACATTCGAATCGCCATGCGGGCGCCCGCGTCGGCCACAGCCACCCGTTCGCCCGAGAACAAAAGCCAACGTAACTTCCCCGGAGGGCACACACCAGCCCCCGGAGCCCTTGGGCTGGTTCAGGAATCGCTGGAGGCGGCTGTGCTCTCACCGGCCGCCGGCAGGAGAGCGAGTTGGGCATCCACCGTGGCCCGATAGCGTTGCAGATCGTTTTCCAACTCCTGGATCCGAACCCGTTGCGCCTCCTGCTCGCCTTCGGTTTGAAGGGATTCCACCTTGCGCACAACCCCACTCCAGACGGCGTAGATCCAGGCGGCGGTCGCTCCGATCCCACCGACCAGCAGCAAGAGGGCCGCCAGGGGGAAGGTCAGGCTGACCCCGGGCAAGAAACGCACTGTGGTTGCCGTTGTGTTTTCCAGGGTGAACATGACCATGGCCAGGCCAAAAATGAAAATCAGCAAAAAGTTGAGCTGACGCATTGGCGGGGCTGCGAATCTGCTACCGGCTTAGGGGCTGGAGAGGAGAGTTGTCAATGGAGGCGCTTGCAGGGCCACAGCAGGAAGACCCGGGGGGGGCAAGAGGGGACGCAACACGCCTTGAATGGGGAAAGGGCCCACCCGGACCAAGGCATTGGTTTCCCGTTGTACCAAGGTTTCGATGGAAGCGCGATAGCTGTCGGTCATGATGCGCGGATAGAGCCCAATGCCTACGATCGGCACAAGCAGACAGGAAATGACATAAATTTCCCGTGGTTCGGCGTCCACCAATTTGCTGTGAGCAACAAGCTCGCGATTTTCCTTGCCGAAGAAAATTTCACGCAACATGGAGAGGAGGTAGATCGGCGTCAGGATCACTCCGATCGCCGCGAGCACGGAAATCACAACGCGGAACGCGAGACCATAAGATTCACTGGTGGCGAAGCCCACAAACACCATCAGTTCAGAAACGAAACCACTCATTCCTGGCAGGGCAAGAGAGGCCAAGGAGCAGACGGTCCAGAGGGCAAACATCTTGCGCATTTTCTGCCCCACACCTCCCATCTCATCCAACTGCAGGGTGTGGGTGCGGTCATAAGTGGCACCCACCAGGAAAAAGAGGCTGGCGCCGATAAGACCATGGCTCACCATCTGCAACATGGCTCCACTCGTCCCAAGGGGGGTGAGGCTGCCGATGCCGATCAGCACAAAACCCATATGGCTGATGGAAGAGTAGGCGATTTTGCGTTTTAAGTTGCGTTGAGCGAAGGAAGTCAAAGCAGCATAAATGATATTGATAACTCCAAACACGATCAAAATGGGGGCGAATTTGACATGGGCCTCGGGAAGGATCTGTACGTTGAAGCGAAGCAGGGCGTACCCTCCCATCTTCAACAGGATTCCGGCCAACAGCATATGGACTGGTGCCGTGGCTTCTCCATGGGCGTCCGGCAACCAGGTATGCAATGGGACGATGGGCAATTTGACACCGAAGGCAATCAGCAGGGCCGCGTAGCAAATGACCTGGAAACCTGTGCTGAAGTCCTTCGCGGCGATGGCGGTGTACTCAAAGGTCGGAGCGCCACCTCCGTAAAAACCCATGGCCAGACCGGCAAGCAAGATGAAGAGGGAACTGCCAGCTGTATAGAGAATGAATTTTGTTGCCGCATACTGCCGTTTCTTCCCTCCCCAGATGGCGAGTAGTAGGTAGACCGGAATCAACTCCAATTCCCAGGCAAGAAAGAACAACAACATGTCCTGGACGGCGAAGACGGCGATTTGTCCGCCATCCATGGCCAGAAGCAGGAAGTAGAACAGGCGCGGCTTGAAGGTCACGGGCCAGGCCGCCAGGCACGCCAGAGCCGTGATGAAGCTGGTCAGCAGGATCAGGGGCATCGAGAGACCGTCGGCGCCGACGGACCAGGCCAGACCCAGTTCCGGCAACCACGTCCAACGCTCCACCAGTTGCAGGCCGTCGACGGCGGGGTCGTAACCCTTCAGGTACCCCCCGACCGTGAACAGAAACGTGAGCAAGGCGACGCCGAGGGCATACCAGCGCACCTTGCGTCCGTCCCCATCGTCCGGGACGAAGGGGATCAGGAGAGAGGCTGCGATCGGAACGAGGATCGCGGCGCTGAGCCAGGGGAAGGGCACGGACTGGGCCAATCACTGGTTTTGAGTGTAGAAATACGCGTCCCTCCCGACCGGATGCGGTGGGGGTTGCCACACAAGCCGCCGAGCCCGGTTCAGATCCGCCCTCCACCCAGCGGAAGGTTGGAATGGGACCTGAGATGTCCAGCGAGGACAAGCCCGTTGGTCATGCGGTGCCCTTTGCCCCCATCCGGGCGAATCCTCCGTTTGCGGCTGGGGGCCGCCCCGCAGGCCGCGGTGAAGCAGGAACCGACGACCAGGAACAGCCCATCGGCCACTACCGACGGGAACGTGGCGGAAGCACTGGTGGAATCCTGAACCTCTGGAAACCCCTCTGGATCAGCGATTGTGACTGCCTTGATCCCAGGTGGAGTGTTCTTTGCTCCGGGCAGTGGTGGGTTTTCCAGAGCTACCTCAGGGGATGAATCCATTCCCTGAACAAACCATTCACCAGGCCAGTTCAAGCGCCGAAAACACTGAACAAAACCACAAGAAGGATGACGCCGGCAAAAACAATCAAGGCGTAGAACTGGGCACGACCGGTTTCGAGATATTTCAGGCCTTCACCGCTGCCAAGAGTCAGCAGTCCGGTCAGGTTGACGACGCCATCGACCACCTTGGAATCCACATCCAACACTTGCTTCGCCAGCTTGCGGCTGCCCTGCACGAAAATTTTGTCGTTCAAGTCGTCGAGATACCACTTGTTGGCCAGGAAGGCATTCACTGCCGGGAACCTGGCCGCCACCGCTTGGCCAAGATCAATGCGGTGCAGGGAGTAGGCCAGAAGCGCCAGAGTAATGCCGGCCACGGAAATGGCCACGGAAGCACCAGCCAAGGGCAGAAATTCACTCCAAGAGAAGTGATGGGCCATCTCGGCCGCCTCCTCGGGATCCAGGGCGATGGCAAAGAGGCTGTGCCAGGGCGTTCCAAGCCAGCCCACCAGGATGGAGGGAATGGCCAGAACGACCAGGGGGAGGGTCATCGGCCAGGCTGACTCGTGGGGATGGAGGCTGCGATGGGCGGAATGACCGTCCTCGTGCCCGTCATCCTTGCCAGCGGCAGACAGCAGCTGGGCTTTGAGGCCAGCATCATTGCCGCGAAACTCACCCTCAAAGGTGAGAAAATACAAGCGAAACATATAAAAAGCTGTCATGCCTGCGGTGAGGAAGCCGGCCGCCCACAGCAGAGGAAACGACTGGAACGCTTGTCCAAGGATTTCATCCTTGCTCCAGAAGCCGGCCAAGGGGGGGATGCCGGCGATGGCGATGCAACCGATCAGAAACGTGATTGCCGTGATCGGCATGAAGCGTCGCAATCCACCCATCAGTCGCATGTCCTGAGCCAAGACAGGCTCGTGGCCGACGACCTCTTCCATGGCATGGATGACAGACCCGGAGCCCAGGAAGAGCATGGCTTTGAAAAAGGCATGGGTCACCAGGTGAAACATGCCTGCCACGGGCGCACCGCAGCCCATGGCGAGCATCATGTAGCCCAATTGCGAGACCGTGCTGTAGGCCAGGCCTTTCTTCAGATCCTGCTGGGTGAGGGCGATCGAAGCCCCAAGAAAGAGGGTGATCGTGCCGATCACCGCGATCACCACCTGCACGATCGGGTAGGGGGCATAGACCGGTTGAAGCCGAGCCACCAGAAACACGCCGGCCGCCACCATGGTGGCGGCATGAATCAGGGCGGAGATCGGAGTGGGGCCTTCCATGGCATCAGGCAACCACACGTGCAGCGGAAACTGAGCGGATTTGGCCATCGGGCCCATGAAGACAAGCAGGCAGAGGATCACCGCCACCAACTGGCTCACCCGGCCTTCGGCCACGGACTCTCCCAGGCGCAGGCCGATCTCCTCAAATCCAAAGCTGCCTGTGGCCCAGAACAGGCCCAGGATGCCCAGCAGCAGCCCGAAATCCCCGACCCGATTGACCACGAAGGCCTTCTGAGCCGCATTGGCGGCCCCGTCGCGGTCGTACCAGAACCCCACCAGCAGGTAGGAGCACATGCCCACCAGCTCCCAGAAGACATAAACCTCCAGCAGGTTGGGACTGATCACCAAACCGAGCATGGAGCTGCTGAAGAGGGCGAGATAGGTGAAAAAACGCACATAGCCCTTGTCATGGGCCATGTAGCCATCGGAATAGACCATCACCAAGAGGGCGATGGTGGTGACCAAAGACAGCATCACGGCCCCAAGGGGATCCACCCGATAGCCCATTTGCAAGCTGAAGGTGCCCGCTGTGGACCAGTCGAAGAGCACCTCCTTCGGCGCGGCCCCGGCCAACTGCTGGGCCAGAACGGCAAAACTCAGCACCGCCGAGGCTCCGACGCAGGTGATCAGAAACCAGGCCACCGGTTTGCGGAGCCGGTTGACGGTGCGGTTGAAGCTCAACAGGCCAAGGCCGGTGACACAGGCCCCCAGCAGGGGAAGCAGAGGTATCAGCCAAGCCAGGTCAGCAGCGGGCATCCCCAGGGATTCAGCACAAGGGAAGTGTAGGCAGGAGAAGCCCAAGGTTCAGCCGCAACGGCGTCTCAACCGAGCCAATGGGCGAGAGCCGTGCGGGAAAAGGCCGTGCTGGCCGCACCGATCCAGCGATGGGCCCACCAAAACACGCCCACCGCCACGGCGATGCCCAACTGGGATGGCCGCAGGACTTCTTCCAGCCGCAGCTGTTGCCGCCCCGACAGCACCGCCTGGAACGGAACGATCGACGTGCTCGCCCGCAGCTCCTCGAAGGCGGGGCCAAACCGCTGGCGCAGCCGTCGATCCCCATGCCATACGGCGAAAGCATGGTGGGCGATCAGTCCGACGCAGGTGACCACCATGAAGCTGGATCCGATCCAGAGCAGGTGGGTGGCGCACCACAACACCTGCCCGACAGCCTGGGGATGACGGGTGACGCGGATGATGCCGGTGGAGTAAAGCCGCACCTCGGGACGGAGCAGGGCAGGGATTTCCAGCAGGTTGTAGGTGGCGGGGTAAAGGAAAAAGAAACTCACGGCGGTGCCCACCCACACCACGACCTCCAGCCCGGGCAGGTGCTGGAGGTTCCAGAGGCGGATGCCGTCGTAGCGGTGGGCGAGGAAGTAAGCGATCAACAGCCCGGCGGCAGGGATGCTCACCGCCGCGAAGAGCAGCCGCCAGGCCCGTTCCCCCAGGCGCTCCACCCCCCTGGGACGCAGGGCCGCCCCGCCACTGTGAAGAACGGCGAAGGCCAGCAGCAGCAGGGCCATCACCCAGCTGCTGTGGTTCGGGGAGCTGACCATGGGAGAGAAGCCCTCGTCCAGAGGGGCAGTCTGCCAACCGGCAACCCCCCCTTAAAGTTGCTCTCACATGCCGGTTCAGCCATCGGCCAACCCGAGGCCCCTTTCCAGGACCCCAGCGAGGACCAACAGAGCCCATGGCAGATCTGCCCTTCACCCTTGATCAACTCCGCATCCTCCGGGCGATTGCCAGCGAGGGAAGCTTCAAGAAGGCCGCTGACAGCCTTTATGTCACCCAACCTGCGGTCAGCCTGCAGATTCAGAATCTCGAGAAGCAATTGGATGTGGCGCTGTTTGACCGAGGGGGACGCAAGGCGCAGCTGACGGAGGCCGGCCATCTCCTGCTCAGCTATTGCGATCGCATCCTCAGCCAGTGTCAGGAGGCCTGTCGCGCCTTGGATGATCTGCACAACCTCAAGGGGGGGTCCTTGATCGTGGGGGCCAGCCAGACCACAGGCACTTACCTGATGCCGAGAATGATTGGTCTGTTTCGACAGAAATATCCCGATGTTTCCGTGCAGCTTCAAGTGCACAGCACGCGGCGCACAGCCTGGGGTGTGGCCAATGGTCAAGTGGATCTGGCGATCATCGGAGGCGAATTGCCTCAGGATCTGAATGATCTCCTCCAGGTCGTGCCCTACGCCAATGACGAACTCGCGCTGGTGTTGCCTCCGAAGCATCCTCTCTCTCGCCTGCCTGAGTTGACAAAGGAAGATCTCTATCGACTCGGATTTGTTTGCCTTGACGCCCAATCCACCACAAGAAAGATGGTCGATCAGCTGCTCTCACGCTCCAAGCTGGATGTGGGAAGAATGAAGATTGAGATGGAACTCAACTCCTTCGAGGCGATCAAGAATGCCGTGCAATCCGGTCTTGGGGCCGCTTTCCTGCCGGTCGTTTCCATCGAGCGGGAGCTCAGCTCCGGCAGCCTTCACAGGCCCCAGGTGGCAGATCTGCAGGTGCGCCGCCAACTGAAACTCATCAGTCACCCCGCCCGCTACTGCTCCAGGGCTGCGGAGGCCTTCCGCAAGGAAGTGTTACCCGTGTTCGCCAGCCCGGAGAGTCCCTTGCGTCAGACCGCCAGCAACCGGCAGAGTGAGCCAGTGGCCACCCCATCAGCCCCCTGATATCCCCCCCACCACGCCAAGGCCGGCTTCCGCGAGGCCTCAGAACTGATCGCCCTCGGGGGTGACTCCTGTGGCATCATCTGCGGCGCCGGCGCTGCCGGGCATCTGGAATTTGTTGCCACTGATGTCGGACTGATAGACGCAGCGGACGATCGGCTTGTCGCGAATGGAACCGATGTAGGCAAATGTGTTCATCCGTTGCTTGCATTCGCGCATTTGCTCAGCGGTGACAGCCCCCTGCTTCTGCAACACCGCCCAGTTTTCCCGGCGAATCACGCAACCGGGCTGCAGGGTCGGCTGGGTGACAAAACTACTGCTGGGATTCATGGTGGTGTACAGCTCAATGTCCATCACGAAGGCGCTGGCTCCCCACTGCTTGCAGAATTCGGGGTCGGGCACCGCCATGTCGAGCTGTTGGCTGCTGGCGATGTTTCCCTGGTTGCCCTGGGTGGTGCTCGTCACCGCGCTGCCGATGCCGATGCCCACCACCAGAACACCGGCCAGCAGGGCGCCCGTAGCCACGTTGAAGGTTGGTTGTCCCCCCTTGCCCCCGCCACCGCCAGGGCTGGGACGCCTTGGACCGCCCCAATCCTCCGGTTCCCGATCACGGCGACCGCTGAAGTCCTGCGGCGGTCGGCCGTCGCTGGCGCGGAAGCGCTCCCTGGGGTCATCGTCCCGGGGAGAGCGCCAGGAACGGCGATCCTCCGGATAGGCGCCTCGATTGTCGGGTCGGGAGCGCGTCACAGGGATTCCGGACTGCGGGGTTGCCCCATGGAATAGTTGAGGACCCGTCCCTCAAGGTTGTAACGCAGGTCTCCCGCCTGCAGCAGCTGGCGGATCACCCCTTCCAGGTCGGAGCCGATGCGGCGCAGGGTGTAGTCGTTGAGATCCTCTCCCGCACGGGCCTCCACCAGCTCCCGGAAGCGGGTCTGCACCTTGGCCACGGTCGCCTCGTCCCAGAGGAACTCGTTGTCGGGATCAAGATCCAGGGTGAGCTGGCTCTGATCCGCCACCAGATCACCGTTCTCCACCCGTGCGGTGAACAGGCGCACATGGCGGGTGGTCGACTTCAGGAGGGTGTCGGTCATGGGCGAAGGCAGGCGGGGAAGCGGCTGGAGCGGCTGTGAGACCCGGCGACTCTAGGCAGAAGCGGAAGGCGGAGGGCTGCGGGCCGGAGCTGCTGCCCGATAAGGTTGCCACCAGTCTTCTGGTCACGCCATGCGTGTCGCCATTGCGGGAGCCGGCCTGGCGGGCTTGTCCTGCGCCAAATATCTCTGCGATTCTGGCCACACACCCGTGGTCTACGAAGCGAGGGACGTCCTGGGTGGGAAGGTGGCGGCCTGGCAGGACAGCGATGGCGACTGGTATGAAACGGGGTTGCACATCTTTTTTGGTGCCTACCGCAACATGCGGCAGCTCTTCGCGGAGCTGGACATCGAAGATCGCCTCCAGTGGAAAAGCCATTCGATGATCTTCAACCAGCGGGAGGTGCCTGGCACTTACAGCCGCTTTGACTTTCCCGACCTGCCTGCTCCTGTGAATGGCGTGGCGGCCATCCTTTCCAATAACGACATGCTCACTTGGCCGGAGAAGATTGCCTTCGGCCTGGGCTTGATTCCAGCGATGCTGCGGGGCCAATCCTATGTGGAAGACTGTGATCGCTATTCCTGGACAGAATGGCTGAATTTGCACCGCATTCCAGAACGGGTCAACGATGAAGTGTTCCTTGCCATGAGCAAGGCTTTGAATTTCATTGGCCCGGATGAAATTTCCAGCACGGTAGTGCTCACGGCCCTCAACCGCTTTCTCCAGGAAAAGGATGGTTCCCGCATGGCCTTCCTGGATGGCAATCCACCCCAGCGCCTCTGCCAACCGATTGTCGACCACATCCGGTCCCGAGGCGGAGAGGTTGTGCTGGAGCGACCTCTGAAGGGCATTGGGCTTCAACCCGACGGCTCCGTGGCTTGCTTCCACATCGGCGGCCAGGACACTGGTGTTCAGGAGGTTGTGGCCGATGCTTATGTCAGCGCCTTGCCGGTGGATCCCCTGAAACGCCTCCTGCCGGAACCATGGAAGGACTTGCCCTACTTTGCCAAACTCGCCGGCCTGAATGGAGTGCCTGTGATCAACATCCATCTTTGGTTTGACCGCAAGCTCACCGACATCGATCACCTCCTGTTCAGTCGCAGCGAGCTGCTCAGCGTCTACGCCGACATGAGCAACACCTGCAGGGAATATGCGGATTCCGAGCGGTCGATGCTCGAACTTGTCTTCGCGCCCGCCAAGGATTGGATTGGCCGATCCGATGCCGACATCGTGGCTGCCACCATGGAAGAACTCAAGCGACTGTTCCCCCAACACTTCCAAACAGACAATCCAGCCAAATTACGCAAATCCATTGTTGTAAAAACTCCTCTCTCGGTCTACAAGACAGTTCCCGGGTGCCAGGCTCTGCGGCCGGATCAACAATCCCCTATCCGCAACTTCTTCCTGGCGGGTGATTACACCATGCAGCGCTATCTTGCGTCCATGGAAGGAGCTGTTTTGAGCGGCAAGCTCTGCGCCCGGGCCATCAGCGAGGCCAAGTGAGCGTGGTGGTCCGCAGCACCCCCTCCAAGGTCCCCCTCCAACCCGGGGCGAGTCTGGCGGAGGCCTACGAACAATGCCGCCAGGAGACGGCTCAATGGGCGAAGACGTTTTATCTCGGCACCCTGCTCATGCCACCGGAGAAGCGTCGAGCCATCTGGGCCATTTATGTGTGGTGCCGACGCACCGATGAGATCATGGATGGCCCGCAGGCGCAGGCCTTGCCAGCCACCACATTGCTGGCGCGCCTCGATGCCTGGGAAGAGCGCACGCGGGGACTCTTTGAGGGACGTGCCGCAGACGATCTCGACCGGGTGATGGTGGACACGATGGAACGCTTTCCCCAGCCCCAGCAGGCCTATCTCGACATGATCGAGGGACAGCGCATGGATGTCCGCAAGCACCGCTACGCCACATTTGCGGAACTGGAACTCTATTGTTATCGGGTTGCCGGCACTGTTGGGCTCATGAGTCAGGCCGTGATGGGCCTGGATCCGGCCTACACTTCGGCTCCCTGGAGCGAAAAGCCCGATCCAAGCCAAGCAGCAATCGCCCTGGGAATCGCCAATCAATTAACCAATATCCTTCGGGACGTGGGCGAAGACAGGACGCGGGGACGCATCTATCTCCCGATGGATGAATTAGAACGATTTGGCTACGCTGAAGACGATCTTCTGGCTGGCAAGTTAAACGAAAACTGGCGGGCTCTCATGGTCTTCCAGCTGGCCCGTGCTCGTGAGTGGTTCGCCCGCTCCGAGGAGGGCGTGCGCTGGTTGTCCGGGGATGCCCGCTGGCCCGTTTGGGCTTCATTGCGACTGTATCGAGGCATCCTGGATGTGATTGAACGGCAGAATTTCGATGTGTTCAGCCGCAGGGCCTATGTGCCGACTGCCGAAAAACTCCTGGATCTGCCCCTCTCCTACGTGCTGGCCCAGGTGCACTGAAGTCAATCTGCTTGCAGCCATCGCCTCAGGATCGGGTTGACCTGCTCGGGGGCCTCATCGTGAGGGCAATGGCCCAGACCCTCCAACACCTGGAGCTCCCGGATGCTTGGAAAAGCACGGACCCAGCGCTCAGCCTCTTGGGGGGATTCCCAAGGATCGGCGCTTCCCCAGATCATGCGCACGGGCAGGACCAGCTCAGAGAGAAAATCCGGCGCCAAAACATCGGCGAAGAGATTCACAAACCCGCGAAAACTTTCCATGGCTCCCGCATCCTGCGTCGGCCCATGCAAAAGGGTCACCAGGTCCTCATCCACATTGGCGCCCGTGGGATAGGCCACCTTCAGCACCTGACGGATGAAGGCGGGGCGAGCCAGAAAACGGAAGAGGGGAGCGGTCAACCAGCGCTCTCGCACCATCCGCTTCAACAATGGTCGGGTCAGGCGCTGACCAAGGGGCAACTGTCCCACCCGACGCTCATCCAGGGTGCGCTGGGCGCAATCAATGAGCACCACCTGGGCTGGTGCCATCCCCCGGCGGCAGAGCAATTGGGCGGCAGCCAGGGCCACCACACCGCCGATGGAATTGCCCACAAGGTGAACGGGCCGCCGCGACGTGGGTGGGCAGACGTGGGTGGCCATGAAATCCGCCACCAGCTCCGCCCAAAGGGCAAATCCGTAACGCACGGCCCCGGCCCGAGGCAATTCTCCCTCCAATTGCGAAGGGGGTTTGTCACTGGCACCAAAACCGAGAAGGTCGAGGGCGAACACCTCAGCCTCCTCGGCCAACACGGGGATGTTGTGGCGCCAGTGGCGCCCGCTGGCACCGAAACCGTGGAGGAGAACCACAGCCTTCGGGGCCTCGGGAGAGCCCTGGCGGATCCAGGCGATGCGATGGCCCCGCCAGTTCCAAAAGGCGGGGCTGGGCAGGGCCCTCGCCCCTGACTCAGACGCCAACCGTCTGGTTCGCCAACAGGCTCTTCAATCGGGCCAGCTCACCGGCCCAGCGGGGATCGGGGGCGTTGGTCTCGACGGTGTCCGCGTGGACCACCTTGTCGGCGGCCTTGCGGGAGCCGGTGGGCGCAGCGCCCACAGGGCGACGATCTTCCCGCCCCTGGGCTGGATTCCGACTGTCACGCCGCTCTGACACCTCAATGCGCAGGGGCTGGCCGCCAAAGTCGAAACCGTTGAGGCGAGCGATCAAGGCCTCGGCCAGCTTGGGATCATCCACATTGGCAAAACCGAAGCCGCGGCAGGCGCCTGTGTCCCGGTCGTTCACCGCCTTGAAGCGAATTCCCTCCCCCACGCCACTGAAGAGAGCCTCAAGCTCCTTGGCATCAAAAGCATTCGGCAGATTGCCGACATAAAGACGAACACTCATGGAAGGGGTGGCGGAAGAATGAAGAAGACCGTGCCGGGCATTGGACGGCACCGTTACAGGAAGGCGCCGCGCATGTTGCAGTTAATCATGGCAGGGGTCCACGGCAGACGCAATCCAGCGGCGAGCGGCCTCCAGGGCCTCCCGATCCCCGGGGGGGTGCCGGGACAGACGGCCGAAGGCCCGCTCCACCGTCAGATGCTCCAGGAGCGCACCGAGCCGGGGCCCCGGCTGGAGCCCCAGCGCGTTCTGAAGCGCCAGCCCATCCACAGGCGCGCGGGGGTGAAACAAGGGATCATCGGGATCGCGCCACCGTGCCAGCGCCTCCGCCGCCTCTGCAGGGGCCAGCTCCAGCAGCAGGGCCGGCAGGTCCTCCGCCAGCTGACGGTGCAAGGCCAGCTGCTCGGCCTCCGGCAGGGCTGCCAACCCCCGCTCACTCGGGTTCAGCCCCTCCAGCCGCTGTCGCCAACACCGCAGATGGCGGCAACGCTGCTGGAGGCGGTTGCTGGCGTGCAGGGCCCGCAGGGCCGGCGCGTCCAGCAAGGCCGCCAGGCGGGCGATGGGCAGGGCGGCGCGGGCCTCCGTCTCCGTGAACCCTCGCCGCCCCGCGGCTGCGGGGGTGAGATGGGCGGCGGGGGAGGCGGTTCGGGACCCGGCGGGGGACGCCGTCCAACAGTCGAGCAGACCGCTGTGCGCCAGCAGCTCCACCCCCCTGGCCCCGTCGGCGGCCTCCACCAGGCGCTGCAACTCCGTCAACACCCGCTCCCCCGCCACGGACGCCAACCTGCCGCGATGGCCCACGATCCAGTCCCAGGTCTGGGGGGTGAGGACGAAGTTCAGCTCGGCGGCCAGCCGCAGCCCCCGCAGCAGGCGGAGGGGATCGTCCAGGAGATTGGCCTCCGCGATCGCCCGCAGCTGGCCCCGTCGCAAATCGTCCAGACCCGCGAGGGGATCCACCAGCGCCGGGGGCTGGCCCGCCAGGGGAAGGGCCAAGGCCATGGCGTTCACGGTGAAGTCTCGTCGGGCCAGGTCCGCCGCGAGGCTCTCCCCCTGCATCCGTGCCAGATCAAGGGTCCAGCCCTGAAGCACCAGGCGTCCGATGCAGCGTTCCGGGTCCAGGGCCACCGCGGTGCCGCCCAGCTCCCGAGCCAACCGCCGCGCCAGGGCCAGGCCATCCCCGGGCACCACCAGATCCAGATCCGGCCGCTCCCCGAGGCGACCCAGCAGCCCATCCCGCACGGCCCCCCCCACCAGCGCCGTGCCCGGGGGGAGGAGGCTCACGGGCAGGGGCCAGCTGGAGATGGCCAGCGCGTCCACCAAACGCTGGTGCGGCTCGGGGGCACGGGCCAAAATGGCGGGGTCCGTTGGAGTTGGCGGCATGTGCATCTGCATCGATTGCCACTGGATCAACCGCTGCCAGGCCTACCACGCGGTGGAACGGCAACATGGGGTCCCCCATCTCACGCCGCGGCCGACGTTTCAGCCGGAACGGCCCCAGGTGCATGTGCAGATTCGCCAGCTTCCCGGCGGTGATGTCGGGTTGGAGTGGGACGTTCGCGCCTGTGACAGCTTCGCGCTGGATTCGGGACACTGGCGGCGCCTCAGGCCTCACGAGGCCATCCCGGCATGATCGCCAAGGAGCCGCCCCAGTCCACGGGGGCCTCCGAAGCGGGCGGCTGGGTGCTGGCCCTCCACAGCTCCAGCGAAACGCTCGGCGTGGCCCTTCAACCCCTGAACCAACCGGAGATCCCCCCCCGGATGGAGGCCTTTCCCCTCGGCCGAGGCTTGGCCAACCGCCTTCTGCCCTGCGTGGAAACCATCCTGCCGGCTCGGGAGTGGCCTCGACTGGCCCGGTTGGCCGTGGCCACAGGGCCGGGGGGCTTCACCGGCACCCGTTTGACGGTGGCCATGGCGCGAACCCTGGCCCAGCAACTCGCGCTGCCCCTCGACGGCATCAGCAGCTTCCATCTGATCGCCAGGCGACTGCTGGCGGCTGAGCCCGGTGGCAGCACCCTGATCCTGAGCCAGGAGTTGCCGCGCCATGGCGTGGTGGCCGGCCTCTACCGGGAGGACTCGACCGCGCTCGGGGGCGTGGTGGAACTCTGCCCTCCTCGCCTTTGGAGCGGCGAAACAGACCTGACGCGAGCTCTGGGCGACCACGTCCGTCAGACGGCCCACCCCGAGCTGCCCGCAGACGCCTGCGAACTGCTGGCCTTCAGCCAGGCGGCCGCCCGCCGCAGCCTGGAGGCCCCGTGGACCGCCGTGGTGCCGCTTTACCCCACCAGCCCCGTGGCGCAAGCGTGAGACGCCCCCGGCGCCGCCAGCGACGGCCCTCCCGGCCGCCCCTCCTGGCCATCGGCCTGGCGGGTTTGGCTGTCGGCGTGGCGCTCCCCCCGAGCCTGCGGTGGGCCGCCCCGCCACCCCCTCAGCTCATCCTGGTGCTCGGAGGCGATGCCGACCGGGAACGGGTCGCCGCCCATCTGGCCCGGACCGATGGTCTGCCCGTGGTGGTCAGCGGCGGCACGAACCCGGAATACGCCACCTGGTTGTTTCGCGAGCGGGAGGGCCTGCCCGCCGATCAGGTGCGACTGGACTACCGCGCACGGGACACCCTCACCAACTTCACCTCCCTGGTGGATGATCTGCGCCGCTCGCGCATCCGCCACGCGCTCCTGATCACCAGCCACGACCACATGGACCGGGCCCTGCTGGTGGGTCGGATCGTCGCCGGCAGTCGCGGCATCCACCTGACGCCGGTGGCGGTGCCCTGCGGCACGGCCTGCGTGACAGAGAACCCAGCCAAAGTGTGGGGCGATGGGCTGCGGGCGCTGGTGTGGGTGATCAGTGGCCAGGATCTGCGGGTGTCGGGGGCGCCAAGGCTGGCGGGGTGGCTGCGGCGAACAGGGGCGTTTGGATCAGCCCCTCATCCAGCAAGCGATTGATCTCCGCCTGCAACGCCGCCGTGGCCGCCTTCACTTCAGCGCTGCGGGGGGAGGCCGGAGGCGGGATGGGCGTGCCGATGCGCACATGCACCGGCACCAGTCGCAAGCGCGACTGACCGGGTCCAAGGGCGCGGTGGCTGTTGACGATCACCACGGGCAACAGGGGCACGCCCATGCGGGCGGCGAGGTAGGCCGCCCCGTCATGGGGGTGGTTGACCCGTCCATCCGGCTGGCGGGTGCCATCCAGGAACACTCCAGTCGCCCAGCCCTCCGCAATCCGTTCGCAGGCCGCCCGCACCGCCCCGCGGTCGCTGGCCCCGCGGGCCACCGGGTAGGCGCCGCAGGAGCGGATGATGGGCCCGAGCAGGGGCACGCGAAAGAGTTCCTCCTTGGCCATGAAGGCCACGGGCCGCCGGAGGGAGCAACCAAGACTCGGCGGGTCGAGATGGGAGCCGTGGTTGGCAACCACCACCATGCCTCCCCGGAGGGGCACGTTGGCGAGGCCGGCGGTTCGCCCCCGGAGCAGGAGGCGAAACACGGGCAGCACCATCAGCCAGCACATCAACCGGTAGGGCAGGTTGGGCTCGGGCGCGTGGTCGAGGGGAGAGCGCTTCACAGGCCCAGATCGGCCGCGGTGGACACCTGGGCGGTCTCCAGCTCCGGACAGCCGCGTTTGATCAGCCCGCTGAGCACCTGGCCCGGGCCGATCTCCACCGCCGTGCGGATGCCTTGCACCGGAAGGCACGCCATGGTTTCGCGCCAGCGGACGCCACGGGTCATCTGCTGGGTCAGTCGGGCCTTGAGGGCCTCTCCGTTCCGCTCGGGGGTGGGATCGGTGTTGCTCAGCACGGGCACGGAAGCGTCGGCGAAAGGCAGCTGGTCGAGCGCACTGGCAAAGAGCGCCGCGGCCTCCGCCATGAAGGGAGAGTGGACGGCGCCGGACACCGCCAGGGGGATGGCCCGCTTGCAGTGGAGCGCTCCACACACCGCCGCCACCGCCTCCGGCGTGCCCGAAAGCACCGCCTGGGCCTCACTGTTGTCGTTGGCGATCACCACCCCCTCCGTGGCGTCCACCAGATCCCGCAGCTGCTGCGGGTCAAAGCCGATCACAGCGGTCATGGCGCCGCCGCCGGCGGAGGCCATCAACTCACTCCGGCGCCGCATCAGGGCCAGGCCCGTTTCCGCGTCGAACACCCCAGCCGCGTAGAGGGCCACCAACTCCCCGAGGCTGTGGCCCGCCACCAGGGCGGGTTGACGTCCCTCCGCGTGCAGGGCATCCACCAGCAGGCTCTCCACCACAAAGAGGGCCGGCTGGGTGTTGCGCGTGTCGTTGAGGTCCATCAGCCCTTCCCCCGGCTCGGTGGCGGAGCAGATGGCGAGCAGATCGCGGCCCAGGATCTCCGAGGCGAGGGCGAAGCGCTGGCGAGCCCCGGGCAGCGGCAACACGGCCTCCGCCATGCCGACCTTCTGGGACCCCTGTCCCGGAAACACCCAGGCAACGGCCATGGAACTCACCCGCGTTGATGGGTTTGGAGATTACGTGGAGGCCGCGTCGGGGTCGGCGGCGGCACCAGACGGGGCCGGACCGCTCCAGCGCAGAACCGCCGCCCCCCAGCTCAGACCAGCGCCGAAACCACTGGTTGCCAGGAGATGGCCCGGCCGCACCCGGCCGTCGCGCACGGCCTCATCCAACATCAGCGGGATCGTGGCCGCTGAGGTGTTGCCATAAAACTCGAGTTTGCTGAGCACCCGATCCGCCGGAACGGAGAAGCGAGCGGCCACGGCGTCCAGAATTCGCTGATTGGCCTGGTGGAGCAGGAGCCAGTCGATTTGCCGGGCCTCCAACCCCGCAGCCTTGAGCACCTCGCCCAGGACGATCGGCACCTCCCGCACGGCAAATTTGTAAACCTCCTGCCCGTTCATGGCGATGGGCTGGAAGCCTCCCTCCTGGGTGGTGAAGCTGCCCGGGAAGTCCCGCGTGGTCTCCCGCTGCGCGAGGGTGAGGCAGGCCTGGCGGCTGCCGTCGGAGCGGAGGCGGAACGCCAACAGGTCGTCGTCCGCCCCGGGGCAGGCCTCCAGAGCCACGGCACCCGCCCCGTCACCGAAGAGCACGCAGGTGCGTCGATCGCTCCAGTCGACCCAGCGACTGAGCTGGTCGGCTCCGATCACCAAAGCCCGGCGCACACTGCCGGTGCGGATGTACTGGGCCGCGGTGACGAGGGCAAAGAGAAAGCCGCTGCAGGCCGCCGTGAGGTCGAAGGCCACGGCCTGACCGGCGCCCAGGGCGGCCTGCACCCTCGGGGCGGTGCCGAACAGGTCGTCCGGGCTGGAGGTGGCCAGCACGATCAGATCGATCTGATCAGCCTCCCAGCCGGCATGGCGCAGAGCGGCACTGGCGGCTTCCGCCGCCATCGAGGTGACCGACTCCCCCGGCCCGGCCAATCGCCGGGCGCCGATCCCCGTACGGCTGCGAATCCAGTCGTCGGAGGTGTCGACCAGGGCACGCAGGGCGTCATTGCTGACGCTGGTGCCGGGAAGGGCCCCTCCAGAGCCGACGACGGACACCCCCCAGAGATCGGAGGGGCTGCGGGGGCTGACAGTGTGCTCCGACACCCGTGGCGCTCGGTTCGGATCAGTCAATCACAGGTGGCTGCGGGCATCGTCCCGGTTCCGAGCGCATGGAGGTCGTCCATGACGTGATGGCTGGCGGCGGAATGGGCCAGGCGGAGGGCGCTGACCACCGAAAGGGCCTTGCTGCTGCCGTGGCCGATGACGCAGACGCCATCAACCCCGAGCAGGAGAGCACCGCCGTGCTCGGCGTGATCGAGGCGCTTCTTGATGCGCACCAGATTGCTCCGCAGGAAGGCGGAGCCCACCTTGCCGCGCCGCCCCCGGGGCAGCTCCGCCCGCAACACGTCGAGCAACACGCTGCCCACCGACTCCAGGAACTTCAGCAGCACGTTGCCGGTGAAGCCATCGCACACCACCACGTCGAACTGGCCGGAGAGCACATCCCGCCCCTCGCAGTTGCCGGCGAAGCGCAGGCGGGGATCGGCCATCAGCAGGGGATGGGTCTTGAGGGCCAGGTCGTTGCCCTTGCACTCCTCCTCGCCGATGTTGAGCAGGCCCACCCGCGGGTTGGGCACCTGCAGCACGTCGCGGCTGTAGATCGTGCCCAGCAGGGCGAATTGATGCAGCCAGGCCGGCTTGCAGTCGGTGTTGGCGCCCACATCGAGCACAAGCACCTGCTCGTCAGGATCCTTGGTGGGGAAGAGGGCGCCGATGGCCGGCCGCTCGATTCCCCGCAGCCGACCGAGACGGAAGATGGCCGAGGCCATCACCGCCCCGGAGTTGCCGGCGGAATAGACGGCCAAGGCCTGGCCCGATTTCACCAGATCCATGGCCATGTTGATGCTGGCATCGCGTTTCCGGCGCACCACCGTGGCCTCCTCGTTCATGCCCACGGAAACCCCGCTGGGCACCAGCTGCAGCAGGCCATTGGCCTGAGCCTCCTCCAGCTCCTGCTCCAGGCCGAGACTCGCCACCGCCCGCCGCAGGGGCTCCCCTTCCGCCACGAAGCGGATGCGCAGAGGGAGCAGCCGAACCGCCCGCAGGCAACCCTCCAGGATCGCTCCCGGGGCGTTGTCGCCACCCATCCCATCCACGGCGATCCAGAGGCGATCCCGATCGTCGATGACGGGCCAGTCGTCCGGCCCGCCAGCCCCCAGCTGCAGCCGTCGCAGGGGATCGAGAACGAGCGGTTGGAGCACGGTGCCGGCCATCGAGCCGGCCATGGAGGTGGCCACGCCAGCCACGGTGCCGGCGGCGCTGGCCGTGTCCACCAGGCTGGTGACGGCCGCGTTTCGCTTGTACCAGATCACCAACCGCCGGATCGTGCGGTTCTGCCGTTGACGCCTGCTCAGGGGCGGGCGCTCGGGGGATCGGAGATGGTCAGGGTCCTTCGGGGGCAACGGAGTCAACGATGCGCTGGAAGAGATAGCCAGTGCCCCGGGCCGTGAGGATCAGCTCGGGGTTGGCAGGATCATCCTCCAGTTTGGAACGCAGCCTGGAGATGTGAACATCCACGACACGGGTGTCCACATGACGCTCGGGGGTGTAGCCCCACACCTCCTTGAGGATCTCGCCCCGGCTGAAGGGCTCTCCCGAGCGGCTGACGAGCAGCTCCAGCAGGCTGAACTCCATGCCGGTCAGCCGGATGCGCTCGTCCCCCCGGTAGACCTGCCGCTTGTTGGTGTCGATCCGAAGATCGGCCACCTGGATCACGCCGGAATTGGGGATGCCCGCCACCTGCTCCTTCTCCACCCGCCGCAGCACGCAGCGGATGCGCGCCTCCAGCTCCTTCGGGCTGAAGGGCTTCACCACGTAGTCGTCGGCGCCGAGCTCCAGGCCGGTGATGCGATCGGCCACATCGCCCAGGGCGGTGAGCATGACGATCGGCACATCCGATTCCTTGCGCAGCTCCTGACAGACGCCGTAGCCGTCAAGCTTCGGCATCATCACATCAAGCACCACCAGGTCGGGATGGGAGCGGTGGAAGGTCTCCAGGGCTTCCTCCCCATCGGAGGCGGTCAGCACCTGGTAGCCGATCATCGACAAACGTGTCTCGAGAATCCTGCGAATGCTGGCCTCGTCATCCACGACAAGGATCGTTTCTTTGGCCGGGGAGGTCGCCGTCATCGCCAGGACGCAGCACGTACAACGGAACGGATCCACTGAAAAGGTCTGAGGGCCGCACTGTTCCGCGACAGCCATCTTTCTTCACATTTAGACCATGGGTCGTTCCGCTTCCGTCTACCTCTGTCAGGCCTGCGGGGCCCAGAGCCGCCAGTTCTTCGGGCGCTGCGCCGCCTGCGGCAGCTGGAATTCCCTCGTGGAGCAGCCCTCCTCACCCCGGGAAGGACGCTCGGAACGGCGGCGCTCCACCCCGCCGGCGGTCGGAGACGGGGGGGCGGCCTCCTTGCGCTCCACCCCCATCCACGCCTCCGCCGGGCCTCCCCTCGAACGCCTCGGCACCGGGTTCGTGGAGCTCGACCGGGTGCTGGGGGGAGGCCTGGTGCCGGGGGCCCTGGTGCTGCTCGGGGGCGATCCGGGCATCGGCAAGTCGACCCTGCTCCTCCAGGTGGCCCAGGCCATGGCCGACGATTGCCGCGTGCTCTATGTGAGCGCGGAGGAATCGTCCCAACAGGTGCGGTTGCGCTGGCGCCGTCTTGTTCCCGCGTCCGCCCGGGAGGGGGCGGAAGAGGCCGAGGCTCCAGGGTCCAGCCCGCAGCTGCTGGCCGAGACGGATCTGGACAAGGTGCTGGAGGAACTGGAGGCGTTCCAGCCCGCGGTGGCCATCCTGGACAGCATCCAGGCCCTCCATGACGCCAACCTCAGCAGTGCCCCCGGCACCGTGGCTCAGGTGCGGGAGTGCGCGGCGGCCCTGCAACGGCTGGCCAAACGCCAGGGAACGGCGCTGCTGCTGGTGGGCCACGTCACCAAAGAGGGTCTGCTGGCGGGACCCAAGGTGCTGGAACACCTCGTGGACGCGGTGCTCACCTTCGAAGGCGACCGCTTCGCCAGTCATCGCCTGCTGCGGGCGGTGAAGAACCGCTTTGGCGCCACCCATGAGCTGGGGGTGTTCGAGATGCGCGATGGCGGGTTGGCGGAGGTGACCAATCCGAGCGAGCTGTTCCTTGGGGGCGACCAGCCCAGCCCCGGCACCGCCACGATTGTGGCCTTCGAGGGCACGCGGCCCCTCGTGGTGGAGCTGCAGGCCCTGGTGAGCCCCACCAGCTACGCCAGTCCGCGGCGCACGGCCACGGGGGTGGGCACCAACCGGCTGCACCAAATCCTGGCCGTGATTGAAAAACATCTGGGCCTGCCCCTCTCTCGGTTCGACTGCTATCTGGCCGTGGCGGGCGGCCTGCAGGTGGAGGAACCGGCCGCCGATCTGGGGGTCGCCGCAGCCGTTGTGGCGAGCTATCGCGACCTGATCCTGCCTCCGGGCACCGTGATGATCGGGGAGCTGGGCCTCGGGGGTCAGCTGCGACCGGTGGGACAGCTGGAAGCGCGCCTGCAAGAAAGCGCCCGCCTGGGATTCACTCGCGCAGTGGTGCCCCGGGGCGGCGGGCTGAGCTCCGGGACTTGCCCGGGAATGGAGTGGCTGGAATGCTCCAACCTGGGAGAGGCTCTGACCCGGGCACTGGGAAAGAGGGTTGCGGACAAAAAGGACGAAGACGAATGATTAAAAATAGACATCCACCGTGCTGCGGCCGGAGCTCTTCAACCAGTTTTCAATATCCAGATAGCCTCCTGGATACAAGCGAACCGCCTTGCTCCAATGTTGAGCCGCAAGCTCAAACCAGCGATCCGCGCCGTCTTGATCACCGTCCTCTTCGGCCATGCGACCCCATTTTTCATAGATCAATCCCATGTTTTTGAGGCAGGAAGGGGAATTGGGGTTGGCCTCAAGGGATTGGCTGTAATAATCCAAAGACTTCTCCTCTTCTCCAGTGCTCATGAAGATGATTGCCATATTCTTGAGAATCTCCGCACGATCCGTGGCGTTATCCTCAAGCTTCAGGGCTTCCTCGTAGTTTTGCAGAGCCTCGGCATAGTCGCCATCGTTCTGAGCTGACAGACCATCGCGATAATAAACATAGGCTTCTTTAGACTTGGCATCAATCGGCAGCAGCTTGACGATCAGGTCAGCCATCACCGTGAAACTCTTGTCGATGAAATTGTCGTTGCGCTGGGAACGGGGCACGGCGCTGGAGCAGGCGTGATTCCATCCTGCCTGTTCAGAGCACCGGCCGGTGACGTCCATCCACGGTGCCTAGGGTGAGCAGACGTCACCCGCCAGCCCCGTGCCCTCCTCTCCCAGCGGCTCCGTGACAGCGGCGGTCGCCGCCGGCCCGATGGCGGACACGCCTGTTTCCAGCTGTGGCGTCCTGCTGGATGTGGAAGGCATGAAGTGCGGCAGCTGCGTGCGGGCCGTGGAACAGCGCTTGCGCCAGCAGCCCGGCGTGCGCCAGGTGAGTGTGAATCTCCTCACCCGCACCGCCTGGGTCGACCTGGAGCCGAGGGGCGAGGGCGTGGAGCCCCTCCTCGCCAGCCTGAAGAGCCTGGGATTCGAAGCCCGACCACGCGACGAGGGAAGCGTTGCGCTCAGCCGCCGGGAGCAACGGCTGCGACAGTCCTGGTGGCAGCAGTGGCGCCAGCTCGTGACGGCCCTGCTGCTGGTGTTGCTCTCCAGCCTGGGCCATTGGGCCGAGGTGGCTGGCGCGACCTGGCCCGGCTCCCTGCGCACGCTGCAGGCGCCCTGGGTTCACGGCCTGATTGCCACCGTTGCTCTCGCCGGTCCCGGCCGCTTGATCCTGCTCACGGGGTTCCGGAACGCCCTGGCGGGCCAGCCCAGCATGGACAGCCTGGTGGGGCTGGGCATGGGCAGCGCCTACCTGGCGAGCATGGTCGGATGGCTCTGGCCCGCCAGCTATCTGCCCTGCTTCTTCAATGAACCGGTGATGCTGCTGGGCTTCGTTCTCGCCGGCCGGTTCCTGGAGGAGCGGGCCCGCTGGCGGAGCTGCCGGGCCATCGAAGACTTGGCTGCCCTCCAGCCCGATGAGGCCCTGCTCATCCTGGAAGACGCCCCTCCGCGCAAGGTGCGATCCGGGGGACTCCGACCGGGGGATCGTCTGCTGGTGCTGCCGGGGGATCGCCTGCCTGTCGATGGCGTCGTGCGGGGCGGATCCTCCGCCGTTGATCGTTCCGCCCTGACGGGCGAACCGCTCCCCCTGGAGGCGGAGGCCGGCTGCGAACTGGAAGCGGGCTGCCTCAACCTGGAGGCTCCCCTGGTGGTGGAGGCGACGCGCTGCGGCCAGCAAACGGCCATTGCCCGCATCGTGCGGCTGGTGGAAACCGCCCAGGCCCGCAAGGCCCCCATCCAGGGGCTGGCCGATCGGGTGGCCGGGCGCTTCACGCCCGCGGTGCTCCTGTTGGCCTTGGCCACCTTTCTCTTCTGGTGGCTCTGGGGCCCAACGCTCTGGCCATGGGTGCTGGAACCCATCGCCCCAACCCACGGGGGCCATGGAGGACACGGGCTGATGGCGGGAGGGATGACACCCTTCAGCCTGGCTTTGCAGCTGGCCATCGCTGTGTTGGTGGTGGCCTGCCCCTGTGCCCTGGGGCTGGCGACGCCAACGGCCATCAGCGTGGGCAGTGCCCTTGCCGCCCGGTCGGGGGTGCTCTTCCGCGGCGGTGACGCCATCGAGATGGCGGCCCGGTTGGGGGCGGTTGTGTTTGACAAAACCGGCACCCTCACCGTCGGCCGACCGATGGTGACGGCCCTGGAGCCCTTCCCCGCGGTCGACCTGCCCGACGGCCGGACCGATGTGGAGGCGCTTTGGATGCTGCAACTGGCGGCCAGCCTGGAACAGCAGAGTCGCCATCCTCTGGCCCATGCCCTGCTGCAGGAAGCCCAGCGGCGGAGCCTACCCTTGCTGGCCGTGGAGGACAGTCGAACCCACCCGGGCCAGGGGATGGAAGGCCGGCTCGCCGGCCTGGCGGATCCCCTCCTGGTGGGTCGCCTTCCCTGGCTGCTGGAGCGAGGCCTCTCCCTCCCCGCCGCTGCGGAGGCGATCCTGGCCCGCGAGCCCCTCGCCCGCGCCACCCTGATCGGCGTTGGACAGGGCCAGCGGCTGCTGGGGGTGATCGCGATTGAGGATCAGCCGCGGGGCGATGCCGCCCTGGCCGTGCGGGCCTTGCGGCAGCAGGGGCTGGCCGTGGGCTTGCTGAGTGGCGACCGGGAAGCCAGCGTGCGCCACCTGGCATCCGGGATCGGTCTGCGGGAGGAGGAGGTGGCCTGGAGCCTGCGGCCCGAGCAAAAGGTGGAAGCCCTTGAGCGCTGGCGACGCCATGGACCGGTGGCGATGGTGGGTGACGGCATCAACGATGCCCCGGCCCTGGCCGCCGCCGATCTGGGGATCGCCGTGGGAACGGGCACCCAAATCGCCCAGGATTCCGCCGCCGTTGTCGTGATGGGCGACCGGTTGTTGGATGTGGTGCGGGCCCTTTCCCTGGCCCGCCGAACCATGGCCAAGGTGCGCCAAAATCTCCTTTGGGCCTTTGGCTACAACTTGATCGTGCTGCCAATCGCGGCTGGTGCCCTGCTCCCTGCCCTTGCCCTGCGCCTCACCCCTTCCCTGGCCGCTCTGCTGATGGCGCTGAGTTCCATCACGGTGGTGGTCAATGCCCTGCGGCTGCAACCGGATCCCGAGGGGACTGCCCCCCCCCGCGCCCCATGGCCAGTAAAGGGCGTTTCGTGGTGCTGGAGGGCATCGACGGCTGCGGCAAGACCACCCAGATCCAGGCGCTCCAGGAGTGGTTGCCCGGCAGTGGCCTGATCCCGCCTGGAAAGCAGCTGATCGTGACACGGGAGCCCGGGGGCACCGCCTTCGGCGAAACGCTGCGGGGCCTGCTTCTGCACCCCCCGGCCCATCAGGTGCCCGAAGAGCGGGCAGAGCTGCTCCTCTACGCCGCTGATCGAGCGCAGCACGTGGCGGAACGCATCGCTCCGTCCCTCGCCGCGGGCCACTGGGTGCTGTCCGACCGCTTCAGCGGCTCCACGGAGGCCTATCAGGGCCATGGCCGTGGCCTTCCCCTGGAGGCCATCCGTCAGCTCGAGCGGTTCGCCACCGCCGGCCTTCGGCCGGACCTCACCCTCTGGCTGGACCTCCCCCTGGAAGACGCTCTCGAGCGTCGGCGTCATCGGAGCGGGGATCGCATCGAAGCGGAGGGGGAGGCGTTTCTGGCGCGGGTGCACCGGGGCTTCCAGGCACTGGCCGCTGAGGCGGCCTGGTGGCGGGTGGAGGCCACAGGAGATCTGGCCGCTGTCAGCGAACGCTGCCGCCAAGCCCTGCGCGTGCGCTTCGCCGCCGCTGATGCCCCGCCCGTGTCCCATGGCTGACGAGGCGCTGTTCAGCGATCTGGTGGGCCACACGCTGGCGGTGCGGCTCTTGCGAGCCGCTCTCGTCAGCGGACGAGTGGCGCCGGCCTACCTGTTCGCCGGACCGGACGGGGTGGGACGGCGGCTGGCGGCGCGGCGCTTTTTGGAAGGAGTTCTCAGCGGAGGTGCCGGCGATCCCGGGCTGCGCAGAAGGCTCGCTGAGGGCAACCTGGCCGACCTGCTCTGGCAGGAGCCCACCGTTCTGCACCAGGGGCAAGCGGTGCCCGCTTCCCGGGCCGAGGCGCTGGGAGCGAGCCTCCGCACGCCCCCTCAGATCCGGTTGGAACAGGTGAGGGAGGTGACCCGATTTCTGGGCCGTCGCCCGATCGAATCCCCCCGGCCGATGGTGGTGATGGAGGCCGCTGAAGCCATGGCCGAGGCTGCGGCCAATGCCCTGCTCAAAACCCTGGAGGAACCTGGCGATGGCCTGCTGATCCTGATCAGCTCCGCTCCAGAGCGCCTCTTGGTCACCATCCGTTCCCGCTGTCAGTGGATCCCGTTTTCTCCCCTGACGGCATCCCAGATGGAAACGGTCCTGGGCCGAGGAGAAGCGATGGCCGACCCCGAGAGCCCAAGGCGTCCGGATCCGGAAGAGCTCATGGCCCTGGCCGGGGGGTCCCCCGGGGCCCTGCTGGCCCATCGTCGCCATTGGCAGCGGCTGCCGGAAGGCCTGGCGGATCGGCTGGGGCAACGTTCGAGCAACCCCCTGGAAGCCTTGGAACTGGCGCGGGAGATCAGCGAAAACCTCGATGGCGAGCAGCAGCTTTGGCTCTTGCAGTGGTGGCAGAACGCTCTGTGGCGGCACCAAAGAGACCACCGTCCCCTGGCACGGCTGGAGCAGTTGCGCCAACACCTGCTCAGCCATGTGCAACCGCGACTGGCTTGGGAGGTCACGCTCTTGGATCTGGCCCGTCTGCCCGGACAGTGAGGGCTGGCGCCGCGATCAGGGGGTGGCGGGATGGGGCGACTTGGACTCTTTTGCGGCTTGCTGCCGAACTTGAGCCATGAGCGGGCTCAGGTCCTTGAGTTGCTCCACCGTGGGCAGTTCCAGGCAATAACCGGCGCCATAGACCGTTTTAATGAACCGGGGCTTGCGCGGATCGGGCTCGAGCTTGGTGCGGAGATGACGCACATGCACGCGGATGGTTTCGATGTCGTCATCGGGCTCATAGCCCCACACCTCCTTGAGGATCAGGGAGGGGGCCACCGTCTGGCCATGGCGTTGCAGCAAACAGTGGAGCAGCTCGAATTCCAGGTGGGTGAGGCGCACGGGGCGGTCAAACCAGATCGCTTCAAAGCGCTCAGGCACGAGGGTGAGACAGGAATAGCTGAGGATCTCGTTGTGCTTGGTGGAGAGGGGAGCCCTTTCACTGCGCCGGAGCAGGGCCTTGACCCGCACCATCAGCTCTTCGAGGTCGAAGGGCTTGGTGAGATAGTCGTCGGCACCGGAATTGAAGCCACTCACCTTGTCTTTGGTGCCGCCGAGGGCGGTGAGCATCAAGATGGGAATCCGGGCGGTGCGCTCATCCCGGCGCAGACGCTGGCAGAGGGTGAGGCCATCGACCTTGGGCAGCATCAGGTCGAGCAGGATGACATCGGGGCTGTATTGAAGCGCCAGGGCCTGCCCCTTGATCCCATCTTCCGCGCGCTGGACGCTGAAGCCACCATGCTCGAGATGGCCAGCCACGAGATCGCGCATGTCGCTGTCATCCTCAACGAGAAGAATGCAGGGTTTCATGACAAGCGACGGCAGGGTGAGCGTTGAGGATGGCAGGGCGAGCCGGTTTGGCGCGGTCTTCTCGGTGGCGGAGAGTGCCGCGACGAAGGCGCTGGCGACAGGGGCTGACGCAACAGGGAATGGCCAGTCTGTTGAACCATTTTGCTGCGAAAAAACGGTTTCGGGGGAACTGTGCAAAAAATTTGTAAAGAACCTGCAAAGGCCGACGATGGTCTTGGGCCAGCGCAACCCTGGCGGGGAAGGACCTTGACCAATGAAACTCCCCGGGCGGGATTCGAACCTGCGACCAATCGGTTAACAGCCGACCGCTCTACCGCTGAGCTACCGAGGAAAGATGACCCCTCTCGGGGACAACTGACCTTACCTGGCCCCCCTGCCACTGGGCAAGACACTCAGCTCGCTGGCGACGGTGGCACCGTCCTGCCAAGGGCCCACACAGCCCCTCTCCATTCGGGCCGCCCCGTCGGCCCAGGGGAGCTCCTCCAGCCTGTGGGTGACCCAGAGCGCCGTCAGCGGGCAGGAGGGACGGTCGCAGAGGGCTCGGATCAACGCGAGCACATCCTCTTGACTGTCCGGGTCGAGGAGGGCGGTGGGCTCATCCAAAAGGAGCAGGGTGGCCTCGGCCGCCAGAGCGCCCGCAATGGCCAAACGTTGTTTTTGCCCCCCGCTGAGGGTGTGGATCGGCCGGTGAGCGACCCCTGGAAGCCCGACCCGCTCAAGGAGATCCGCAATGCGGGAGCCGGCCTCGCGATGGGACAAGCCCTGAGGCAGACCCAACCGCAAATCACTGCCGCAGGTCGGCATGAGCAGTTGATGGTCAGGGTTCTGAAACACCAACGCCGATCGCAGCGGGGTGAGGATCCGGCCGTGCTCGGGAGTCAGCAACCCGGCGATGAGGCGAAGGAGGGTGCTTTTGCCGCTGCCGTTGCTCCCCACCAACATCCACAGCCCTGGCCTGGGGATGCGCAAGGAACAGCCGGGCAGGATGGGGCGGTCGGGAGTCCAGCCGAAATCGACGGCTTCGACGACCAATGGGAGAATCTCCTCCGGCGGGGGCATCGCCAGGGTGGGGTCTGGCCTCGAAGGGTCTGGCCTCGAAGGGTCTGGCCTCAAAGGGTCAGGCCTCAAAGCTGAAGCCGGGGCGCTTGCCACTGCCGCCGATGGTGGATTTCTCGAAGATCTGGACGGCCACCACCTCAGCGGTCAGAAGGCGGATGCGCTTGTGAGGATCCTTTTCGCAGCGCAGCTCCAGCAGCTTGGGCGCACCGCTCTCCATGGCGCGGGACACCTCCTCAACCAAGCCCTCGGCGGCCTCCAGCTCCTTGCGCTGAACAGAGATCGGCATGGGGGTGAGACGAAGGGAAAGCTCGACGACGTACATGGCGGGAAGGGGCGCCCCGCCACTCTGGCGGAAAGAGGCTCGAACCCTGGCCTCCGATCAGATGAGCACATTTGCTCATCCGGGCAAGAATCGGCTGGTGCAAGGACGCAGGCCAGGCCCGCGCCCCGTAGGATGAGAAACGTAAAGCTTCGTGAAGCTGTTCGCCATGACGATCGCTGTAGGACGCGCGCCAGCGGCCCGGGGATGGTTCGACATCCTCGACGACTGGCTCAAGCGCGACCGCTTTGTTTTTGTCGGGTGGTCAGGTCTGCTTCTGTTCCCTTGCGCCTACTTGGCGCTTGGGGGCTGGCTGACCGGCACCACCTTCGTCACCTCCTGGTACACCCACGGCATTGCCAGCTCTTATCTGGAAGGCTGCAATTTCATCACCGCAGCCGTCAGCACACCAGCTGACGCCATGGGGCACAGCCTGCTGCTGCTCTGGGGCCCGGAAGCCCAGGGAGATTTTGTGCGTTGGTGCCAGCTGGGGGGCTTGTGGCCCTTCGTGGCCCTGCAT
>JBKDTB010000143.1:0-17093 GCA_046340515.1 Cyanobacteriota bacterium | reverse complement strand
GATGCGACTGACTACATGAGAATGAGTCAATCAAGTTCGCCCATCCCTCTGGGGATGCGAGCGATGGTTGATTATATTCCTCGCGAACGACAGTTGCGTCATATACAAGCGATCGATGACATTCGTCGTGTTAATCTTTCGCTTCGAAAAAACGGTTATCTTTCCCCTAAGCAACTGGATCCCTATCATGTTCCAGGGGTGCTGGGTCGTATCTCTTCTTATGCGGGTGTTGCTGGAGACACATTTAGTGTGTCTACAATGGTGATTAAATCTACCTCTGAAATGAGTAGGGGTGATTATGAAGGGGCGCGTTATACAGTGTCCTCTTGGGTGTGTGAAACTACTGGCAGTTTCATCGCTGGTCGACTGGCAACCGCCGTGGTTGCCCCCTTGATGATGACAGGGCCGGTGGGCTTCCTTGTCGGGGCAGGAATCATCATCACGGCTTCAATCGCAGGCGGAGAACTTGGAAAAAAACTGTTAAAGGACCAGCAAAAAAGAATTATTGAGATCGTTGAAATCATCGAAATTATCGCTTCGCCCTTGGTTCTGGATCTGGATGGGAATGGGATTCAAACGCTTTCAATGACGTCTAATTATCTCCATTTTGACTTTGATAACAATAGTTTTGCTGAGCGGACTGGATGGGTTGGACCCAATGATGGCCTGTTGATTCTTGATCTGAATGCGAATGGAAAAGTTGATAGCGGTGCCGAATTATTTGGCAATTCCACTGTTCTAAGAGATGGGCAAGTGGCTCCTGATGGTTTTGCAGCTCTTGCGATGTATGATCTTAACAATGATCAGTGTATTGACTCCCGAGACCCCATCTGGGATCGGCTGCGGGTTTGGCGTGATCGGAACAGCAATGCCGAAACTGATCCAGGCGAGTGGTTGACACTGACGGACCTACAGATCAAATCCCTCTATCTTTCCAATTATCCAGATAAAAAGATTGATAACCAAGGAAATTACCACATCCAGCATGGCATCTATGAGCGAATGGATGGAAGAATTGCTGAGATGACGGATGTTTGGTTTAAAAAAGATGCCACCTATGGTCTTCCACTCATCACCAGAGAAGTGGATGAAGGGACAGCCGCACTACCAAATGTTCCTGGCATGGGGATTGTGCCGAGTCTGCACCAGGCCATGATGGATCCCAACCATCCAACCCTCAAAGCAAAACTCCTGGAATGGCTCGCGGCCACTCGCGAACAGCGAATGGTTCTGATCGAAGAACTGCTGTTTGAATGGTGCAATGCAAGCCAGAATCCATTTGCTCGTCCCAATCGTGTGTACGGGTCTTTGGATCCGCTGATCGCCCAAAAGGTTGCTGTTATAGAAAAACTATTTGGCGAAGGCCTTCGCAACTCTGAAGAGGTCGTTGCAGACAACCGCTCAGCCGCTGTTTTGGCCTACTTTCGCGATATTTGCTTGGATTTTGATATGTTGCTAAATGTAGATACTGCGATTAAGCCATTATTTCAGTTGGCCGTTCCAGTGGAAGGTGATCAGTTTGGACCATTACAGCTTGACTTGACGGAATCTCTCCAGCATATGCGCTCGCAATTCGTGCGAGATCCCGATCCGGCCTACATACCGATGATCCAGTGGCAGCTTCTTCACCACGAAGCGCCAGGCCAGACCTTTTTTCAGGCTCTGCAGACCTTGGCAGCCTCGACTGCGGACGCGATGCAACGGGCCCTGCGTCTCCAAAACATGCACACAGCGCCATGGAAATGGCAGCGGGGAACGGCTGAGTCAGATGACCTGACAGGTACGGCCAATGACGATTTCATCGAGGGTGGACGTTCTGTTGATGTTCTTCGTGGAGGGCTCGGAAACGATACCCTCCATGGTGGTCCCGGTCTCGACTCCTACTATGGTGGACTTGGTGGGGATACTTATCTCATCAGCCAGAATGCTGACGGTGAGTTTGATAATGTCATCGATGAAGGATCGGCCCTGGGTGGACAGGTTGATCGGGTCATCTTCTGGGATCGGGCTTCCAACCAGGTTCAACCCATCTTGGAAAGAGATAAAATTGTTTTTTATTCTTTGAAAAATGGCTATCTAGATGCCAATCCCTTCATGAGAGAGCCCGTCGCTTTTATCGCGAAACAAATGGAAGCGCAACATCGGATTGAGGAATTCCACTTCTCAGATGGTGTAGTCTGGACACATCAAACACTGCTGCAGCAACTGCCGATCAACGGAACGGAAGGGCCTGACAAACTCAATGGTTCCTATCAACAATCGAATCGTCTCTATGGCTTGGGAGGCAACGACCTTCTGTTTGGTGGGATCAGGAATGATCAGCTTGAAGGCCAGAATGGTCATGACCGGTTGGCTGGATTCTCTGGAGATGACATTATCATTGGTGGGCCAGGAAATGATACTCTGGAAGGTGGGGCCGGATCAGACACTTATATCTTCTCTTCCAATTTTGGACATGATAACATCATTGATATCTCCCGTGCTGCCGATGAGGTTGATAAGATTATTTTTAGCGATCTCTCCAGGAGAGACCTCACCAGTGTCGTCCGTAAAGACATGGGCCTGAGGCTTTCGTTCGGTTCGAGCTCCAGCATCCAATTGCAGTATCAGTTGTATCCCCAGTGTCGGATTGAATCCTTCGTGTTCGCGGATGGAGCCGTCTGGAACCATGATAACCTAATGCAGCTGCTGCGCTGACTGGGCAGACGCTCTCCCTATTGCCAGACCCGTTGGATATCCTCCTCAATCAAATCCGCAGCTGTTAATTCCATCAGTTGTTGATGGGTTGGGTCCTGAATCTCCACAATTCGATTGGCTTGCCGCACCATCGCACACTCAAACAAATTCCGCACGGTGCGGCCATTCCCAAAATGCAAGGGTTTGTCCGTTGTCATACGCGAGAACGTCTCTTTCAGGATCAAGTCCAACTCTGCGGACACCACGTATCCGGAGACCGCACTGATCTTGAGAAACATTGTTTGCAGCTCATCGGCGCTATAATCAGGAAAGATGATAAACTTGTTAAAGCGTGATTTCAGTCCTGGGTTTGAGTTTAAAAAATCCTTTATTGGCTGCTCGTAGCCAGCAACGATAACAATCAAATCATCACGGTAATCTTCCATGTATTTGAGAAGAGTTTCAATGGCTTCCTCCCCAAATGAATCCCCTGTTTTTCCGCTGTTCAAGGCATAAGCTTCATCAATGAAAAGGACTCCTCCCTTAGCCCTGTCAATGACTTCCTTGGTCTTAATGGCGGTTTGTCCAACATAACCGGCCACAAGTGCAGACTGGTCAACCTCCAGCAAGGATCCCCTGGAAAGAATGCCTAGCTGTTGATAAAGCCGTGCCAATTTGCGTGCTACTGTCGTCTTGCCTGTACCAGGATTGCCTGTGAAAACCATATGATTAGTGGTTTTGATCTCGGCCAAGCCAGCTTCTTTTCTTAGGGCAGAAACTTTCAAGATGTTGATATGGGATTGAATCTCTTCCTTCACCGATGCCAAGCCGATCATCTCCCATAACTCGCGTAAGATCTCCTCGACGCTCTCCCTTTCTGCCCTCGGCCCCTCCCTCGTCTCCGCAGCCTGAGCACCGCCAGGTTCGAGGACCACGGCAGGCCTGGCAAAAGGGGAGAGTCGGAGGCGTTTGGCCGCATGGGGGTACTGGGAGGCAAAACGCACTCCTTCTTGGGTCAAGGAAGAGATGTTTTCCTTTAAAACTTCAATGCAATGGCGCTCCTGGCTGGAAATTTGTCCATCGCAATCTGCCAGTGTGTGGAGATATTTCAACAAAGCATGGCGCATGCGCACTGTCATCGCCCCAGAACTGCCCAATGGACAACCGTTGAGCTTGTCATGGATGGCCAGAAATCGGAATCCCACCAATGCAGCCTCGGCTTCCGACTTCAATGACCATCGCCTATCTGTAGGTAGATAAACCTCCTCGAGGAACTGACGTTTGTCTGCAATAGTTGAATTCAGAGCGGGAATGGTTCCGGCCGGCTCGACCAGAATCAGCAAAGGATAGATGGAATGGAACAAGAAGGTGAGATCTGAATCCCGTAGATGTCCATGGGCTGTTTGGCAGAGTATCGCTCCAGAGCGAATAAAGATCATTGCCACCATCATCGCCGCATCCTGAGGGTTGATCAGGCCAAAGGCCTCCCGTGTCTCTTCCTCCACATCAGCTGTTGTGGCGATGGCGAAAGAGGCGTCCAGAATCCGCTTGATGGCTTCCCCAAACAAAGTGGGTGCATAAGCCTTGAGAAAGACATCCGCTTCCGTTGCCGGATCGGCAGGCGATGTCTCGCGCGGGGGGCGGGTGATGGCCAGCGGCGGCTGCGGGGCTGGGTGCGGGGCTGTTGACGGTGGGGTGCCTTCCAGTGTTCGTCCCAGCTCCTTGGTGGCCCGGTGCGGCGAAGGCGGCGGTGGCGGCACGGGAAGGTTCACCGCAGAGGGAAGGGCCAATCCCCGCTCGAACGACGCGGGATCCTCAGGGCATGCCATGCGCTGATTCCAGGGGACTGTTCCCATCCGTCACGGAGCGAGATCCACTCCCTCCATCATGGCGACGGAAATGGAATTCGCCCTTTTCGTGCTTGCCCCTCCGCCCGCCACCTCCTGCCAGCTGCTGGGGTGTGGCGCCAGATATTCCGCTTCGCCGCCCTTGGCCGGCGCTGTCAGGCAGAAATCCATCGCGATCGACACCCGCCGTTCGTCGGCGCTGCCGTTCTCCAGCACCGCATGATCCACGCTGGCGGGAAAGAGCAGCAGGAGCCCTGCCCGTGGCGCCACATCCCACCAAGACGCATTCCACTCGCGAGCCCCGGAGGAGTCGGCCACGATCGGCCCGCCATGGCCCACCGCCAGACCCGGCACGAGTTCATTGACCTGCCGCGGCGCCCACAACCGCAGGCAGCCGCTGTCCCGGCTGCCGTCGCCCGTGAGGTAGTAAACCCCACTGAGATGCGCATTGGGATGGTGATGGCGACCGATCCCCTGCCCCTCCTCGCTCACGACGGGCCAGGCCCGCTGCAGGTGCAAGGCCACCCGTTGGCGATCAAACCCCAGGGCCGCCACGTAGTCGCCGGCCGCCGCCGCCAACCGCGCCAACAATGGAACAAAGGCGGGATGGTGATGGAGTTGACCCACCCCGTGCAGATCGCCTGTCCAGGCGCAATCCTCTCCGGGATTGCCGGTGGCCTCGCCCCGCAGCGCGAGGATCTCCTGCAGCAACACTGCGGTGTCGAGGGGGTCGGGATCCAGCTGCCATTGGCCGAGGGCCAGGGGGAAGAGGGGCTGCAGCCGCAGGCGCCCCGCGGCTGGAGTTGGCAGAGGTGTCATGGCACGAGCGCCGGCAACGCTTCCAGACCATCTTCCCCAACGCCCCGCGCCGGACGCCGACGGCGACGGGTGGTCAACGACAACCTCAACCTCGATCCGCGGCAGCAGCGCCGCTTGGGGCCCTTCCCGACCGTTCCTGGCCAGCGCACCAGCCAGGGGAATGGGCGGATGGGGTCCAGCGCCATGCCCGGCTCCACGGGCTTCAGCCATCGGGTTTCCGTCGAGGGCTGCCCTTGATCCGCCGCGCCTCGGATCGGGGCGGACCCCTCACTCCTGGTACACCCCCCAGGCGGCCAGAAGCCCCCCGGCAAACCCCGCGGCGTGGCCGATCCAGCTCACCCCGGGTGGACTGAGAAACGGCAGCAACGCGGGCAGGAGGCTGCCGTAGGCCAGCAGACAGCCGAGGGAAAGCAGCACCGACAGGGGGCGCCGTTCCAGCCAGCCGATCAGGAGCAGGTAGCCCAACAGGCCATAGACCACACCGGAGAGGCCGTGGCTGGCGGTGGGCCACAGCAGCCACACCGGCACCTGCAACAGCAGCACGCCGATCCACACCGCCCAATAGTCACGGCTGCCCTTGAGCAACACCAGCCAGGAGAGGGGCAGAAACCAGAGGGAATTACTGATCAGATGGCCAAAGCCACTGTGGCTGAAGGGAGCCGTCAGCAGCCCCCACCAGGGACCTTGGGGAATGAGGGGGAGATTCCACCGCCCCGCAAAGAGCAGTTGGTCGATCAACTCCTGGGCCCAGGCCACCGCCAGGAGGGCCACTGGCAAAAAAGCCCGCCGTTTGAGGCGGGCCAGGGAGGGATCAAGCCGCTGGGCGAGGCCCATCATGGTGTGATCGCAGGGAGTTTCAGGCTAGGGATCGCCTCACCCCATGGCCGACGCGCCGCCGACCACTTCCAGAATTTCCTGGGTGATCGCCGCCTGCCGGGCCTTGTTGTAATCCAAGGTGAGCGTCTTGGCGAGGGCCTTGGCGTTGTCGCTGGCGTTGTTCATGGCCGTCATCCGACTGGCCAGTTCGCTCGCGGCCGCTTCCTGGAGGGAGCGCAGCAACTGGTTGTCGAGATAAAGGGGCAGGAGGGCATTGAGGAGTTGATCCGGACTTTGCTCGAAGACATAGTCGGGCTCCAGGGGCGCTTCCGCATTGCTGACGGTGGAGGTTTCCACCCCCAGACGGCCATCCTTGGTGACCAGGCGGAAGATCTCATCCTCCGCGTTGGCGATCCCCTGGGGATCCAGCGGCAGAAGGGTTTGCACCACCGGTGCTGAACTCACCAAATTGATGAATTTGGTGTAGATGATCTCCACCCGGTCCGTCCTGTCCGCAAGGAAATCGGCCAAAACCTGCTTGGAGACGCGGTTGGCGTCCGCAGCGGTGGGAACCTGCTCCAGTCCGGTGAAGGTGGCCCGCACCTTGTAGGTGGCGGGCCGGTTCTGGAAATAGGTGATCGCCTTGCGGCCCATCAACACCAGATCCACCTCCAGCCCCTGGGCCTTGAGTTCAGCGAAACGCTGCTCAGTTTTCTTGATCACGGAGGAGTTGTAGCCGCCGCACAAGCCGCGGTCGCCGGTTACGGCCAGCAAGGTGACCCGGTCGACCGATCGGGATTGCAACAGCGGAGAATCGGCCGTCTCAAAGGCCATGCGGGTCTGCAGGTTCTGCAACACCCGGGCCAGACGATCAGCGAAGGGCCGACTGCGCAACACCTGATCCTGGGCGCGGCGCACCTTGGCGGCGGCCACGAGGCGCATGGCTTCGGTGATCTTGCGTGTGTTTTTGACCGAACTGATTCGGTCGCGGATCTCTTTGAGGTTCGCCATTGAATCGCACCTCAGGCCGTGGCGAGCATGGAGGCCTTCACCTCGGCGATGGCCGCCTTGAGGGTGGCTTCCGCCTCGTCACTGACCTGCTTCTCGCTCATGACGCTGGTGATGAACTCCGGCTTGTTGGAGCGCAGATACTCCCGCAGTTCCCGCACAAACTGGGTGACCTGATCCACCGGCACCTCGTCGATCAGGCCCTTCACACCGGCGTAGACCACGGCCACCTGCTCAGCCAGGTTGAGGGGGCTGAATTGGGGTTGCTTCAGCAGCTCCCGCAACCGCTTGCCTCGGGCCAACTGGGCCTGGGTGGCGGCATCGAGATCGGAGGCGAACTGGGAGAAGGCCGCCAGCTCGTCGAACTGGGCCAATTCCAGCTTCAGGGTGCCGGCGATCTTCTTGATCGCCTTGGTCTGGGCGGCACCACCCACCCGGCTCACGGAGATGCCCACGTTGATGGCGGGCCGCAGACCGGAGTTGAAGAGGTCGGAGCTGAGGAACACCTGACCATCCGTGATCGAGATCACGTTGGTGGGGATGTAGGCCGACACGTCACCGGCTTGGGTTTCGATGATCGGCAGGGCGGTCATCGACCCCTTGCCCATGGCATCGGACAGCTTGGCCGCGCGCTCCAGCAGGCGGCTGTGGAGATAGAACACATCGCCGGGATAGGCCTCGCGCCCGGGGGGACGACGGAGGAGAAGGGACATCTGGCGATAGGCCTGGGCCTGTTTGGTGAGGTCGTCGTACACCACCAGGGTGGCCTTGCCCTTGTACATGAACGACTCGGCGATGGCGGCACCGGTGTAGGGAGCCAGGTATTGCAGAGCGGCGGGATCAGAGGCGTTGGCAGCCACGATCACGGTGTAGTCGAGGGCACCGCGCTCCCGCAGCACTTCCACGACGTTGGCCACGGAGGCCGCCTTCTGGCCCACCGCCACATAGACGCAGACGACGTCTTCACCTTTCTGGTTGATGATCGTGTCGAGGCAGATGGCGGTCTTGCCGGTTTGACGGTCGCCAATGATCAGCTCCCGCTGGCCCCGACCGATGGGAATCATGGCGTCGATGGCCGTGATGCCGGTTTGCATCGGCTCGTGCACCGACTTCCGCTGGATGATGCCGGGCGCCATGGATTCGATCAGGCGCGTTTCGCTGGTGGCGATGTCACCCTTGCCGTCGATCGCCTGGCCCAGGGAGTTGACAACCCGGCCGAGCAGGGCGTCGCCCACCGGCACAGAGGCGATCTTGCCGGAAGCGCGCACCGTGCTCCCCTCCTGGATCCCCAGACCTTCACCCATCAACACGGCACCCACGTTGTCCTCCTCCAGGTTGAGGGCGATGCCTTCCGTGCCGTCCTCGAACTGCACCAATTCACCGGCCATCACCTGCTCAAGGCCGTAGATGCGGGCGATGCCGTCACCCACCTGCAATACCGTGCCGACGTTGCTCACGGACACCGTGCTGTCGTAGTCGGCGATCTGTTGCTTGAGGATCGCGCTGATCTCGTCGGGGCGGATGGAAACCATGACTGGAAAAGTCCCTGGGGAAAGGGGGATGAATGGGGGCTGGTTGAGAGGAGGGGGGAGGGGGATCAGCCGGCGGTGGCCAGGGCCAGGCCGAGGCGTCGCACCTGCCCGAGAAGGCTGGCGTCAATCACCTTGGAGCCCACCCGCAGCACGAAGCCTCCGATGAGGGAAGGATCGACGGCTGTGGAGATTTCCACCTTGTCGGTGCCGGCCACGGCCTTCACCTTCTCCGTGAGCTGGGCCTGCTGGTCGTCGCTCAGGGGGGTGGCGGCGGTGATCAGGGCCAGGGCGATGCCGTTTTGCTCGCGGTAGAGCTCCAGCATCCGTTCCAACACCGCGTCAAGCACGCCGATCCGACGACGGTCGGCCAGCAGCTTGAGAAGATTGAGGAACGTGTGGTTGAGGTCCTGGCCAAAGAGGGCGACAATCGCCTTCTTCTTGGACACCGGATCGAGCACAGGGGAGGCCATGGCTTCCCTGAGTTCGGGCGAGGCCTTCCAGAGGGTGAGCAGCTCACGGGCCTGGTCGATCACCGCCTCGGTGTCTCCAGACGACTTGGCCAGCTGGAGGAAGGCGTCGGCGTAGGGGGTGGTGATGGTGTTGAGCAGCGGCATCAGCGGTTCCCCAGGGATTGGATGGATTGGTCAATCAACCGGGCCTGGGCCTCGGCATCGAGCTTTCCGGGCAGGGCGGCCAGGGCTTTGTCGATGGCTTTCAACGCCGTCTCGCGACGGAGCTGGTCGGTGACCCGAGAGGCTTCATTGGCCAGATCCGAGGAAGCGGACTGCTTCATGCGAGCAATCTCCTCGATCGTGCGCTGTTCGCTGTCGAGGCGAATGGCATCGGCGCGGGCCTTGCCGTCGGCGCGGATCTGCTCCGCCTTCTTCTGGGATTCGGCCAAGCCCTTCTGGGCTTCGGCCAGGGCCGCGCCGGCAACCTGGAGTCGTTCCTCGACGTCCCGCAGGTCGGTGACGATGGCCTCGCGGCGACGTTCCAGAATGCCGCCGAGAAATCCCCGCAAAAACCAAACCAAGCCGGCGATCACGATCACCAGATTGATGATGTTGGTTTCGAAGAGATCGAAATTCAGCCCGAAGCCGCCATGGCTGGCCAGGAGCTGGGGCAGGGGGGCGGTCATGGGGTGGGAAGCAAGCGGGAAACGATCTGGTCGCTGAGAAGAACGGCCTGTTGGTCGAGCTCAGCCAGGGCTTTGTCCCGCTCGGCGTCGATCAGGCGTCGGGCCGCTTCCCGGGAGGCGTTGGCTTCGGCGGTCGCTTCGGCCAGGGCGGCCCGGTAGAGCCGGTCCATCTCCTGTTCGGCGTTGACGATGACGGCCTGGGCTTCCTGCCGAGCCGCCTTGAGCTGGGCCTTCAGATCGGCTTCCAGTCGCTCGGCCTGAGCCAACTTGCTCTTGGCTTCGGCGCGGCTGGTGTTGATGTAGCCCTCCCGATCTTCAACGGCCTTGCCGACCGGGCGAAAGAAGAGCGCATTCAGAATGAAGGTGAGGAGCACCACCTGAAGCGCCATCAGGGGCAAGGTGGCATCGAGGTCAAAGAGACCTCCCTCCTGGGCACCGGCCTCGGCGAGCAATAGCCAGCTGGTCATGGAGCGGGGCGGGCGAAACGGCGGGAGCTTGGAGCGAAAGAGTGTGAGGCTGGCTGGAGGCGTGCCCCATGGCGCCTGGAAGGCCATGGGCCTTCAGAACACCATGGGGCGCGATCCTCAGCCGGCGAAGGGGTTGGCGAAGAGCAGCACAAGCGCCACCACCAGGCCGTAGATGGTGAGCGCTTCCATGAAGGCCAGGGAGAGCAGCAGGGTGCCGCGAATCTTGCCTTCAGCTTCGGGCTGGCGGGCGATGCCTTCGACAGCGCCGCCTGCTGCGGTGCCCTGGCCGATGCCAGGACCGATGGCGCCAAGACCAACGGCAAGACCGGCGGCCACGACGGAGGCGGCGGCAGTGAGGGAATCCATGAGGTGACGGGGGATGGGAGTCGCTGGAGGCCGAATGGCCAAGGCCTGGATGGCCGGATTGGGGAACCGAATGGAACCTGGCGCCTGGGACATCTCGAGAGGGAGACCCTCCGAGGAGATGGGCTCGGTCAATGCCGGACCTGCGCGCTGAGAGTTTGCCAGACCGCCGGCAGGGCGGGTTTGGCCGGAGGAATCAGTGGTGCTCTTCGTGCACCGCCTCACCGATGTAGTAAGCGGCGAGGGTGGCGAAGATCAACGCCTGGATCGCACTGGTGAACAAGCCAAGGAACATGGCCGGCAGGGGCACGATCAAAGGCACAAGGAAGGCCAGAACAGCCACCACCAGCTCATCGGCAAGGATGTTGCCGAAAAGACGGAAGGAAAGGGACAGAGGCTTGGTGAAATCCTCCACGATCTTGAACGGCAACATGATCGGGGTGGGTTCCAAGTAATACTCGAAATAGCGGAAACCTTTGCGGCTCAGACCGGCGTAAAAGTAAGCCAGGGAAACCAACAGAGCCAGAGCGATTGTTGTGTTGATGTCGGCCGTCGGAGCGCCCAATTCACCACTGGGCAAATGGATCAACTTCCAGGGAATCAGAGCTCCACCCCAGTTGCTGACAAAGATGAACAGAAACAGGGTGCCAATGAAGGGCAGCCAGTCTCTGTAGGCTTTCTCGCCAATCTGCTCACGGGCGAGGGAGCGGATGTAATCCCAGAGAAATTCCAATAGGTTTTGCACACCGGCCGGTTCCCTTTGCAGGCGGCGGGTGCCGATCACTACAACAGTGAGCAGGGCGCCAATCACCACCCAGGAGCTGAGAAACACCTGGCCGTGGATCTTGAGATTGCCCAGATTCCAGTAGACGTGCTGGCCCACCTCAAGTTCGGCAAGGGGCAGCAGGGGCATCGCGAAGGGCATGGGAACCAGCGGATTGGACACACCGGATCGGAATCCGGATCAACGGATCGCTCAGAGGGTGCGAGCGAACACAGATCAGGCGTCGAGCAGGGCCTGAAGCAACAGAGCCGGCTTATAGAGCAGGAAGCCCAACAGGGCCGGCAGAACGTGCAACTGGGGAACCTTGGTGGCCGTCAACACAAGGACGACGGGCACCAACAACTGCACCTTCCCCACCGATTTGCTGCTCACCCCCAGCCGTGAAACACTGCGGGAGAGGAGAACGAGATAGAGAAGGCCGCAGACGGCACCCAGCAAAGCGCTGAGGGCGGCGGACAGTCCCAGGGTCAGCGCCACCACGGGCACAGCGACGGCCGCCGCCACCGTGGTGGCCACCAGCAGCCGACGCCGCAGGCGGTGATAGTGGTCCATCCCGTTGTCGCCGGACCCGGAGGGCGGCGCAAGAAAAACGGACGCGTTGGAGGGGTCGGACTTGGCCGAACCCCCATCATCCGACGCGGGAGCGTCAGCGTCTGGAGGAGTGGCAAGGACAACCGCCAACCTGAAAACCCTTGGAGCGCAGGGAATTTATCACGCGGCCCGTCGGGCCTGTCGGTTTCCGGGCCGGAACCCCCCGCCCGGGCCTCAGGCGACCGGAAGGAGCACCCGCTGGCGGATCAATCGCCGGGCGCCCTCGAGCCGCTCCCCTTCGCCCATGGTGAGGGGCAGGAGTCCCAGGGTGGTGCCCACCGCCGCCTTTCCCCAGGCCTCCATCACGGCGAGATCGCCGGGATCGATCTCCAGGGGCCGGAGATCGGGATCCAGCAGGGCCGTGCCCGGCCAGCCCCACAGGCAACGGTTGACCTCGCCGGAGGCGGCCAGCAGGGCGGCGTCGTCGGACCAGTCGCAGGGCCTCACGGGCTCACGGCTGAGAAACACCTCGAAGTGGCTGATGTCCGGATCGAGGGCTTCCACCAGCTCCCACCGTTGCCGCTCCGGCAAGGCCCGGGCCCTGTCCAGCAGTTCGCCGCTGAGGAGTCGGGCCGGATCCCAAACCTCGGGATTGGAGAACCCCACCAGATGCAGACCCGCCTCCTCGACGAAGGCCAGCAGGCTGGCCACGGTGAAGCTGGTCTCCTGCGGATGCAGGTACATGTCGGCGAAATTGGCGTCGGCGGTGGTGTCCAGCGCCCAGCGCTCCTCATGGTGACGGCGCAGCCGATTGCCCGCCGGCAACTCCCGCAGCAGCTCCCGCCCCAGGCGCAGACCGGTCGCCCCGCTTCCCACGCCCAGCAACCCCAGAGCCTTTTGCGTGTGATGGATTTCCCAGCGCCCGGCCTCGGCGTAGAGGAACAGATGCAACACGCCCCCCGGCGCCAGCCGCCGCGCCAGCGCCCGAAGGCCGGCCTCCGGTTGCGCCAGGTGGTGGAGCACCCCCACGCTGTTGATGAGGTCAAATGGCCCCTCATCGTCGAGATCCAGCAGGCTGCGCCGCTCGATGCGCAGGTCGCGCACCCGCTCCCGGCCCCCGGAGCGGCGCAGGCGCTCCCGCGCCACCTCCAGGGCTCCGGCGCTGATGTCCACCGCCAGCACGGTCGCCTCCGGATTGAGATGGCAGAGGTAGTCGGTGCTGACGCCGGTGCCGCAGCCGGCGTCGAGCACGCGCCAGGGGCGCGGGCCTCCGCCGGCGGGGCGGGGAGGGAGGGCGCCGCGCACCGCCGCCACGACGCTGTCCACACACCAACGCCAGTTGTAGCCGGGGGGAGGCCCGTCCTGGAGGGGGTCGCCGGGGTAGGGAAAGCGGTCGTAGAACGCGCTCACCACTGGCGTGGCGGCATCCAGCGGGGCGGAGAGGGCAGCCTCGGAAGGGATGGGCGACTCCTGCATGGGTTCGGCGTCGTGGGCCTGATCAAGGGCCATGGCTCTCCCAGACTCCCCCATCGGCGCCCGGGGGCCGGAGCCGGCTGCAAACATTTGTTCATGGGGCCCCGGAGGACCAGGGGGTGAGCCGTAACGTGCCGAGGCCCGGCACGCTCCCGTTCATGACTGTGACCGCCAGCAGCGGCAGCACGAGGGTCAATCCCCAGCTCTACGACACCCTGCCGCTCTCCAGCGTCCGTCAGGCGGAGCAGCAGGATCGCTTCCCCGACGGGGGCGAGCTGCAGACCCTGATCACCTTCTTCCAGAGCGGCCGTGTCCGCGTGGAGGCGGCCCAGCGGCTCTCCGCGAACGCCGCCGCCATCGTCGCCAAGGCCGCCAACCGCATTTTTGTGGGCGGCACGCCGCTCTCCTACCTCGACGCGCCCCTGGGCGGTGGAGAGGCGGCCGCGGCCACACCGCTGGCCGCCGATCAGGCCGCCTTCCAGCGCTCGGTGCAGACCTTCGCAGGCACCACCTCGGCCCGTCGCGGCAACATCTTCACCCGCCTGCTGGAGGGCGCCGCCGGTGACGCCGACGTGCGGGTGGTGTTGCCGAGCGGGTTCAACCCGATCTCCGTGGGGGTCTACGGCACGGAGCGGATGAAGAAGTCCATCCGCGATCTGGCCTGGTTCCTGCGCTACGTGGGGTATGCGCTGGTGGCCGGTGATCCCAGCATCCTGGCGGTGAACACCCGGGGGCTCCGGGATGTGCTCGAGAAGGCCTGCTCCCTGGCGGCCACCAACGTGGCCCTGCAAGAAATGCGGGCCGCCGCCGCCGCCCTGTTCCCCGGGGAGCCTGAAGCCCGCACCCTGGTGATCGAGTGCTTCAACGTGCTGATCAAGGAACTGGAGGTGCCGACCCCGTCCACCCGCCAGCGGCTCGGCAGCCCGGTCAACCAGGGACTGCAGTTGCCGGCGATCTACGCCCTGGCCGCCGAGGGGCGCCAGCGTTTTGTGATGAAGCCCGGCCTCTCGGGTCGCGAGAAGGCGGAGGTGATTCGGGCGGCCTATCGCCAGGTGTTCGAACGGGACATTCTCAAGGGCTATTCCCTGGCGGTCTGCCCGGTGGAGGCCACCCAGTGCCGCCAGGGCCAGATCTCGATGCGGGAATTCATCCGCGCTCTGGGACGCAGCAAGGAGTATCAGAAGCAGTTCTACGGTCGGTTCTCCAACAGCCGCGTGGTGGAGCTGGCCTTCCGCCACTTCCTCGGCCGCGGGCTGAGCTCGATCGAGGAATTCCGCACCTATTTCGCCATCGTCACCGCCCAGGGCCTCAACGGCTTGGTCGATGTGTTGGTGAACAGCATGGAATACGCCCGGGTCTTCGGCGAGGAAACCGTTCCCTACCTTCGGGATCTCGGGGAGGAGGCCCAGGAGAGTGCCGGCTGGGGCTCGAATCGCAAGCTCTTCCGCTTCAGCGCGCCCTTTGAGGGGGCACCCCAATACATCACGCTCTACGCCTCCTATCGCCAGCCCCTGCCCGACCAGCATGCCTACGGCGGCGGCAACGATCCGCTGGCCCTCACCTACGGCGCGATCTTCCCCTCCGGCACAGCCTCCGTGGCCACCCGGGCGGTGCCGTTCAGCTATGACGCCCGGCGCATCCTGGTCAGCAACGGCCTCAGCCAACCCGGCCAGATGGCCAGCCCCCAATTCCGCAAGGCCACCCCGCGCCGGGTGGGGCCCAAGGTTGTGCGTCTGCAGCAGATCGCCACGGGGGGCAACTCCGTGCCGCGGCGGGGTGGTCAGCCCAGCGTGCGGGGCAGTGAAGCCGCCACTCAGGCGGTGATCCGCGCGGTGTATGTGCAGGTGTTGGGCAACAGCGGCTATGCCGGTGAGCGCAACACGGTGGAAGAGATCAAGCTGGAGAACGGCGACATCAGCCTGCGGGAATTCGTGCGGCAGGTGGCCCGTTCCGATGCCTTCCGTCGGCGCTATTGGAGTGGGCTCTACATCTGCAAGGCGATCGAGGTGATGCATCGCCGTCTGCTGGGCCGCCCCACCTTCGGTCGCTGGGAAATTGACGCCTACTTCGACACCGCGGCGCGCAAGGGCTTCTATGGCGTCGTGGACGCCATGATCAACAGCCCTGAATACACCACAACCTTCGGCGAGGACACCGTTCCCTACGAGCGGTTCATCACCCCCACCGACCTGAACACCCGCCGGGTGCCTGCCCTGCGGCGTCCTCTCAACCTGGAAGCCATTTCCGATCTGCGGCCCACGCCGCGGCCCGATGTGCCCCCGCCAACCCGGATCCGCACCACCGGCGACCTCACCACCCGCAATCTCCCGCCCCGCCCGACGGTGATTCGCGGTGGTTGGTCCGCCCAGATCGCGGGCGGCGAGACCCTGGCCCCCGCTCCCTCCGCCAGCGGTCCCGGCACCCTGCGGCAACCCCCGGCCCCCGCCCGCACCTGGCGCCCCCAGAGCGGTGCGTCGTCAGGGTGGAGCGCCACTGTGGCCGCCTCCCCCGCCACCCTCCCCAGCCGTCCCCGAGCCCCATTCCAGGCCGCCCCGACGCTTGGCGTCTGGAAATCGGCGGTTTCCTCCGCCGGCCCCACCCTGGGGTCCGCTCCCGTCAGCGCGCCGGATCAGGCGATGCAGAAGGCTCTCCGCAGCTCCAATCCCCAGGGATTCCGGCGCCGCCAAAGCCTCGGCGGGCCGGTGCGACTTCCCAGCGCCCCGAGTGAAGGCCAGCTCAAGGATGTGGTGCGGGCCACCTACCGCCAGCTGCTCAACCGGGAGCCCCTGGCGGCCGAGCGGCTGCGGGATGCGGAGTCACAACTGCGCAAGGGCCAGGTGTCCGTGGCGGAGTTCGTGGGTTTGGTCGCCGGCAGCGAGCTCTTCCTGCAGCGCCTCAACCGCCTGGCGCCCCTGCGGGCGGCGGCGGCGGCCCACCTGGCCCTGCTGGGTCGGGCCGCCCAACCGGCGGAAACCAGCCGCTTCCTGGCCATCCGCACCCGTCAGGGCTTGTCTGCCGCGGTGCAGCAGCTCCTCGTCAACGACGATTACGCCAGGGCTTTTGGTCGCGACACGGTGCCCTTCCTCCGTGGCCTGAACACGATCGATGGCCTTCCCTTGGCCACGGTCAATCGCTCCGCGGAGCTGTATGGCGGCAATGGGGGGTTGACGCCAAGCCCCCGACCCGCGGTCTGATTCCCCCGATCGGCCCTCCAACCCGTTGTCCGGAGGAGGGCTCCACAACCAGTGGGGAAAGAGTCCCCCTTTCCACCCCCGGAGGTCTTCCGGGGGTTTTTTTTCATGGCGCCGCAATCGCTCGCCACAAACAATGCAGAAAACCGGCCCTTTCTCCCCCGTGAGGCCCCATCCAGGCGAGCCAAAAATGAACAATTGCTGCAACCTTCCCCCGGGGACCGCTTGCGGCAAACTCAAGGCGAGACAAGGGATCTCGGGCGATTGTCGCCGTGAAGATCTGTTACCGAGGCAGCGTGGAGCGACAGGCCTTGGCGCAGAATGACACCGCGATCGGCACCACCGATCACAACCTTACCCACCGGATACCGGTCTCCTTAACGGTGACCGCTTGTTTCGAGGCAGAACTGCATGAGCATCGTCTCCAACTCGATCATCAACGCGGACG
>JBKDTB010000142.1:0-13008 GCA_046340515.1 Cyanobacteriota bacterium | reverse complement strand
CTGCACGAGCTTGCTCACAGGGATGCCGGTCCATTTGGCGATCACCTCGGCGATGTCATCTTCGGTGACCTCTTCTCGCAGCAGGGTTTTGCCGCTCTGGCCGCTGTTGAGTTCCTCCTCCTTGGTCGCCAGCTTGCGGTTCAGGGCGCCCAGGGTGCCGTACTCCAGCTCCGCGGCCTTGTTGAGGTCGTAGCTCCGCTTGGCCTGCTCGATCTGCAGCTGCACCTGCTCGATCTCCTCCTTGATCGCCCCCAGCTCATCAATCGCGCCCTTCTCCTTCTGCCACTGGGCATTGAGGGCGCTCTGCTGTTCGCTCAACTCGGCCAGCTCCTTCTCCAGGCGCTCCAACCGGTCCCGGCTGGCCACATCGGATTCGCGCCCCAGGGAGAGCTTTTCCATCTCCAGCTGCAGGATGCGGCGATCCAGCTCGTCGATCTCCTCCGGCTTGGAGGTGATCTCCATCTTCAGCCGGGCGGCGGCCTCATCCATCAGGTCGATGGCTTTGTCGGGCAGGAACCGATCCGCGATGTAGCGGCTGGAGAGGACGGCGGAGGCCACGATCGCGTTGTCGGCGATGCGCACGCCATGGTGCACCTCATAGCGCTCCTTCAGGCCGCGCAGGATGGAGATGGTGTCCTCCACCGTGGGCTGGTCCACGAACACCTGCTGGAACCGGCGCTCCAGGGCGGGATCCTTCTCGATGTGCTGGCGGTGTTCGTCGAGGGTGGTGGCGCCGATGCAGCGCAATTCACCGCGGGCCAGCATGGGCTTGAGCAGGTTGCTGGCATCCATGGCGCCGCCCGTGGCGCCAGCGCCCACCACGGTGTGGATCTCGTCGATGAAGAGCACGATCTGCCCGTCGGAGGCGGTCACCTCCTTGAGCACAGCCTTCAGCCGTTCCTCGAACTCCCCGCGATACTTGGCGCCAGCGATCAGGGCGCCCATGTCGAGGGCGATGAGCTGGCGGTTCTGCAGGGCCTGCGGCACGTCGCCGTTGACGATCCGCTGGGCCAGACCTTCGACGATGGCCGTTTTGCCCACCCCCGGTTCGCCGATCAGCACCGGATTGTTTTTGGTGCGACGGCTGAGGATCTGAATCGTGCGGCGGATCTCCTCGTCGCGGCCGATCACGGGGTCCAACTTGCCCTCGCGGGCCGCGGCGGTGAGATCGCGCCCGTATTTTTCCAACGATTCGTAGGTGCCCTCCGGACTCTGATCCGTCACCTTCTGGTTGCCCCGCACGGCCACGACTGCCTCTTTCAATTTCTCGGCGTTGGTGCCGCACTGGCTGAGCAGCTGCTTGCCGCAGCGATCATCGATCGCCAGGGCCAGCAGCAGGTGCTCAATGGCGATGTAGCTGTCGCCAAAGCTTTTTTTCAGGGAATCGGCCTGATCCAGGACGCTGTTGAGGGCTTTGCCGAGATAGACGTTTTCGGGGGCGCTGTTCAGGCTGGGTTGGCTGGCGATGAAGGCGTCGATCTTCTGGCTCAGGCTGCCCACGTCGACGCCCGCCTTTTCCAGGATCCGGTTGGCCAGACCCTCCTGGCTCAGCAGGGCGGCGAAGAGATGCTCGCTCTCCATCTGCTGCTGCCGTTTCTGCTGGGCTCCTTGCTGAGCGGCAACAACAGCGGCCCAGGCCTTCTCCGTGAACAGTTCGGCGGTGGGATGCATGGTGGACGAAAGTGGCGTGATGGTTTGACCCTATGGCGCCATCTGCGGGGGGTAGGGGAGGAGAGCCGAATCCAGGGATTCGGGCCCCACCCGATGGGTCGGCGCTCTCCCCAGCATGGCGGGAAAACCGCCTGGCGACGGCGGCGGGGCCAGCGGGTTTCGGCGGACGGGGATCAGGAACCGCTGGAAGGGGATGGATGTCCACGGCGGTTGATCCGTCGGCGGAGGTGGCGACTCCAGGCCACCAGGCTCGGGATCACCGCCACAGACAGGGGCGCCGGCACCTTCACCGACTGAATGAACGCCAGATGGCGAGAGACGGGGACAAAACCGGCGATTTCGCCAAAGGTGCCATTGGTGCCGGCATCAATGTCACCAAAGGTTTGTCCGAAGCTGCCGATATAACTGGTGACCGTGGCGATCTTTCCATCAATGAAGCCTGGTCCGCCGGAATCACCAGGGGCAGGCATGGCTTCCCTCGCCCCTTGGCCGGTTTGGCAATACAACCCATTGCCAGCGAGGGAAGGATTGACTGCGGCCGCGACGAGGCAGTTGGCGTCGTTCGCGGCCGATCCACTGTCAAAATCCGCAACCCAAGTGTTCAGACCGGAGGAAAAGTTTGCTGCGTTGGCAAAATAACCATTGAAATTCGGGTCTCCCCATTGCAGATCAAAGCGATTCAGGCCCTGCCGCAGGATTCCTGAACCGAGACTGGAACTAAATCCTGTGGACCCGCCGCCATTGGATCGAAGTCCGTATCCGGCCACCGTGAACTCGAAGGTGGATGGATTCCCCGTAAACAGGTCATACCCTTGAGCAAATGATGGCGCGGCACTGGATAATCGCAGGACGGCAAGATCATCATCTTCAACCGTCTTGCCAGAATATCCTGGGGCGACATAAAAGTTGGACACCGTAATGGCAGTGGCCAGAGGATTTCCCGGAACAATCGTGTCTGGATTGTAGGGTGATGATGAACTTCCAGCGTAAAAATAGGCCGTGGCCGCATAGGCGCTCAGGTTGCCGGAGCCGTCTGCGATGCAGTGGGCGGCTGTCAAGATGGAGCGCCGATCATCCAGCAAGGAGCCTGAACAACCGAAGGTGCCCACCCCGCTTTTGCTGATGATCAAACTGGCGACGCCAGACTGGGTGGGCATGGACGGCTGGAAGATCGGATTGCCTCCGGTGGCCAGGGTGCCCGTTGAGGTGGTGCCGACGATCAGTTGTTGAAATGACCCGGGTTCAGCTTGGCCGCGCCCAAAGAGAATGGGCATGCCCTGCCCGGCCGGCAAGGCGGCTGGGTTTTGCCCTGTGGAGTCCTGAGCTCGGGCGCCGGTGGTCAGGGCGAAAAAAAACAGGGAAGCGAAGATCACCTTGAACTGAGACACCGAATATATTACCGCTTAAATTGGTTAAATCATATCGTCCCCGCAGGCCATCAAGCCCATTGTTCATGAAACTTCGCGATCGAGCGCATCTCGCTTGGGTCCCATCAAGGAACGTTGCGCTCCAGAGCGGCTTCCGGGGCCGCCCTTGAGGGTTCAAAATGGCATTGACCCTTTCACAACACCATGCACGGCACGTCAACCTCGTCCTGGCTTGTCACGGCGCTGGCTCTGCTCTGCGTCCTGCCAACGGGCCGACCCGCCGAGGCCTTCCCCCGGGGCGGTGGCGGTTTCGGGGGCGGTGGTTTTCACTTCGGCGGCGCGGGCTATGACGGTCGTGGAGGCTCGAATGACTGGCAGCGCGGCTACCAGGGGTGGCACCCGCAATACGGTCCCCAAAGTCGCCCAGCCTGGACAGACCAGAATGGCAAGGGCAATGCCTTCCGGACCAATCAAGTGGATTCTTGGAAGGATGATAATATCCAGAAATTTAACCAGAATAATTATCGCAATAACATCAATAATAGCTCCCGCAATAATGTCCAGGACAATGTCAATGTGAACAATAACTTTTACACCCGCAACGTCAACGGCTGGAATGCCAATTGGGCCCGTGGCGGCTACTGGTCCAATCGTCCCTGGAACGCCGGTTGGTATGCCTGGACTCCTGCCAGCTGGGGCTGGTGGGGGGGGAGCAGCGTTGGCTGGGGTCTCGCGGCGGGCCTGGCCACCGGCGCGGCGATCACCGACCTGGTGAACAGCGCCGCCTCCCGCGAGCAAACCGTGATTGTTGTTCCCAGCACCACCTGGACCCTCAACTACGCCTCCGTGGAGGCCGTCGGGCTCTACGGCGTGAGTTTCTCCTACGCCCTTGGCGACGGCGTCAACCTCAACGGGGCGGCCAACTGCCAGGCGGGCCTCCTCAACGGCCAGGTGCCTGCCAGCGCGGCCCAGGCCCAGTTGCTCAACGCCGTTTGCCAGGTGGCCTATGGCAAGGGGGGGTGAGGCCCCCTTGGCCGCTGTTGAAGAGTCCGTCCTCCCCAGCCATGGCCTGGCGATCCCCTGCCTGGTCTGACGGCTCGGCAGACCTCGCCCCCTGGACGCACCGTTGCCGCGGGCGATCACCCGTTCCATGCCGTCCGCTGCCGCGGATTCGCTCCATCGGCAACCAGCCGCGGGGAGCCTTCGCTGTTTGCTTGACTGGAGCTGGCATGCCATCGGGGCTTTTCGGGTGACCGTTTTCTCGCGGAGTTCCGATCGACCCCTGATCGCCGGCAACGAACAGGAGATCCAGGCTGCGAGGCGTCAGGCTGGCGCTGGAGGGGGCCCGCCAATCGGTTTGCCGCGGGATCGGATCCGCTCGGCCTTTGCCTGTGCCCTTCACATGCATCAGCCCACGATCCCAGCCGGCGCCAACGGGGAGCTGATTTCTCATCTGCAATACATGTTTGAGCACAGGGATGAGGGAGATAATCACAATGCGGAAGCCTTTGCTTCCTGCTACAGGCGCATGGCTGATCTGATCCCCCAGTTGCTGGCGGAAGGCTGTGAGCCGCGCATCATGTTGGATTATTCCGGCACCCTGCTCTGGGGGTTTCAACAGATGAATCGCCAGGACATCCTGGACTCGCTGCGTCGTCTGACCTGCGATCCGGTTTTATGGCCGCGGGTGGAATGGCTCGGGACGCTTTGGAGTCATGCCGTGGTGTCTTCGACACCGCTGGCCGATCTGAAGCCGCAGATGCTGGCCTGGCAGCACCATTTTGCCTCCCTGTTCGGTTTGGAGGCCTTGCAACGCGTGCAGGGCTTTTCTTTGCCAGAAATGCACCTGCCCAATGATCCCGACACGCTCCATGCCACCGTCAAAGCCCTGAAGGACTGTGGCTACCGCTGGTTGTTGGTTCAGGAGCACACCGTTGAGACCTTGGACGGGGCCGACCTGAGCCCGGGGCAGAGATGGATTCCCAATCAACTGGTGGCGCGCAACTCCAGAGGAGAAGCGTTGACCATTCTCGCCCTGATCAAGACCCGGGGCTCCGACACGAAGCTGGTGGGACAGATGCAGCCTTATTACGAAGCCCTGGGATTGGACCGGCAAGTCCTGGCGGGTCACAGCATCCCGCCGCTGGTGACGCAGATAGCCGATGGCGAAAATGGAGGTGTGATGATGAATGAGTTCCCGCCGGCCTTCCTTCAGGCCCATCAGCGGATGGCTGCCGCCGCCAAGGGTGGCGATGGGGCCACTGTCGCGTTGAACGGGAGCGAGTATCTGGAGGGGCTGGCGGCCGCCGGCGTCCGCGAGGGCGACTATCCGTTGATTCAGGCGCGCCATCAACACAAACTCTGGCAGGCCGTTGGTGATGACGTCACCCCGGAGCGGGTGCGGGAGGCGATCCGGGGCCTGCGGTCATCGGATCCAGCCATCGCCCTGGAGGGGGCGTCCTGGACGAACCACATCAGTTGGGAGGAGGGCTACGGAAATGTGTTGGAGCCGATGCGACAGCTCAGTGCCCGTTTTCACCGCATCTTTGATCCCTTGTTGGCCCGCGATCCCGCCACGAGCCGCACGCCGGCCTATCAGGAGGCCTTGCTCCATCTGCTGCTGTTGGAAACCAGTTGCTTCCGCTACTGGGGGCAAGGCCGCTGGACCGACCATGCCCGTGAACTCCACCGCCGTGGCGAGGCTCTGCTGGCAGCGATTGACACTGTTTTGTGACGAAGCCTCCCCACCCCTCCTTCCTCGAACAAACTGGAAAGTAGACCTGCTTTTCTGGCCATGGGAGTGCTCACCGTCACACAGGCGCGCGAAAACCTGGCCGAATTGATTGAGGGCACCCATCTCAGCGGGGAGCCTTTGGTGTTGACCCAGAGTGGTCGCCCAGTGGCGGTCATGCTGGATCACGCGGTGTTTGAACGTCTCCGGCAGGCCGCCCGGGACGCCCTGGCCATGATCCCCCAGGAGGGCGTGGTGTCACCCGTCAGATGAAATACATGAGCTGCGACTGACAAATGCTGTTGCGCCGCTCCAGGAGGTCCTGGAGGGTGGTGTTCTCCAGGAGTTGCTGACGGGCCTGGCGCAGTTGCTCCTCCAACTGCGCCAGCACCTGGAATTCGGGGGACACCCGTCCGCTGTCGCCTGTGGCCGGCTCCCCTTCCAGGCAGGCCACGATCTCCGCCAGCCGCACCCGGGCCGGAGGTCGGGCCAACTGGTATCCCCCCTTCGGTCCCCGTTGGCTGCGCAGGATCTGGGCACGGCGCAGGGCGGTGAGCATCTGCTCCAGGTAGCGGTCGGGGATCGACTGGCGCTGGGCGATCTCCCCCACCTGCAGCACGCCCCCCTGATCGTGGATGGCGGCCAGCTCGATCAGCGACACCAGGGCGTATTGGGTCTTGGCGCTGAAGGTCAAAACAATCCCCACCCTTGTGATGGGGATTGTGCCAGTTCCAGGTTCCGTCAGGGGGTTGGGGAGGGCGGCGGTGGCACCGGGCGCCGCTCCTCCACGGCCGTGTTGCCGCAAAGATCGAGCACGATCTGTTGGCCCACCGAGCGTGGGGCCGGCACGGTCCAGGCTTCCCAGGCCTCCTTCACCCGCCAGGTGTGGCGCAGGGTGGAGCAATCCACGGCGATGGCGGTGGCCTGGGATCGGCCCTCGCCCACGTCCGTCGCGGCGGCCTGCACCAGGGTGAAGCGCACCCCATCCTGCAGGCGTTTCCAACTGCCCCAATCCACCACGGTGTCGCCGTAGTAGCGCCAGCGCCCGCGAGGGTTGGCCTCCGGGCGATCGCCGCTGGACAGTGGGCTCCCGGGCGGGGTCAAGGGGGGCGCGTCCGGGACGCGGGCTTCCGGCGGCGGCGTGGCGGTGGGTGCTCCAGGGTTGGCGGGGGGCTTGGCCGGGGCTGGCGCCGTCGCGCTGGCGGGGGGCTTCGCCGGTGGCGCCGTGCCGCCGGCGGGGGGCTTGGCCGGAGTGGCGGCGACTGGGGCGGCTTTGGCCGGCGCGGCGGAAGCGCCGGCGGGCAGCTTCAGGGTGCCGCCCACCTTGAGTTTCTCGGGCTGGATGCCGGGATTGGCCTTCAGGAGGGCCTCGACGCTCGTTTTATTGGCCTTGGCGATGATGTCCAAGGTGTCGCCGCTTTTGATCGTCACCGTCCCTCCCTTGCGGGGAGCGGGGGCCGGGGAGGTCAGGCGGAGCACCTGCCCCACCTGCAGCAGATCCACGTCCTTGAGGCCATTGATCCGCTTGAGATCCGCCACGGAGACGCCGGTGCGCTGGCTGATCCCATCAAGGGTGTCGCCACTGTGCACCGTGACCGTGCGTGCGGCGCCGCCGCTCTGGGCGCCGGCGGGGGTGGGCGGGGTCAGGCTGAGGGCCAGGAGGGAGGCCAGAGCCAGGGACCAGGCCCGGCGGCGCCAGGGGGAGGGCCACGGCCCGGTGATCAGGGAAGCCCCCATCGGCAAACATCCACTCCGCTCTAGGGCGACCCTACCGCCCATTGGCCGTGGTTCCCAGAGGCTGGGTCCCGCAGGAGGTGGCCCGCGACATCTGTGGACGGAATCGGGTGGGGCGGGGGAGACAGGATCAGCCCGCGCGTGGTGGCGCAGAGGGTTGTTTTCGTCGTTGACATGGAACCGTGAGAGCCGATGAATCAGCCGCTCCAGACCGTGCCAGGGCACGCCTGTTGGCGGGCTCGAAACCAGGCGAAAGCGGCCTTGTTTGTCCCAATGGAGAGATGGGATGTCTTCCAAGACTCGAGCCAGCTCGCAAGCGGAGGCTGACCCGCCCCTCCGTGCATTCCCTCTTGCGGATCACCAGGCGGAGGGGCGGAGTTTCTGATGTGAACAACCCATGCGCTCCTTTGTCCGGCCCAGCACCACACCACATCTGGTGTGCTTTTGCACCGAAGAAGCGCCCTCAACCTCTTGCCCTTCCTGCTGGGAATCGCCCTGCAAAAAAACAACACGGCAGCTCCCATTGTGGCCCCCGGAACACCATGAAAACCAGCCATCCGCTCCGGGTGGAGGCAACGGCTCAGAACCGTTTGCGGGTGGAGGCAGCGGCTCAGAACCGTTCCGATCCCAACCATGCTGGGGTGCTTGCGGCTCCGGCCCGCGCTGGTGCCCGTGCTTTCTCCCCCTGTCGCCATCGCCAATGGGGTCCCCCGGGTTGCAGGCGCAGATCAGTGCTTTTGTTGACGCCAGGGGTGGATCGTCTTTGTGCCGCAGAGCGATCAAGGGGCGCTGCCGCAGCAGGGTTTCCATGGGGCGCGGCCCCGCAGGAACGGGCTTCAACGGTTGTTGTGCGCCGAACCGTGATCCGCGGCCCGTGCCCTGGGGGCCTGCGGCGCGGGATGCTGGCGATGTCCTGGATGGGCCCCCGGGCTCTTTTCCGCTGCACTCCAGCTCCCCTTGGCGAACCTTCTCCCGAGCGCTCTTCCTTCCAGTGCGGCGGCAACGGCCCTTGTCCGGCGCTTGCCGCTCAATGCCCAATGGGGGCACCGCCAACGGAGGTGCGCCTCGGGACTGCTCTTCCTCGTCTTGACCCCGGCTTCCGTCGGGGCGGTGTCTGCAGGGGCGGTCGGGCCCGATGGGGGCTCGGGCGGCGGGGGCCCGGCCTCTGGCCCTTCCCTCCTCGGAGTGCCATCGGGACAGATCCCTGCCGGAGTGGTGCCTCCCCCGGGGGGGGCCGCCGGCGGTCCCGCTCCGACCAGGGCCAACAACCTTCTGGAGACTGCGGAGCGCTTCCATCCCGTGCTCTCCAGCGGTGGCATCGTGGCGGCGCAGGAGGGGCTGGCGGCGGAGGCGGGTGCCCGGCAGCTGCGGGCGGGGGGCAACGCGGTGGATGCGGCGGTGGCCACGGCCTTTGCTTTGGCGGTCACCCATCCGCCGGCCGGCAATCTTGGTGGTGGTGGGTTTGTGGTGCTGTGGTTGCCGGGGGTGTCGCCGGCCCGGGGGCGGGGCTGCCTCCCGGCGACGGGGCCCTCTCCGGAGCGGTCCATCGGCGGTGGTGTCGCGGTGGCGGTGAACTTCCGCGAGGCGGCGCCCCGGGCCGCCACGGCGGGGATGTTTCTGCGGGCCGACGGCTCGGTGGATCGGCAGCGGTCCACCCGGGGGCTGCTGAGCGCGGGGGTGCCCGGCAGCGTGGCGGGGTTGACGCTCAGCCAGCGCTGCTACGGCCGCCTGCCCCTGGCGACCGTGATGGCCCCCGCCATCGCCCTGGCCGAGGAGGGCTTCCCCGTGGGCCCGGCCCTCAGCGCCGCCCTCCGCGCGGAGGCCCCCAAGCTGCTGGCCGATCCCACCGCCCGCGCCCTCTTCTACCGGCCAGGTCCGGATGGCCGCCCCCGCGCCCCCCAGCCCGGTGAGCGGCTCCGCCAACCCCTGCTGGCCCGCACCCTGCGTCGCATCGCCGCCGCAGGCGACGCGGGCTTCTACGGGGGGCCGACGGCGCAGGCCCTGGATGGCCTCATGGCTTCCGGCGGCGGCTTGATCACCACCGCCGACCTCCGCCGCTACCGGGCGCGTCTGGAAGCCCCCCTGGAGCGCTCCTTCCGGGGCCATCCGCTCCTCACCATGCCGCTTCCGGGGGGTGGCCTCACCCTGCTCCAGCTCCTGGCCCTGGTGGAGCCCTTCCCCTTGGACCGCTACGGCCTCAACAGCGCCCGCGGCATCCACCTCCTGGTGGAAGCCATGAACCTGGCCTACCGCGATCGCAACGAACTCCTGGGTGATCCCGCGCCGGGCTCCAATCTCGCGGAGCGGCTCCTGGACGAGGCCTATCTGGCGGGCCTGCGGCGGCAGATCGCCCTGGATCGCCACCGGCCTCCCACCGCCCTGCCGCCCCGCCCTCCCCTGGCGGAAGGCACCAACACCACCCACCTCTCCGCGGCGGATCGGCAGGGGGGCCTGGTGGCCCTCACCACCACCCTCAACCTGCCCTTCGGCAACGGCATCGCCGTGCCGGGCGCGGGGTTTTTGCTGAACAACGAGATGGACGACTTCACCGCCAGCCCGGGCCGTGCCAATTCCTTCGGCCTGGTGCAGGGGGCGGCCAACGCCATCGCCCCCGGCCGCCAGCCCCTGAGTTCCATGGCGCCCACCCTGGTTTTCCGGCCGGATGGAACGCCCTGGATCGCCACCGGGAGTCCGGGGGGAGCCGCATCACCACCACCGTTGCCCAAGTGTTGCTCAACCGCCTGGCCCACGGCCGCAATCTCGCCACCGCCGTGTCCACCGCCCGGGTGCACAGCCAGCTCTGGCCGGACGTGCTCAGCACCGAGGAAGGGATCTCTCCCGACACCGTCGCGCTGCTGGAGGCCATGGGCCACACCCTGCGACTGTCGCCGGCCATGGGGGCCGCCCATTCCGTGGAGGTCAAAGCCGGTGGAGGCAGTGCCGCCGCCATTGATCCGCGCCGGCCGGAGGGGGCCGCCGCGGTGGAGTGAGCCGCCGGGATCAGGCGGCGGCGCTGTCCGTTGGAGCCGTGAACAGGTTGATGGCGGAAAAGGCCAGGGAAATGCCGAACAGGGTGCCGATGGCCCAGAGGCTGTCGCTCGGCCACTCGACGATCAACATCCCGCCCAGCAGAACGGTGACCAGGCCATCGACCAACACCAGGCCCCGGGCGGGCAGGGCTTGGGTGGCGGCGGCCGCCAGCTCCATCACCCCCTCCACCGCGAGCAAGCAGCCGACAAACAGCGTCAGGCTGATCGTGCTCTGGATCGGAAACACAAGGCAGGAGAGGCCCCCGATCAGGTAGAGGGCGCCGGAAAGGGCGCGGAACACCTTGCCGCGGGTGTCGCCTTCCCCGCTGAGGCGCAGGAACTGGGAGATGGCCGCCACCACGGCCGCGCTGCCGAGCAGGATCGTCAAAAACGTGGCCGACACAAACGGCAGCAGCAGCGATGCCGCCGCCCCCGCCAAGAGCAGAGCCATCGTGATCCAGCGCAGGCGGGGAGAGGCGGGGGCGGTCAAGGAGGAGACGCAAGTGGGGAAACTTTAGTTGGGCTGGCCTTTTCTTTCCGCAGCGTCGCCACCTCCGTGATGTTCGCCACCCCACGCCCTGCCTTCCATCGGCCCCTCAGGCCGCAGCCCGGGGTTCACCCCTCGCCCCGTCGCAGCCGCTGGTCTTCCCCTCCAGCTCCGCCCGGAAGAGACCCACATCCACGCCAAGGTGCTGATCCGGTCGGCCCGTGATCAACAGGGCCGTGCGCTGGCGGGTGGCGATCTGCCACATCCACTTGCTGAACAGGGCGATGCGGTTTTCCGTGTCGGGGATGAAGGCCAGGTGGGCCAGGGCCCAGAGCACCCAACCCAGCAGGCCGTTCACCTTCCAGCCCCGCAGATCCGCCACCGCGTACCAGGGGCCGATCACCGCCATGCTGCCCAGATCCAGCCAGCGAAACGGCGCGCTCTCCTCCCCCCGCAGGGTCGCCAGGATGTCCCGCGCCACCCAGCCGCCCATCTGCACCGCCGGCCCCGCCATCCCGGGCAGGGGCCGGCCATCGGGCGTGTGGGCGTAGGCGCAGAGATCGCCGACAGCGCGGATCTCCGGATGGCCCGGCAGGGAGAAATCCGGCTCCACGATCAGCCGCCCGCCCCGGTCCACCGGGCAGCCCGCCCGCGCCGCAAGGAGCTTGCCCCAGCGCGAGGCCCGCACCCCGGGGGTCCAGCAGACAGTGGCCGCCTCCACCTCCCGCACGCTGGAGAGGCTGCGCAGGCTCACCCGACCTGGCGCCAGCTCCTCCACCTTCGCCCCGAGCATCAGCTCCACCCCCGCCCGCTCCAGATAGCGGCCCGCATCGGCCGACAGCTCCGGCGCCATGGTGGGCAGCACCCGATCCACCACATCCACAAGCACCACCTTGCAGAGTTCGGGCCGCAGCTGCTTGAAATCCCGACGCACGGCGCGGTGCATCAGCTCGACCAACGATCCCGCCAGCTCGCATCCCGCCGGCCCCGCCCCCACCACCACCGCGGTTTGGAGAAAGCGGCGCCGCTCGGGATCGGCCGTCTGCTCCGCCTCCTCCAGGGCCATCAGCAGCCGACGACGGATCTCATCGGCATGCTCCAGGATCTTCATCGGTGGCGCGAGGGGGCGCCAGTCTTCGCGGCCGAAGTAGGTGCTGCCCGAGCCGGTGGCCAGCAGCAGATGGTCGTAGCCGTAGCGCTGACCGTTGAACACCACCTGGCGGGCCTCCGGGTCGATGTCCACCACCTCCCCAAGCAGGATCTGGATGTTGGGGGCGTGACCCACCATCTGCCGCAGGGGAGACGCCACATCCGCCTCCGACACCAGCCCGGAGGCCACCTGATAAAGCAAGGGCTGAAAGAGGTTGAAGTTGCGCTTGTCGATCAGCGTGACCCGCACGGATTGGCGCGCCAGGATGTGGCAGGCCTTCAACCCCGCAAAGCCTCCCCCCACGATCACCACATGGGGCCAGGCCCCCATGGCCTCGTCGGGGGGATCGAGCTCCAGAAAAAAGCGCTCCACGGGCCCACGGGCCAGACGATGGTTCGACCCTATGGGGAAGGGCGGGAGGGGGCCGGTAGCGGTTCCAACGGTTGCGCGACCCCTGACCTCTCCCGGCCTGCGGGCCCCGCGGGTCAGGCGATCAAGGCGAAGGCCTCGGCGAAGGCGCTGATCGTGGCGTCCACGTCGGCGTCGGAATGGGCCAGGGAGGTGAAGCCCGCCTCGAACGCGCTGGGCGCCAGGTAGACGCCCCGCTCCAGCATCGCCCGGTGGAGCTTGGCAAAGCGGGCGGTGTCGGTGGCCTTGGCCTCCGCGAAGTTGCGCACCGGGCCCGGGCAGAGGAAGAAGCCGAACATCGCGCTCACCGACCCGCCGCAGATCGGCACCCCCGCCCCGCGGGCCGCCGCCATCAGCCCGGCGCTCAGCCGTTGGGTGATCGCCTCCAGCCGCTCGTAGGTGCCTGGTTGCTTGAGGAGTTTGAGGGTCTG
>JBKDTB010000141.1:0-6151 GCA_046340515.1 Cyanobacteriota bacterium | reverse complement strand
CGCCGACCTGGAGATACTCGACAAAATCTTGATGAAAGATTGGATCCACCAATAAGGGGAATAGACGCTCACGGAAGGGAGAAACCGGCTGTGATTGATACTTCTCCACCAGTTGTATACAGGCAATCCGCACGTCATCCGGGAGCGGGAGGAAGGCTTTCAATGCATTAAGATAGTGTTGATCTCTAAAAAGGCTATCAGTGTGTAACCCGTCTGCTGCTGAATAGATAGGATTTACTATCAATGTGACAAGTTCTGCAAAGCAGTCGAGAATGGCTTCTATGGTGCTATCAAACTCTATGGTTTGCTGGTCATTTGTAGGTAAGGAGACTGGTGAAGCGCTTGCATAGTCCTCTATTCTTGAATCGCCACTGTCTTCATTTATTTCTTGACCCGTTCTTCCGCTCTTCTGTTTTCCAGTTTGTATCCTTTCAAGTGAGACAGGCATGTCGCTATAAATATTGTTTGCAGGCATGCTACCAATTTCTTGCTCATTATTTAATGTGTCTCTCCTGAATAGATCCTGTTGCTTATTCTGAAACTTCTGTGCCAAATCCTGAAATTGCTTGCCCGGTAATTCTGCAAGCATACGTGCTGTTAAATTTGCAACATGAACAAGACCAGTGGCATTCTGCGGCGTATCGACGCTTGGATCTGTGACAACAGACTCAAAACTGGGCCCGCTCAACCTGCGATTCCAGTGCCGCTCAAGCACTTGTGTTACAAGATGAAGCACAGTCTGATGAGCTGCCGGATCAAGGTCCTTCTGCAGCAGCACCCGCACCTCAGGGATCACATGAAATTGCATCTCTTCAAATCTGACGCCTTCCTGGCTAGGCAGCCGCTCAAGCAAGCCACTCACCATGACTTCTGCAAGGGGCTGCGCTGTATTTCCTTTCTGCCGTAACGCTCCCTGGAGTAGGCGTAAAACACCCAAGGTGAGCGGTGCTGGTGAACCTGCCATCCACGACAAAAGCATCTGGGCTTCCGAGCTTGCTACCCCCAAAAAGCCTTTCAAGAGATCCTCCGCACAAGGCTTTGCCAACGAAGGAGGAAGAGGAGGAGCTGTGCTATTGAGGAGGGCGTAAGGAGGAATTACAACGCCTGGGCAACGAGCCTGCCTGTCGCCCATCACCAACGCGGCCCAAGGCCTTGTTTCTCTTGGATTCACGCTGATCACAGGGATCACAGCGCCCTCTGGCGGTGCCCAGATCACAGGATGTTGCTCTTCTTCAGCCCATGGATCCGGCGACAAAACCCGCTCTTTTCGATAGTTGCTATTTGAGGCCAGCTGGCGCTGATTAGACAGAGTGACGGAGACACCCTCACGCAACGCAGTGGACTTGCGGTAGCGATAAGGGAGGGTATGGATTACCACCACGGGTTGTCGAGCGCCGACGGCGGCCAACCATGGCTGGATGCGCCGATCCCACCAGTGAAGTCCAGCCGTGTCGCTGATCAACAGTGTGATGGAGGATCCAGGAAAGGGAGGTGTCAGCCGGCGCTCTTGCTTGACCGCAGCGTCAAGTTGTTCGAGCGGAAGTGTTTCCAGGATCACCTCAGCAAAAGACTGGCTACTTGCCAACACCCGCTTCAGCTCCTCAGCGTGATGTCGCCACACCACCATCGACATCCCCGCATCGAGCACCAGCCGCACCCGCAGCCCAGGCTGATGACCAGGACGGAACACCGGCCAGACGATCCCCAGCTCCGCACTGCATTCAGCGCTGTGTTCCTCATCCAGCCGTCGCTGACGGTGGCTGAAGCGCGGAATCAGCAGCGGCTCCAGCGGCTTGAGCACAGCCAACGCACTGGGGAAAAGCGGTGGTGCTTGCAACCTCAACGGCTGCCCACCGTTGGCGACCAGCCATTCGCTGTAGCTCTGAAGGCTTTCCGCCACATCTCGCTCGTCGGGTAGTGCAGCCGGGCTCAGCAGGGGAATGGTTGGTGCAGCCTCGCTTGGGGCTGGCTTGGGTTTGCGTTCGTCGCCGGCGGGTTCTGGTTTTGTGCCCCGGGGCTTCTCGGTAGGAGTGGGTGGGTCTGCACCAGTGGTGTCAGACCCTGCATTTGGTTGAGCGGGTTGCGGTGGTGTGGGAGAAGTTTCTGAGTGAGGCTCTGCGGCTCGCGATCGCTGCTCTAGCGGCCTGAAGCTGGTGGGGATGGGTGCATCCCTCAGCATGGCGGTCAGCCACAGCCAGTCCGCCACGTCCAAGCCACTGGCGAGTTCCTCACATCGGTCCTGCCTGAAGCCCTGGTACCAGCCCACAAGGGACTTGAGTTGTTCTGGATCAGAAGGAGTAGCCATCGATAAGGAGCCTCAAGTTTCCGGCGTGAGTGGACGGAACAGGATTTCGCGAAGGGCCTCGGCATCCGTTCCTGAAGGCCCGCCTTCAACCCCCATCAAGAGATGGGCAGCATTCAGGAATTGATCGACCGCGCGCTGGCGTCCCTCCGCAGTGGCGGCCTGGTTGGGAAGGAAATCCGTGATCAGCTCAGACAGCAAGTGAGAGTCTCGCCAGGATCCGTTGGCCCAGTTCTCCCCAAACTGTGCGGCGATCAGGGCATGCAGTGCAGATTCCTGCGTGGGCGGAGGCATTTCCACCCGGATGCAGCGGCGATAAAAGGCAGCAGGAAAATCTCGTTCATCGTTGGAGGTCATCACCACGATGGGGAAGGCATTACATTGCACCTTCCCGCCATAGATTCGTGCCGGTGTTCCGGCATCATCGGTATCCAGTTCCGCCGGCTCATCTGCAGGAGCTTCGTTCTCAGTGAGATTGTTGTCTCGCTTGAGATCCTTCTTCCGTTGGCGAAACTCCCGTCTTAGCTGCGGGATGGTAAAGAAGCCCTCTTCAAAGAGATGCAAAAGCTCATTGGGCAACTGCAGGTCTGATTTGTCGATTTCGTCAATCAACAGAACGCGCGGCTTTTCCAATGGCAGAAATGCAGTTCCTAATGGCCCCAAGGTGATGTAATCAGCAGCGCTGCCTGTTTGGCCTTGGGAATCCCGCAAGCGATCTAGGGCTTCATAGCGGTAGAGGCCTTGCTCCAGCTCAGTCCTGGGCGTAATCGGCCACCACAGAACGCGACCTAGGCCAAGTTCATGAGTGATCGAATAAGCCAGGCTGCTCTTGCCAACCCCAGGATGGCCCGTTACCAACAAGGGACGCCTGAGATGAATAGCCGCATTGACAGCCATCAGCACCTTCTTGCCTTCAGCAGTGATGGCACCGTCCTCCTCACGAGGTAGCCGGAATGTTTTACCACGTCTTTCCTGATCTTCATTCAAATCAGGAACTCTGTACCTCGAATCTATTGGTCCACTGAACGACCGCCAAGGAGGCGGTTGTATATTTAGCTTCTCATCAAGCTTGCGGCCGTTGTGCTCATTGGTGTAAAGAGCCCAATTTGATTGAGAAGTGGTGGAGGGTGTCATGCGAAAGACCGTGAAGTGTGGTTGGTGAACTGGGGAACAAGCTGGGGATTGTCTATCATCAAAATGAGTGAGGATGCGCGATTGTTCAAGCGTTTTCGCTCTAGTGGCAATAGATCTAGATCACTCGGTTTTATTGCAACTACTCCATCAGTTCCTATCTCAAGAACTTTCCTGTCTTCACACTTGTATTCCTGAAGATGAGCTTCACGATTTCTTTCCCCAGGTGCGGCCCACCAGAGTGCAAAAGGAACCATGGAGCCAATTAATTTCTTGAGCCAATCTTGTTTCTCAACTGTTTCCATCGGCAGGTCGCCAAGCATTCGAACCGCAACATCGTGAGGTGAGTCCCGCTTGGCAATTAACGAACGACTTGATTCTGCATCTCTTCCATGGATCCACTTCCCCCTCCCTTGCAATAGCATCGAAAATTTACTTCTTAGGTGATCGATATGCATGCTTAGGCTTTGACGCAAATAGCGATCAAGGGGACGAATAGTTATCGGGCATAGGCTGGCAAAATCTACGTGTCCAACAAAGTCATCTCCGGGATCAACATGGCAAGGAGTATTCAGGAAATTCAGTATAAGAAGCTGCTGCATAAGTTCATAAGGAAGAAAAAGTTCAACAATGACCTTGTCGTTACCTCTCACTTTTTTGGTTACCCAAAATGCAAGCGACTGAGCAATTGCAGTCCAATCCCGGAACACATGTCGAGCTTCCAAGAACTGACAGCTGATATTGAGATCATGAAAAGGAGTGTAGGATTCTTGCCCTTGATTACTTATGTATATGCCAATCTCGTATCGATCAGACTCTAGGTAGCTACTGGAATCGTCCTTTACAGGAGGAATGAGGGCAATAGCAAGCCGCTGAATTGTCCAATCTATTGATGAGTCTGATTGCAACTTGATGGCAGGAAGCCCTATCTCGTTCGCAATAGGTGTCTCGGGTTGGGTGGTCTCTGTAGACAATCTTATCCATCGCCTCCAAATTCCCTCCGCCACATCAGCGGGAGATAGTTGGGAGAAATCCCTGATACCATCTACCTTACGATCAAGGCCAAGCGCGTTAAGAATTTTGTCATCCTCTGGGCCTTGCCAGATGAGGTAAATCCTCTTGCGTTGCGAGGGGTTCATTGCCAGCTCCTTGATTTTCTCCCACTCCAACCCGCACCAATGCCGTCTGGCATACTCCGCACAAAGGAAGACAGCAATGACTTCACACTGGTCAAGATAAAGACTTGGCAACTCCTCGCTGAGCACTGGCTGATTAAACTGGTCTTGGTGAAAAAGGTCATAGAGGATTAACTTCTTTCCGTCCTCTGTGTTTTCACATGCAAACTTAAATGCAAGACTACGCGCAACAGCGCTTACCAAGTTCTCCCTCATGTCGCCAGAAAATGAGAGGCCAACCTTGAATTGCTTCCGCATGGTCTTGCTCACTCCACAGCACTGCTGGCTGCGACCATGCCCACCACCAACCCCCGCATCACCCCGTCATAATCCAGTCGCTCCAGCAGATCCACCTCCGCGGTTGCCGCCGTGCTGCGATCCCGCCCATCCACCAGCCGCACCTGTTCCCCCTCCAGCTGCGCGGCTGCGCCGAAGGTGCTGGCGACCACCTGCACCGTGCCATCACCAGGCAACAGGCCGTGGTGGCACAGCGCGCTGTAGAGCTTGGCTTCCGCTTCGATGCCTTCCATGCCGCCGATGCAGACGGCAGCCAGGGGCTGGGTTTCGAGCAACATCTGCAGCCGCATCACCAGCAAGGCCTCCCGCAGGGCAGCGGAAGCCCCGGGTGCGGCCTGATTCGGCAGCCAGTCCTCGATCCACTCCGGCTTGATGCCATGGCGCTCGATGATCGAAAAGCCATCAACGGGCGAATCAGCGAGCGCGCTTGGTGTCCAGCGCACGCTGGCGAAACCCGACGCCGCCATCTCCTCGCGACCAGGCGGGGCGGGCTTGCCGGAAAAGAACTCCGATTGATAGAGCAGCACAGGGGAATCGGCTTCAGCTGGCCCCTCCCCGGCGGAGGGCATCCAGTTGCCGGCCTGGGCCGCGATGGCGTTGGTGATCGAGGGGTGGCCGCCATGCACCAGCCGCCCCCCGGCCATGAGCACCTGAGCCGCCAGGCTTTGCACCGCGTCGCAGATCCGCTGGTCGATCACGCGCAGCATCAACCAGTCATCGAGGGGCCCCGCCAGGAAGCGCTTGTCGCGCTCGGGATGGGGAACACTCGCGGAGAGAAACACCGCAGCGCCGTGGAGCGGCGGCTTCGGGGTCCAGAGCGTCATGGCGCCAGCTCCTCGCGGATCGTCTGGCAGAGCTGATCCAGGACCGACACGTCCCAGTAGCGCACATTGCGGCCCTCCATGGCCCAATCCAGCTGGCGGCGCCGGCTTGAGGGAAGGCTGGTGGCATGGCCCACCACAACACGCTGATCGCCATGCAGCTCGCTAGAGCGGGTGCTGGCGTCATGCAGTTCGGCAAAACCTGGCGGCCGATCCACGGTCACCAGGCTGTAACGGGGGCGCCCCTGCGCATCGGCGAGGTGCAGACAGGCATCGGCTGTGTGGGGAATCGGGTTGAGCCCCTGCTGTTGAAGGGCCTCCAAGGTGCGCTGGCGGATGCGGACGCGGCGTGCCACCAGCTCGCGGTCATGTGCCTCGTTGATTCCCTCCACCACCCGTTGCAGGGCGGCAGGGGTGAGGGCAAA
>JBKDTB010000140.1:0-15414 GCA_046340515.1 Cyanobacteriota bacterium | reverse complement strand
CTTTTCAAGCAATTCATGGACAATGAGTCGTTCCGCTATTGGATGGCGGAGACAGTTTTTGGACTTACATATGAATAGGCCTGGTAGGGCTTGTGTGCCGCATACTTTGTCCTGCTCGGATGGATGGTAGAGTTCTCCGTGGTTCCCAGGAAACTCGTCTACGAGCTTATCCGGTCGTCGAACAGCTGGCTGCAGCGGACGGGATATACAGGTCACTTTCTCAGTGAAAGATACGCTACCGCCGCTGAACTGTAGCGTTAGGTATAGCCATCCAGGTTTGAAGGCATTTTCATGCCCAGCGATTCACTTGTTTGGCCAATGATCTTTTGATGGGACAGTGTAGTAAATATGCTTGCCCTGGAATTGGCCTGCGATGACTAGTGGGTGTATGATTTATCCGTGTTTCTTCTTCCTTCCCATGGATGGAGTTAGCCTGTTCATTGAGCCACTTCAAAATCTCCTGTCTTGGATGCAGAAAGAGAGGCATTTAAGAAGTCAGCAGAAAGACGAGGCTCTTGTTGCCATCAATGCAGCTATCCTTGCCACAAAAAAGTATATTGAGGAAAGTGGTGGTGTCAAATGTCATGATCGCCAAAAGGAATATGAGCTGGCTCAAATCTGGAGTGATGCAGCCATCAAAGCTAGGCATGCGAGCGAGGATCTCGCCGTCAGGCTTCAGGACAAGTCAGCTTATTGGTCAGATAGTTTTGAATGGTCCAGCAATGAGGTCTTTGCAAGACAGATTGATCTTGGAGGCATACAGCAGCAGGTTCGCGATCTTTTGCGCGATGCCTAAAAATTAAATTGCACTTGGTCTCCGCCTTCGGCAATTGTGCGCCTATTCATATCCATATTCCACGCAACTGTTGTTTGGTGTTAGGGCTCACCCATGCCGATTGCAGACTAGATGATGCGTGTGAGCCTTGATGAGGCTCTCGGTCTGAATGAGCTGTCAACGATCAGTGCTTTTCATTAGGCCCTCGGCGCTGACGCAACAGGTCGCGGTTGTCGAAGCGCCGATCATCAAGATCGAAGAAGAGAACTAAAAATAGATGCACTAACTTGGCTTAAGCTTTCTCTCTCAAGAACAGGCAGACAGAGTGGCTTGCTACGTTCATTGGTTTTGAACGTCCGTATGCAACTACGAGTCAAGTGATCTGATTTTTTGGACAGTGTCCAGCGTTAATCTCTGAGGCGGGATATGGCCTTTGTCAGGGCCAACCCAATGATGAGCAAGCGACGAACCTAAAGTCCTGGAGTTCACGACGAGGGTCGCCATGGAAGCGATCAGTAGCCGCAAGACCCTCCAGCAGACTGCTGCGGGCCATGGCGGTCATCCCCATTCAGTTGAGTCAAGTGATGGTTGGGAGGCTGAGGTTAAGGTGGCCAGATTTATCTGGAGGTATCGCCATGGAAGATCTCTTATCGCCATGGATTGCAAAATTCCAAGCCAGGCCTCTACTAAGAACCAAATATTGCTTCTCCCATCCGGAACGAACGATGCACTCCAACGCCCCAATTTGTCCAATAAAAGGCACTCGCCCCAGGGGCCTGATCAGCAGCGCGGAAGGGCGCTATTATCAATAAATGGCTGCCCCGATCAAATCTCTTGCTGCCTTGGGAATGATCTACAGGAGATCAGAAGAAATTGTGCTCAACATGATGAGATGGAGAGGGAAAAGGCATGGTATCTATTCCCTTGATCGTGAAGATGCCCTGGCGATGCAGCTCCTACGCCCACATGACGCAGAGTGCGAGCGCCATCGGAAGAACCTTGACAGACCATTGTCAATGCTTTTCTCGCAGCTGTAATCCAGCCTCCACTCTGACTGCCGCACATCAACCACATACAGAAGACAGGAGGCTGGTAAAAATCTGCTATATTTTTAGGGCTCACCTGCTTCTGACCTGGAGCGCTGGGCTCACATCCAACTCATTGCCCCGATAAAAGCATCATGACAAAAAAATATCCTTTTGTTCTTGAGCCCGATTTCTTGGCAGATCGCGTTGAAAACTTGCACTCAGAGTTTATTGACGCAAAGCCATTCAATCATGTCGCCATAGACAACTTCTTCAGCTACGAACATGCTAGATTTCTGTCTAATAACTTTCCAAAACCCGACCATCCAGTCTGGCTTGACTGGAAAAATCGCTCCCCACATCAATATGGAAAACTTGGTCCCGGCAATTCTGATAAATTTCACATGCTTGAACCAGAGTTTAAATTTGCATTGCAGGAATTCAACTCCTCCATATTTCTGCAATTCTTAGAAAGGCTTAGCGGAATAGCAAAATTAATCCCAGATCCGTATTATACCGGTGGAGGAATGCATCAAATCCTTCACGGGGGAATCTTGGATGTGCATACAGATTTCAATGATTATGCAAGACTTGACCTTTTTCGACAGCTAAATGTAATTATCTACTTGAACGAGGAATGGGAGCCTGGTCACGGTGGCGAAATTGAACTATGGGATGCTAGCCGCAGGAATGGTGGTAAACGCGTAAAGTCTATCCCCCCTGTGTTCAATCGCGCCGTGATATTTAAAACTGACAAAACAAGTTTTCACGGACATCCGAAAGAATGGCTAGCCCCGCCCCCAATCACTCGCAGATCGATTGCGCTCTATTATTATACAGCGCGTAAATTCGACGGATGTGAGTACACGGAGCTGACTGATTTTCAGGGAGTCAACTCCAAGGAGCTGCCCAAGTCATAGTCGTCAAACAGATGGTTCGTTAAAAGCTCGTCTTGTGCTGCCGATGGCATGACCATTAGGGCTCATTTTTGCGTAGCGCCTTTGGAGGCGCTAAGGATTCTCTGGAAAACTCGCCCAAGCCCGATTTTGTCCCCGCAACGGCCCTGTCCCGACTGAAACTTCGCCGCCAGCCTGGACAGAATTCTGCAGTTTTACAGAACCTCCCTAGTGAATTTTGTGTTAGCTAGATCAGGGTATGAGTAATCTCTGTGAGGTCGCATCCGATGTAGTGGCTGATTCTGTATCTGATTCGGCAGTGGATGGGATGGTCGATCTTTCCCCAACCATAAGGTGTTCACGGTCGATGACAGAGATATCATTGCCCCGGCCGAAGCTGAGCTCCAGGAGCGCAAGCGCTCCATCGTGGCTGTGTCCGGCAACGTTGGGTCCGCCAGTGGTCGCTGAGGAAGGCGCTCCTTCGCTGGCCAGGGCGCGGTGGTGGGTCACCTGGCTGCCCGCCCTGAGCCTCCTCGCTCCACGGGTGGCCCCTCGCGAAACAAGCCACGAGAGAAGATGTGGATCATGCGTACTATGGTGATGCATTGCCCCATCTCTGTTGGCGCTTGTTGTTGGCTGAGATGTGTCATACAGCACTTGGGCGCGCGACGCTGAACTGGTGGGCGCGACGCTGAACTGGCGACGCGATCCCGACGACGAGCGGCGGATGAACGCGCTCAGCAGCGATTCCGAGCGGATCAAGAAAGAAACCGAGCAGCTGAGGAGCGAATCCGCGCAGCTGAGGCAAGAAACCGAGCCGCTGAGGCAGCAGAACGCCAAAGGCAGGCAACAACTCGCCTCCATCGATGCGCTCTGCTTTGCGGACGATTTCAACTCGACCCCAGCCCCGCCAACGCCAGCTGATACCGCGCCCTCCTCGTTCTGATGGCTGACACCACGGAAGGCGTTGGCTGAGCTGGCCGGATGCCATTCAACAGGTCAACCACGCCTCGCGGTTTTGGCCTCAATCCAGATCCGGCAAGGCAAAGATGTCGTCGATCGTGCGCGGTTCATACTGAATCTCCCACCAATTGCCGTCGCGATCCTGAAGAAAAAACTGGTAGGCGCCATGAAGCATCTGGGGCTTCTGGATCTTGCGCAGCTCATAGGTGTCCTGCAGGCGCACCGCCGCTTCATAGGCCTGATCCACCTCCTCGCGGCTGCCCACATTGAAGCCAAAGTGGGGTAGGGGAGCGTGGGACAACGTGCTTGCTTCTGGCTCCTTGTCCCCCAGGCAAACGCAGGCGATGTAAACGGTGCTGTTCAGCCTCAGCGCCATGGCTGGCTTGATGAAATGCACCACCTCCAGCCCCAGAAACTCCTCATAGAAACGGCGCGACTTTTCCGTGTCCCGGCAGACCACCGTGCCATGGCTGAGGCATTGGGCCTGAAGGATGCTTTGTTTGGGGGAAGGGGTCATTGTGGAGGTGGCTTGTTCTGCCATGCGCGTGGCTGGTTTTGCGGGTTCTTGTTCCATCAAGCGAAATGACGTGATCTCTGGAAGATCCGGGGATGCGGTGATCCGAACCCCGCAACGTCCTCACACCGCATTCAACAACCGCTCCGCCTCTGCCGCCAGCAGGCTCGTCCAATGGTCCACCTGCTCCCGCTCGGCAGCTTCCACCATCACCCGCAGCAGGGGTTCCGTGCCGCTGGCGCGCACCAGCACCCGCCCCTGGCCCGCCATCGCCGCCTCCGCCCGCTCCACCGCCTCTCGCATCGGCGCGCACTCCTGCCAACCGGTGCGGCGCTGGCGATCGAGCACGGTCACATTCACCAACTTCTGGGGGTAGGGGCGGAAGCTCTGCTCCATCCACTCCGCCAGCGACTGTCCCCGGCCGTGCACCAGGGTGGCCACCTGCAGCGCCGTGAGCAGGCCGTCGCCGCTCATGCCGTGGTGCGCCGACAGGATGTGGCCGCTCTGCTCGCCGCCCAGGCCCGCGCCGAATTCCTCCATCGCCGCGTGCACATGTTGATCGCCCACCGGCGTGCGCTCCAGCACCCCTCCCCGCTCCCGCCAAGCCCGCTCAAAGCCCAGGTTGGACATCACCGTGGCCACGATTCGATCCGCCGGCAACTGGCCCGCCTCCCGCAGGGCTGAGCCCCAGAGATAAAGAATCTGATCTCCATCCACCATCCGGCCGCGGCCATCCACGGCCAGCATCCGATCCGCGTCGCCGTCAAAGGCGAAGCCCATCTCGGCTCCCGTGTCCAGCACGGCCTGACGGAGGGGCTCCAGGTGGGTGCTGCCGCATCCCTGGTTGATGCGGCTGCCATCCGGCCGGCCGTGGAGCACCACCAGCTCGGCTCCCAGCTCTCGAAACACCTCCTCCCCGCAGGCGGTCGCTGATCCCCAGCAGAGATCCAACACCACCTTGCAACCGTCCAGCCGCTGGCCGTTCACGCTCGCCAGCAGGGCCTCCCGATAGGCCGCCATCAGATCCGCCCGCACCGCCACCGTGCCCGTGCCCGCCAGCGCCCCCGCCAGATCCGGCGCCTCCCCCCGCAGCCCCTGCTCGATCGCCTGCTGCCGCTCCCGGTTCAGCTTGGCGCCACTCGGGCCGAACACCTTGATCCCGTTGTCTTGGGGCGGGTTGTGGCTGGCGGACACCATCAGGCCTCCAGCGGCTTCCAGGCGCTGGATCGTGCCCGGCACCGCCGGCGTGGGGCACAACCCCAGTTGCCACACCTCCCGTCCGGCCGCCGCCAGCCCGGCGCTCAGGGCCGCCACCAGCATCGGCCCGCTGGAGCGCGAATCCGTGCCGATCACCACCGGACCCTCCGCCGGCAGCACCAGGCCACTCCAGTAGCCGACCTGCAGGGCCAGGGCGGGCGTGATGGCGCTGCCCACCCGGCCGCGGATGCCGTCTGTGCCGAAGGTCACCCGTTGGGCCAGGGGGGCTCCGAGGGGGTGCACGGGCGCTTCGGCCATCGGAGGAACGACACAATGGCCGCAAGGGTAGGTGGGATTCTTCGGACTCACCAGGGGGCGTGCCGCCTCACGACCAGCGCTGGGGCCACCAGAGCCAGCACAGCAGTTCGATCACCGCCCACAGGATCAGCAGCCCCACCACCGACCCCGGCAGCCACTGAAACGGAGGCCAGGGCCTCAGGAGCCAGACAGTGCCGGCGATCGCGGCCACCAGCAGGGCCCGGCGACGTCGGGCCGCTCCGGGGAGATGGTTCAGCAGGGGAGGCAGCGGCGGTCGCCACCGGGCGGGCAGGCGAGGACGCGGCAGGCGCATGGGCCAGAACCCGCGGAACGTCTGTTCAGAATGCCACCATCCGCCCCCAGCCCTTGGCCCGCCTCCCCGTTCTGCTGGCTGTCTCCTGCCTGGGCACGGGCGGCGCCTTGCTGGCGGGGCGGGCCTTGCTCGGCCTGCGGTCTCCGTTGACGCCGGACTGGTCCACCGTTCGGCTGGAGCGGGTGTGGCGCTGGTCGCCGGATCCGGGGCGGCGCCGGGAAGCGGCCCTGCTGCTGGCGGCGCGCGCCGATGGCGACTGGCTCGCGGCCCAGGGGTGGGGGCCCGATCCCCTCGCCGCCGTGGCCCTCAAGCAGGCGGCCCTGCGGCGCGAGAGCCACGGCGGACGGCCCGCGGCCCGGCCCCTCTGGCTCCAGCTTCTGCGCCGCTTCCCCGACCAACCCGCCAGCGCCGATGCTCTCTACGCCCTGGGCCGCGAGGAGCCGGAATGGCGCGCGCGGCTGCTGAAGCGCTTCCCCGCCCACCCGGCCGCCCTTGCCGCCGCCCTGGAAGCGGGCCCCGCGCAACAGACCTCGGGCACCCTGCATCTCGCCCGTTGGGGCCCCCGCTGGCCGGGAGCGGCCGAAGCCATCGCGGCCCTCTGCGCCGATCCCTCCCTCAGCCCCGCCAGCGCCGCCCAGCTGGCCCGTGGCCTGGCGGAGGCGGGGGATGGCCCCGGCGCCCTGCGCTGCCTCGGGGAGCCCACCCCCCAACCCGCCCGCCTGGCGGCCCTTGATGGCCCCGCCCGCCTGACCGTCGCCCGCGCCCTGCTCAAGGGCACGCCTCCGATGCGGCAACAAGCGATCGCCTGGCTCCTGGATCTGGTGCGGCAACGGCCCGACGCCCCCGAGGCGGAAGAGGCCGTGCGGCTTCTCAGCGAGCGGGAGGAGACGGACCTGCCCGCCCGCTTGCGGACCCTGCCGCCCCGGTGGCGCGACAGCGCCCCGGTGCAGGCCCGCCTGGCGAGTGCCGAACCCAGCGGAGGCGCCGCTTTGGAGGTGTTCCGGCGCTGGCCGCGGGATCCGGCCAGCTGGGATCTGCAGTGGGAGGTGGCGCGCCGCCAGCTGCTCGCCGGCAACTGGGAGGCCGTGCTCACCACCCTCAACGCCATCCCCGCCGAGCAATTGCCGCCCCCCCTCGCCGCGCGCCATCGCTTCTGGCTGGGCTACACCCAGCAGCAGCTTGGCCAGGAGGATGCCGCCACCCTCTCCTGGCAGCAATTGCTGCTCCATCATCCGGGCGGCTACTACGGCTGGCGGGCCGCCCTGCGGCTCGGCAAGGAGGATCTGGCCGTGCGCCAGAGCCCGGCGGATCCCGCAGCACTGCCCCCGCCCCCTCCGGCGCCGCCGTGGCAGCCCCTGGCCAGTGGCGATCGGCCGTTGGATGAGCTCTGGCGGCTGGGGCAATCCACCGAGGCCTGGGAGGTCTGGCGGGCGCGCCGGGGCGGGGTGGCCCCCACCGCCAGCGCCGACCTGCTCGTGGAGGGCCGCCTGCGGCAGGCCGTGGGCGATGACTGGACGGGGCTCGGCCTGCTGGAGCGGGCCGCCCTGCGCCTGCCGCCGGAGCAGTGTGCGCTCCTTCCCCAGCTGGAGAGCAGCCTCCATCCCATGCGCCATCCCGTGGCCCTGGCTCCGGCGGCGCAACGGCAGGGGGTGGCCTTGCCCTTGCTGCTGGGGGTGGCGAAGCAGGAATCCCGCTTCACCCCGGCGGTGCAATCCGCCGCCGGGGCGGTGGGGCTCCTGCAGCTCATGCCCGCCACGGCCGCCGAGCTGGCCGGCGCTCCGGTTTCCACCAGCGATCTCCAGGATCCCGTTCGCAACGCCAGCCTCGGCGCCCGCTACCTGCGGGGCCTGCTCGACCAGTGGCAGGGGGATCCCCTGGCGGCTGTGGCCAGCTACAACGCCGGCCCCGGGGCTGTGCAGGGCTGGACGGCTCCGGATCGCAAGCGCTTCCCTGAGATCTGGGTGGAAGCCATCCCCTTTCCGGAAACCCGGCTCTACGTGAAGAAAGTGCTCGGCAATGCCTGGAGCTATCAGCGGGAGCGACGCCCCGCCTGCTGACCACCCCTCGGGGGCGAGATCGGCTCGGTGGGCGGAAAAAGAGGGCTAGGGATGGAAGCCGGGAAGCGTCAGGACGGTTCCGAGGGCGCCAAGGGAGGCCAACCGCCCCAGGGTGGCTCCCCCCAGAACAAGCACAGACAAGAGCGCCACCGTCACCAGGGGAGGCGGCACCAGCCGCACCCGCACCATGTCCAGCCGGGCCAGCATCACGCTGGAACCGAGGATCAACACGTTGGCCAACATCTGCAAATGCAGCATGTAGATGCCGAGCAAAGTCACGAGCAGCAGGGTGGCCACGAGGCTCACCACGCGGCTTGTGGCCATCAGGGTGGAGATCTGGCGCAACAGCATGTCGGGCAGGGTGCACACCACGATCACCACCACGGCCTGGAGGCACTCCATCGTCCACACCAGCAGCTCCAAGGAGGCCTGGTTTTCTCCGGGGGAGCGATGCACCGTCCAGTCGAAACCCAGATAGGCGCTCACCAACACCAGGATGGGCAGCATCGGGGCCCGGAAGGGGAGCAGCAGGTAGCGGAGAAAGGTGCTCATCCCGGATCCAGCGCCAGGCTGATGGCTTCAAACGGGCAGTGGGGCAGGCACTGTTCGCAGACCAGGCAGCGGCTGGCGTTGAAGCTGAGGCGTTGCTGGGGCAGGGCGAAGCTGAGCGCGCCGCTGGGGCAGACGCCTGAGCAGAGGCCACAATCCACGCATTGCTCGGGATCCACGCGGATTTCGCTGCGGGTGCGGATCAGCCGCAGGCCCTGGCGTTCGAGCCAGGCTTCCGCCGCGTCCAGCTCATCGATGTCGCCCGAGAGCTCCACCACCATGGTGCCGCTCTGGTTCGGGGCGATCTGGGCGCGCAGGATTTTCGCCGCCACGTCAAAATCCACCGCCAGCCGGTAGGTGATCGGCTGATGCACGGCTTCGCGCGGGAAGTGGAGGGTGAGACGCCGCTTCACGACCCGAAAACATCCACCCCATTTTAGCAAGCCTGGCCGTCCACACCTTGGCGCCCTGCCCTGGCGGCCCCCCTGGCGCCATTAGGGTCAGCAGACCGTCCCCCGCGCACCCTTCCCATGGGCGACACCGCCAAACCGGCTCCGCCGGGTCGTCTGGAGCGCATGCTCCTGGCCGCCGTGGCCGCCCTGCTGGCGTTGGCCCTCTTCTGGCTCCGGGGCGGCCTGCACCCCGAGGCGGCCCTGGAGCGCCTCGCCCGGCAATCCTCTGATCTGGGGGTGGCCTTGGCTGATGGCAAGCCCACCCTGGTGGAGTTCTATGCCGACTGGTGTGAGGCCTGTCGGGCCATGGCGCCGGCGATGGAGGCCATGGAGCGCCGCCATCACGGGGAGCTGGATGTGGTGCTGCTCAATGTGGACAACCCCCGCTGGCAGCCCCAGATCGACCGCTATGGCGTGAACGGGATTCCCCATCTGGAGTTCTTCGACGACCGCGGCGCCCGGGTGGGCCAGGCCATTGGCGCGCGCGGCGCCGACGAGGTGGACACCCTGGCCGCGGCCCTGGTGGCGGGCGAGCCCCTTCCGGCCCTGGCCGGCATGGCGCCCACGAGCGCCCTGGCCCAAGACGCCCCCGCCCCTCGGGAGAGCTCCATCGCGCCCCGCAGCCATGGCTGAAGCCCCCTTCGATCCCCGCTTCCGCGTCGCGGCGATCGCCGCCACGCCCAATCCCCAGCAGTGCGTCTACGCCGCGATGCACCAGGACTACAGCGAGGGCTTTGTGGCCGCCGACCGGGAGCATTGGCCGGATGAAGCTCAGGCGGGCGAGATCTGTGTCAAGCGCCTGCTGGCTGGCGAGCGGGGCCACTACGGGCCCTTGGAACATGCTCAGATTGTGTTCAACGTGGGCTGGTTTCCCCATTCCGTGATGCAGCAAGCCCGCACCCATCGTGTGGGGGTGAGTTTCGATGTGCAGTCGATGCGATATACAGGAGATCGCATTTGCAAGGCCGCCAACGGCGAATTGGATCTCGAAGAGGTGTTCTATCTCCGTCCGGTGGGCAGCTATGGCGACCGCCAGGGCAAGAAGTATCTCTACAGCGAAGCGCAGCGCACCATTGATCTTTCCCTCTGCCGGGCCGCGGCGGAACGCTATCGCGATCTCCTGGCCGCCGGTTTTGCCGAAGAACATGCCCGCGGCATCCTGCCTTTCGACTACCGCCAACATTTCGTCGTCAGCTTCAGCCTGCGGGCCCTTCTTCATTTCCTGGATCTGCGGGCCAAGCTGGATGCCCAGCAGGAGATTCGTGTGCTCTGCGACCTGCTCTGGCCCCATCTGCTGGCCTGGACGCCCCAATTCGCTGCCTGGTATCAACAGGCCCGCCTCCACAAGGCCCGGCTGGCGCCCTGACGCCTCCGTTGCGGCGGGGGGGACTGGGCGTTAGATCCGCGCCATGGTGACCCGCTCGGGTTGGTGTTGATATTTCCCCTGCCGATCCTGGTAGGTGATGTCGCAGGGATCCCCTTCAAAAAATAACAGTTGACAGATGCCTTCCTCGGCGTAGACCCTGCAATCCGCGCCTGAGGAATTGCTGAATTCCAGCGTCAGATGGCCCTCCCAGCTGGCTTCAGCGGGGGTGGTGTTCACGATGATGCCGAGGCGGGCATAGGTGCTCTTGCCGAGGCAGATCACGGTGATGTTCGGCGGCACGCGCAATTTCTCCAGCGCCACCCCTAGTCCATAGGAATGGGCGGGCAGGATGAAATAGGCCCCATCCCCATCCCGCTCCAGGGCCACGGGCTCCAGATTTGCTGGATTGAAGCGCTTGGGATTCATCACCGTGCCCGGCACATGGCGAAAGATCAAAAACTCCTTGGCCGACAGCCGCAGGTCGTAGCCGTAGGAACTGCAGCCGAAACTGAGCACCGCCCCGGAGCGAGCTTCAGGATCGAGATGGCGCACCAGGGTGGGTTGGAAGGGCTCCAGCATTCCCCGGGTGGCCTGCTCCTTGATCCAACGGTCGTTTTTGAGCATCGGCGGAGGTTCGGATGGCAGGCCCTCGGCCGTTGAGCGTACGTGGCTCCGGTCAGGTGAGCCGTCGCAGCTCCGTGATCTGATCGGCCATGGCCAGCAGCGCGGCGGGCACCGCCGGGCCGGTGATGATCACATCCAACTGGGGCGGCCGTCGCTCCAGGGTGTCCACCACTTCGTCCAGGGGCAGGTAGCCCAGTTCGATCGCCAGCCCCAACTCATCCAGCACGAGCTGGTCCAGGTGTCCCTCCAGCAACGCCTCCCGGCTGTAGGCCCAGACGTCGCGCACGGCCTGGCCCACGCGGCTGGCCTCTTCCGCCTCCAGATCCAGGGCCTCCATGGACACCTCCAGGCAGAGGGGCGCGGCGGGTCGCAACCAGCGCAGCCGGCCGCAGAGCATCGAGCTGCCCTCGATCCCCTGATCCACGCCGCCCTTCAGCAGCTGACACACCAGCACCCGGCTGCCCAGGCCCGCCGAGCGCAGCGCCTGGCTGAGCACCGCCGAAAAGCTGCCCCGGTGCGGCGCGGTGTGGATCTGGAGCAGGCCTTCCGGTTGGGGGGGCAGATGGGGGGCGGGCGTCTGCCGCAGCCGAAGGGAACGGGAGGCGGCCTCGTTGCGCGGGAAGGGATGGGCGTGGGCGAGGCGGGCGGTCATGGACGGCGGTGCGAAGGGCATGCGCGCTGGGCCGACGCCCGATCGAACGTTGATCCGATCGGGCGGGGTCTGGCTTGGAGGCCATGCTCTGAATGTAGCGGGGTCAGAGGGCCGGGCACACCACATGTAGTGCAAGACCCACGCGACAGCGGCCCTCGGCGCCGGCCGTCTCCCGCGCCGGTCGGCCTCCGACCCGCTCCCGCGCCGCAAGCTTCTCGGCCAGAGGAGGGGAAAGAAGTAAAGTTCGCTACAAGAGTCCGTCGGGACGATCCGTAGCTTGCGCCCATTGGGCCCTCACCATGGTCGGCACCCAGGGATTCAGTCGCTACAGCCCGGCGAGTCAACGGGGGGCCCCCGTCGGACCCTTGCCCTCCGGCGCCGGTCTGGCGGTCAATCACCCCACTCTTCTGGAAGTCATGCCCTCCCTGGCGGGCAGCAGCACGGAGAGCGTCGAGCGGGGCAAGACCATCTTTTTTCCGGGGGACCCCGCTGAGCGGGTCTATCTCCTGCGGAGGGGCGCGGTGCGTCTCTCGCGGGTTTACGAATCGGGCGAGGAAATCACCGTTGCCCTGTTGCGGGAAAACAGCCTCTTCGGCGTGCTCTCCCTGCTCACCGGCCAGCGCTCCGACCGCTTTTACCACGCCATTGCCTTCACCCGCGTGGAGCTCGTCACGGCACCCGCCGCCTCCGTGCGCCGCGCCATCGAACAGGATGCCAGCGTCGGCCTGCTGCTGCTGCAAGGGCTCTCTTCCCGCATCCTGCAGACCGAAACGATGATCGAAACGCTCACCCATCGCGACATGTCGTCCCGGCTGGTGAGCTTCCTCCTGGTGCTCTGCCGCGACTTCGGCGTGCCGGGCAGCGAGGGCATCACCATTGATCTGCGCCTCTCCCATCAGGCGATCGCGGAGGCGATTGGCTCCACGCGCGTCACGATCACCCGTCTGCTGGGGGATCTGCGCACCGACGGGCTGGTGCAGATCGACCGCAAGAAGATCACGGTGTTTGATCCGATCGCCCTGGCCAAACGGTTCAGCTGAGCCATTGGCACCGGCCCCGCGGGCTCGGAGTCCAGGGATACTGAGTCCACTCGGGAGCTTCTGTGTCGGGGTGGTTGCTGATCCTGGCCCTGCTGGTGCTGGGAGGGGTCCTCTCCACCTTGGGGGATCGACTCGGCAGCAAGGTGGGCAAGGCCCGCCTCAGCCTCTTCAACCTCCGGCCGCGCAAGACGGCCGTTGTGATCACCGCCCTCACCGGCAGCCTGATCAGCGCCCTCTCCCTCGGCCTGCTCCTCCTGGTGAGCGAGCGCCTGCGGGTGGGCTTGTTTGAGCTGGATCAACTGCAGGATCGCCTGCGGGAGAGCCGCCAGGCCCTCACCGGCAGCCAGGCCGACCTGCGGCGCTCAACGGCCGACCTGGAGCGCAACCGGCAGGAACTGCGCACCAATCAACAGGAGCTGGCCCGCAGTCGCCAGGAGCGCAACCGGGCCCTCCAGGGGCGTGAAGCCGCCATCGCCAGCGAGCGAAAGGTGACGCGCGCCCTCGACGCCGCCCAGCGGCGGGTGAGCGATCTCCGCCAGGAACTGAGGCCGCTGCAGGAGCAGCGCCGCCGCCTGGAGGCGGAACGGGAGCGCCTGGCGCGGGACGTGAAGGGGCGCGATGCCGAAATCCAGCGCACGGAGAAGGAACTGGCCGGTGTGCGGGCCCGCATCGCGGCCGGAGCCAGCGAACTCAAAGACCTGGAAGGAAAGGTGATCGCCCTGCGCCAGGGCGACGTGCGCATCGCCAGTGGGCAACCCCTGGCCATGGCCCGGATCCGTCTCGGACGCCAGGACGATGGCCGTCGCTCCATCGACGCTCTCCTGCAGGAGGCGAACACCGCCGCCTACCGCCTCCTCCTTCCCGGCCAGAGCCCCAACCGCCAGATCCTGCTCGTGCCGCGCAGCGACATCGAGCGTCTGGTTCAGGCCCTGCGGAAGCCGGGCACCTGGGTTGTCACCATCCGCTCCGCCGCCAACATCCTGCGGGGCGAGCAGCGGGTGCTGGCCTTCCCGGATCTCCGCCCCAACCGCCCCGTGGTGCGCCGCGGCGAGGTGCTCGCCCGCACCGTGCTCGATGGCGATGTGCGCTCCCCCGAGGAGGTGCGCAGCCGGATCAACCTCCTCCTGGCGGCCGCCCTCACCCAGTGCCAGCGCCGGGGCACCCTCGTGGATGGCCTGGAGGTGGATGGTCCCGCCTTGAACCGGCTCGGTCTCGACCTCAGCCAACGCCCCGCGGGCCAACAGGTCACCCTGGAGGCGGTGGCCCGGGCCCATGCCGACACGCCCGATCCGATCGCCGTTGATCTGCGCCTGGTGCCATGAGCTCCGCCCCTGATCCCGCAGCCTCCCCCCGGGGCCCCCTGGCCGGCTTGGATCCGGGCCGTTGCAAATGCGGCCTGGTGCGCACCGATCCCGCCGCCCTCCAGGTGGTGGAAGCCCACGTCCTCCCCCCCGAGGCCTGTTTCGAGCGCCTGCGCCATTGGCGGGAGCGGGGGCTCATCCGGGCGGTGGTGATGGGCGATGGCACCGGCAGTCCGTTTTGGCGATCGCGCCTGGCGGGTCTGCTGCCCGTGCATCTGGTCGACGAGGGCCACAGCACCCTCGATGCCCGGCGGCGCTATTGGCGGCTGGAGCCGGCGCGGGGCTGGCGGCGGTGGCTGCCGGAAGGGCTGCGCCAGCCCCCGCGCGACTGGGATGACGTCGTCGCCCAGGTGCTGCTGGAGCGCTGGCTGGGGACGGCCCTCAAAAGGCCGCCCGCACGATGAAGGCGTAGTCGCCGCCCGCTTCCAGTTGGTAGTCGGCGCGCAGGAGAAAGCGCATCAGCGCGTCCTGGATCAAGGCCCGTCCCAGGGAGGGTTCGATGGTGAGCTCGCCGCGATCGAACGCCCAGCAGAACGTCCAGTGGAAGCCGCCGGCGATCACCTCCCCCTCCACCCGGCAGGGGTGGAAGCTCTGACGAAACACCCGCAGTTGGGCGGTGGTCGAGGGCAGGCGACTCAAGGCAGGCCGGGCGCGAAGGCGATGGGGCCCCTCAGGATGCCTCAGCGACGGCCCGGAAACTGTTCAGCTGATTTCCGGCGCGCTCCAGACCGCCCTCGCGGATCAGCGCCACGCCCCTGCCCACTTCGGCGAGCACCTGCTCCAGCAGGGGCTGCTCCTCGCGGGCGAAGACACCCAGCACATGGCCCACGGTGCGGCTCTTGCGCTCGCTCGGATCCCCCGCGGGCGCGCCGATGCCCACCCGCAGACGGGCGAAGTCGCCACTGCCCAGGTGGGCGATCAGGCTGCGCAGGCCGTTGTGGCCGCCCGCGCTGCCAGAGGCGCGCAGGCGCAACCGCCCGAGGGGCAGATCCATGTCATCGACGATGACGAGCAACTGATCCGCCCGCAGCCCGAACCAATCGAGGGTGGCCCTCACGGAGCGACCGCTGTCGTTCATGAAGGTCTGGGGCATCAGCAGCCGCAGCCGCTGATGCCCCGGGCCCACCTCGGTGAGGAGGCCCCGCAGCTTGGCCTGCTGACGAAATGAGGCCCCGGAAGCGGCGGCCAGCCGCTCCAGGGCGAGAAAACCCACGTTGTGGCGTGTGTGGCTGTAGCGCGGGCCCGGATTGCCCAGACCCACGACCAACTGAAGATCCACCAGATCCGTTGCCGCTCAGGCCGAGGGGGGCGG
>JBKDTB010000139.1:0-6414 GCA_046340515.1 Cyanobacteriota bacterium | reverse complement strand
GGCTCCGCCCCCATCCGCCCCTTCCTCGCCTCCCGCGAAGCCCCTGGCCGGAGCGCCGGAGCGTCCCACGCCCCCGGCGCCCCGCCCGGCTCCGCCCCCGGTGAATCGGGGCGGCACCCAGCCGCCGCAGAGGCCGGGCGCGAGCAGCCGTCCGCCCATGCCGACGAGCCCAAGGCCGGTCAAGCCGACCGCCCCCAGCGCCGGCCCCAGCAAGCCCCAACTGGTGGGTCGCCCCCAACCGACCACCCCGACACCCCAGGGCGGCTCCGCCCGTCCGGTGCCCCCTTCCCCCCGTCCCCAGCGTCCCGGCGTCCCACCGCCGGTCCGTCCCGGCTCCCGGCCTCCGGGCACCCAGGGTCGGGGCCCCGCTGGCCCCGGCCGGGGCGGCACTCCCCTGGAACTCTTCGGCAAGCCCATCCGCCGCGAGGGATCGGGTGTCACCCCTCCCACCCCGGGGGAACCCCAGCGCCCCGGAGCCCCCGCGCGGCCCACGCGACCTTCGGGCATGCGCAAACCGATGGCGCCCGGGGAGCTGATGCAGCTCCAGAAGCCGAGCGGTCGCCCCACCGCGCCGCCGCCCCGGCGGCCGGAACGGTTGGTCGAGGGGCCCAAGCGCCCCCAGCAGGAGGGCGCTCAAGACTCCACGACGCCCACGGCCACCCCGCCAGCCCCCCCTCGCCGGCCTGGCTTCAAGCCGCCCCAGCCGGCTGGCCCCGCCCGTGCCCGCCGTCCCGACTGGGATGACAGCGCCAAACTGGAGGCGTTGCGCAGCCGCACGCCCCAGAAACAGCGCCAAAAGGTGCACATCATCGGGGAGAACGACGACGCCCTCACCGCGGAAACCGGCGGTTACGCCGGTGAGCAGGAAGCGATGGTGCTGCAGGCGAGCCTGGCCCGGCCCGCCAAGCCCCGTGCCACCCCCGCCGCGCCCAAGCCGAGCGTGGCCGTGCGCAAGCGCAAGAAGGAAACCACCCGCCAGCGTCAGCGGCGCCGGGCCATGGAGCTGCGGGCCGCCCGGGAGGCCAAGGCCCAGAGGCCCGAGATGCTCGTGGTGCCTGATGGCAACCTGACGGTGCAGGAGTTGGCCGACAAGCTCGGCGTGGAGAGCTCCGAGATCATCAAGAGCCTTTTCTTCAAGGGCATCATCGCCACCGTGACCCAAACGCTCGATCTACCGACCATCGAGACGGTGTCGGAGGAATTCGGTGTTCCCGTGCTTGAGGACGACGTCCAGGCCGCGGCCGCCAAGACCGTGGAGATGATTGAGGAGAGCGATCTGCAACACCTGATCCGTCGTCCCCCCGTGGTGACGGTGATGGGCCACGTGGACCACGGCAAGACGAGCCTTCTCGACGCCATCCGCAAAACCCGTGTCGCGGCCGGCGAAGCGGGAGGCATCACCCAGCACATCGGCGCGTATCAGGTGGAAGTGCCCCATGGCGGCGAGGCACGCAAGATCACCTTCCTCGACACGCCGGGGCACGAGGCCTTCACCGCCATGCGCGCCCGGGGCACGAAGGTGACCGACGTGGCTGTCCTGGTGGTGGCCGCGGACGACGGCGTGCGCCCCCAGACCCTGGAAGCCATCAGCCACGCCCGGGCCGCGGAGGTGCCGATCGTGGTGGCCATCAACAAGATCGACAAGGAAGGCGCTTCGCCCGAGCGGGTGAAGCAGGAGCTTTCCGGCCAAGATCTGGTGGCCGAAGACTGGGGCGGCAACACCGTGATGGTGCCGGTGAGCGCCATCAAGGGGGTCAACATCGACCAGTTGCTGGAGATGATCCTGCTCGTCTCCGAAGTGGAGGATCTGCAGGCCAATCCCGACCGGATGGCGCGGGGCACCGTGATCGAGGCCCACCTTGACAAGGCAAAGGGTCCCGTGGCGACGCTGTTGATCCAGAACGGCACCCTGCGCAACGGGGATGTGCTGGCGGCGGGTCCCGTGCTCGGCAAGGTGCGGGCCATGGTGGATGACACCGGCCGACGGGTGAAGGTGGCGGGCCCCTCCAGTGCGGTGGAGGCCCTCGGCTTCAGCGAAGTGCCCACGGCGGGTGACGAGTTTGAGGTCTACGCCGATGAGAAGACCGCCCGATCGGTGGTGGGGGATCGGGCCAGCGAGGCCCGCGCCAGTCGTCTGGCCCAGCAGATGGCCTCTCGTCGGGTGTCGCTGGCGTCGATGTCCGGTCAGGCCAGCGAGGGCGACCTCAAGGAACTCAACCTGATCCTCAAGGCCGATGTGCAGGGCAGCGTGGAGGCCATTCTGGGCGCCCTCGAACAGTTGCCTCAGGAAGAGGTGCAGGTGCGGGTGCTGCTCGCCGCTCCGGGCGAAATCACCGAAACGGATGTGGATCTGGCCGCCGCCTCCGGTGCCGTGATCGTGGGCTTCAACACCTCCATGGCCTCCGGGGCCAAGCGGGCGGCGGATGCCAACGGCGTGGACGTGCGCGACTACGACGTGATCTACAAGCTGCTGGAGGACATTCAGCTGGCGATGGAAGGTCTGCTCGAACCGGAGCTGGCCGAGGAAGCCCTGGGTGAAGCGGAGGTGCGCGCTGTCTTCACCATCGGCAAGAGCGCCGTGGCCGGCTGTTACATCACCAACGGCAAGGTGCAGCGCAACGGCAAGGTGCGCGTGCATCGCGGCAAGGCGGTGGTGTTCGAGGGCGATCTCGACTCCTTGCGCCGCAACAAGGACGACGTCAAGGAGGTGGCCACGGGCTTCGAATGCGGCATCGGCTGCGATCGCTTCTCCTCCTGGCAGGAGGGGGATCGGATCGAGGTCTACAGGCTGGTCACCCAGCGCCGTACCCTCTCCACCTGAGTCCGTTGAATCCGCGCGCGGAGCCCCTGCTGTGGATCCAGCTCCTGGGTCTGGCGTTGTTCCCCCTCGAAGCCCTGCTGATTCTGTTGGTGTTGGCCGGGAGCGATCCCGGTCCAGCCCCCTTGGTGGAGGATTGGCTCTGCTGGAGCCTCGGCGCCCTGGCGCCGGCCCTGCTGCTCTGGCGCACCCCGGCGGACGTGTGGTCCCTTCTGCTCGCCCAGATCCCCGTCCGGGGGCGTCGCGATGGCCAGCAGCGGCTCAGTCGTTTGCAGGACACCCTGCCCCTGAAGGTGCTGGGCCCGGCCTTCGGGGCGGTCGCGCTGCTGCCCTTGCTGATGCGGCTCGATCAGCAGGCGGCTGTCGCGGCTCCGCTGTGGGCCGCGGGGCACCTGCCGCGGCTGGTGGCCCTGTTGCTGGTGGCCCTTCTGCTGTGCGTGATGCTCTGGCAGTGGCAACAGCTGGTGCAGGCGCTCTGGTTGTTGACCCGCACCGAGGCCGACCTCCACGCCGCTTCACCGATGGCCACCACCGAACTGGGGCAAGTCCGTTTCAGCCCGGGGCTCCCCCTCCTGCTTCCCCCACCCCTGACCCCGGGCCCCGACTCTGGCCCAGCATCCGCCACCCCCCCGGAGCCAACTCCTCCACCAGCCGCGACCCCTGCCAACAAAACCGACAGCGACGGGGATCAGGCTCCAGGCTCCAGCTGAGCCCCGTCGGTGGCATCACCGGCTGGGCAATGGGGACAGTGGGGGTTTGGCAAGGAACCTCATGGTCTTGGCATGGAACGTCCCTTCCGGTCTTGCTTGGAACGCCCCTTCAGCCGTCGCCCTCAGAAGGGGGTGAGAGGGGGCGCCGCTCCCGGTCGAGCCAGAGCAGGCCGCTGCAGACCGCGAAGGCAGTCAGCTGGATCCACCAGTCGGAGGACGGCACCGTGTCGCCGCCCAGACCCCGCATCGCCATCGTCGCCAGCCCCACGCCAGCGGAGGCGAACAGGGCCAACCACAGTCCTCTGCGCAGTCCACGCCAAGGGGCGCGAGCCTCGGCGAGGAGGCGCTCCCGGAGTTGGGGGTCCAGAGGCGCAGGCCCCCCGGCGGGGGCGGATCCCCTGGAGTCGTCCCGCCTGGATTCCCCAGATCCCGCCAAAGCCCTGCCCCAAGAAGACGCAATGCTAATTTCTCTTTCGTGCCGGTGTAGCTCAGCGGTAGAGCAACTGATTCGTAATCAGTAGGTCGCAGGTTCAAATCCAGTCACCGGCTTGCTTTTGTGGTCTCCAGGTCTGTGCGGGCCTTCCCGTGCGGGGTGGTCGCAGGCGCGGGAAGCACCGGCACCGAGCGGGAACACCGCCGGACCTCCGGTGTCGAGACGAAACGGGACGGCTGGGGTGTGCGGTGGATCTCGGCCGCTCGCCACTGGGCGGTTGAGGGTGGCTGCCCCCCTGACGACCGTGCAAGCGACACCCGCAGCTGTCTCAGGTCAGCCGTCCAGCCCCCCCGTTCAGCAGGTCGCCGCGCCTCACGCTGGAGGCCGCCCAGGTGGCGACTCTGTGGTGCGCAGGACTGTCGACCACAGAGGGCCCCGGGGGAACAAATGACAGCACACGCGGGCATCGCTGGACAAACGCCCTGCCCTGGGGGACCGCGCCAAGACCGCAAGCGAGGCCCTCTGGCTGCCGGAGGCCACGCCATGGACAACGCCTGCGCTCTGCGCATGGGCTTATGGACGGGGAGGGGAGACAGCAGCGCCCCGCCGGACTTGCACGACGCCATTGGACGCTGCTGAGGTGAGGGAACGGCTGGGAGGACCGACGGGGGATCCAGCAGGGCTACCGGAAGACACGATCGGCCCAAGCGTTCCCAACTTGAAATCTCATGGTAATCTTTCTTGAAACGATCCAGCCATTGATGAAAAGGTGCTGATCCGTCCACTGGTAAACAGAAGCAAATCAACCGCCGCGTCATACTGAACTGCAACATTCGCGCACGATTCTTGGCAGATTGCGCCCTCCCACTGCTCGGATCATTGACGGGGCTTCCCGGTCAACACTTTCGAGGTTCTTTGAGGATTGAGCATTGGACGAAGTGGCGGTTGAAATATCAAGATCCGCTTGGGTGGACCCGCCAAAACCAATCGAGGCGACAAGATACTTTCCTTCAAGCATTGGAAATGCTGCAACTTTTCCACGTTTGATTGATTTTGCGTTTTCCCTCTGCACGCTGAATCAATCGGCGGACGAGCCGTTACCACAGACCACTGGCGAGGATAGCGCTGCCTTCGCCAGCCCGTTTCCCAGGGCACTCCGCCCTAGGCCCATGCTGGCCCTGCCGGGTGCATGGGCCAGCAAAAAATGGGGAACACTTTCAACAAATCCAAAACGCAAGGGCCAGGGATGAAACTGGCCTTGATTGCGCTGAATCAATAGAGCGCTCATGGTAATTTCTGAGCACAGAAATCTAAAGCATGTCCAGCTCCACTTCCAATATTCTTGACGCCTACGTCAACGAAGCCCCATCTGACGCTGCCGCGATCGATTTGTTCAAGGGCGAGTGGTCCAGCCATCTCCCCGGCTTTCCTGATTCCCTGTCTGGGAAGTCCCCCTTGTTTGACGATCCGAGAGTCCATGGCTGGATCAACAGAGTGACAAAAACAATGCCTGAATCAGTTGCCAATCCTTCCACATTCAAGGTATTGGAATTAGGCCCCCTTGAGGGTGGCCATACAGCCATGCTCTCAAAGCAAGGCTGGGACATCACTGGCATTGAAAGCAACAGCCGAGCTTTCTTGAAATGTTTGATTACGGCGAATATCTATCGCACTCGCGCCAAATTCCTGCTGGGCAGCTTTGAGGATTACTTCAAGAATTTGCCCTCTGACGTCATCTATGACTTCATTTGCTGCTCAGGCGTCCTCTACCACCTGAAAAAACCATCAGAAACCTTTAGAAGAATCCTGATGCATGCCAAATCCATTGGCATCTGGAGCCATTATGGAAGCCCGGAGTTAGTCAAGAATCTACCCGGCGTGTTTTCCGAAGACACCTACGTTGACGGTCTTTCCGGACAGACCATGATGGGCTACAAGCAGTTTTATGGGGTTGCCCTGGATTCCAATACCTTTTGCGGGGGAGGTCAAGACTATTCGATCTGGATGTCCAAAGATCAGATTCTGAACCTTCTCAATGAATACGGCTTCTCAGCCGAAATTCAAGCCGTCAATGATTCGCCATCCGGCCCAAACATGAGCATTTTTGCCAAAAGAATATAAACAAAGTTTACAAGAGGCCTATAGGCATAGTCTGGCACATGTTGCCTGGCGGCCTCACTGAAAATCCAAGAAAGATATCAATAACCTTGGAAATAGGCAATACCGTCACCGTCATTTGAGATTCGTTTTTCTACCATATTTGCAGTTTTCATTCTGGCATCGTTCCAGATTTATCTTGGTTGCAAGTATAGGCGTAGACCGTCTTCTGGGGCTAGCCATTCATGATGACCTCTAACAACTGATGGGCCTCCCAAAGGTTCGCAAGATGGACCTTGACTGAAATCTCAGTCTTGAAATCTCAAGGTTTCCCAGGGAGTTTTTCTGAGGCTTTC
>JBKDTB010000138.1:0-5398 GCA_046340515.1 Cyanobacteriota bacterium | reverse complement strand
GGCCTTGGCGGCTTCTGCGGCGGCTCCCCGGGGTGGGCGCTTGAGGTCGTGGACGTATTCGACCACCAGAGCCCAGCTGGCCAGGATGAAGGCCAGGTCATCCAGTTGCTGGCGGCTGGCCGGCCGGCCGGGTTCCCAGGTCCCCTGGCTGGGCCGATGCCAGGTGCCAGGACGCGCGAGCGTGGCCTCCATCGCACGGAGGAACTGATCGCGGGCGTCAATTGAGTTGATCTGGCGGCAGAGGGGCCCATCGCTGAGCAGCTGCTCCACCACCTCCACCACAGGGGTCGAGCGGACTGGCTCGTAGAGGCCACCGCCATCGGCCTGAAGCTGAGCCTCCAGCCAGGAATCGGCCATGGCCAGGGTCTCGGGCTCGGTGGCCACGAAGGCATCGATCGTTTCGGTTGGCACCTGGCCAGCCGCCGCCTCGCGGATCAGGGTGCCGAGCGCCTTTCGGAAGCGGACCCCGCTGCGATAGAGCCCCAGCACGGGGGTCTGGATCACGGTGTCTTCCGTGAAGCCGGGCAGATGAATCAGCAGCCGCGGGGGATCAGAGCCTGCGGCCACGGCATCGAGGTCCAAGAGCAGCGCCAGATGGCTGCCGCGGAATCCATGCACGGCATAGGGGAGCTGCTCCTCTGCTCGCAGGTTCTGGAGGCGATCCACCAGCTCCGTGTAGTGGCCGTCTCGGTCGAGCCAGATCACGATGCCGTTCTGCTGCACCTGCTTGCGCAGCTCGGCCTCAAGGGCGGTGGAGATGGGGCCAAGCTGCGAAGCAATCATGTTCAGGCTTGCGGATCAGGGCCAGGCATCAGGAAAACTTTAATTGTCTGGAGAAGCAGGCGGAAACTATGGGATCAATTGCTTTCAAGATCAATGATGCGCCCCATCCTGCGAGCCGCGTCTGTCTTGGAGAAGGCGGGAATCCTTCGCGTCAGCTCCTGACTTGGATTGACAATCGCAGCAGGCATGCGAAACAACCTGGAATCTTGCTGACGTTGGAGTTGGCATCCATACGCTTGATCCAGAGAAGCAAGATCACCCAGATACCATGCTTCCAGCTCCCGTCAGGCAATGCGGACCTTCACATCAGATCTGCCAGAACTGAGGCAAAGCATCTGCAGCTCAGCCTTCAGGCTTCGGCAATCACTGGAATCCTGATCATGGATAACAATGAAACGGTCATCTGAAATTAACCATCCCTTAAGCTTTCTTGAAATCGAGCGACGCAGATCCTGCTTGCCAGCATGAGGAATGGTGAGAAAATCAACCCCTGGTGGAAGAATTCGAGGCAGAAGTGCATCAAGAAAGAATTTGGCGGAACGCTCTTCCAGCAGAAAAACCAGCCTCATGGATTGGCGGCTCCGAAAAGGCCCTGTTTCCAGAGGGCGCCAAGACTGTCACCTTCGTCCATCAGCGCTTTGATCTGAAGGTCATCACCTGCACGCTTGACGATGGAAAATCCATCGTGTTTCTCAAGCCAAAACACGTCCTCAAGGGAGACGGCATCGAGCAGGTCTGGTGAATGGGTGCTGACCATGACCTGTCCACCCCTACGCGCATACCCCACGAACTCTTCGACCAATTCACCCAACAGGGTGGGATAGAGCTGATTCTCAGGCTCTTCGATGCACAGCAGTGGATGGGGGGAAGGGTCGTGGAGCAAAACGAGGTAGGCGAACATCTTGATTGTGCCGTCAGAGACGTAACGCGCCAAGAAGGGATCTTTGAAGGCACCATCCTGAAAGCGCAGCACCAAACGACCGTCAACCGTTTCCGCAGCCTCAACGTTCGACACACCAGGTATACGCTGTTTCATACGTTCAAGAATGCGTTCCAGAATCGGCTTGTGATGCGAGTAGATAAACTGTGTTACAAGGGGAAGGTTATCTCCTTCAGGTGACAAATGCTCTGAATATCCAGATTTCTGGCTGGACCGCGAATCACTACTATGGAAATCGGAAAGGTGCCAGCCCTCAACCAGCTTACGGAACCCACTGGCAACCTTGAGATTGCTGAGCTGTCCGAAGGCTTTGAGGGCAAGAGTCTCCGGGCTCTCCAGGGAAAAGTCCTGCAAGACAATGGCAGCTTCGGGCTCTCCGTATTCGGCTTCGTTGGTGGTGATCGAGCCCACTCCCATGCGGGCATCAAGGAGAGTCCAGAGATCGCCATGGAGACCCAGCTGATACTTCAGGGCCTCGCGACTGACCACAATGCGGCCGTTCTGCTCGGTGATCGCAAGCTCATAGGTGATGAAGGCGCCTGTCTCATGTCGCAGTTGAAGGTCAATGGTGATGGGCCCATCCTCGCCACGACTGTGGAGTTCTCGCCAACCCCCACGGCGATCAACGGCCCCATGGACAGTGGTGAACAAGGAGTCCTTCAAGAATGCGAAGACGTCAAAGAGAGTGGTCTTGCCACTGCCATTGGCGCCGATGAAGACAGATACGGAAGGGATATCAGAAATCAAGACATCTCGAAAGACACGAAAGTTCTGTATGCGCAGCTGCTGGATCCGCATCGTTGGCTTCAGCATGAAGGGGCTCCCCGTTCTTCCATGCTGCCTGGTTGGCTGGCATCTGAGGAAGCAAACAGCCCTCCCTGCAGCCCTTGCTCACCAACCACAGCTCGTCCCTCCGCTTGATCAGGGGCCCGCAGGCTGAACAAAGCGCCCTGTTTGTCCGAGAGCCGTTGCTCCATGGCCGCCTCCTGCTCGGGGAGCACCGACCCGAGGCCGGCTTCGAGGAGGCGCAGTTCGCTGACCAGCTGGCGGTTGTCGCCCCGGCCCAGGTGGCGGGTCGCCTCCTTCTGCTCGGCAGCCAGGTCGAGCATCAGCGCCAGATGGCTGCCGCGGAATCCATGCACGGCATAGGGGAGCTGCTCCTCAGCTCGCAGGTTCTGGAGGCGATCCACCAGCTCCGTGTCGTGGCCGTCTCGGTCGAGCCAGATCACGATGCCGTTCTGCTGCACCTGCTTGCGCAGCTCGGCCTCAAGGGCGGTGGAGATGGGTCCCAGAGTGCTCACTGGTACCTCGCGAGCCAGTCAAAGCCATCAATAAAACCAACTCCATCACCCTTGCTTGCCATGGAGAGAACCAATTTGTACATGCCGGTTGATGGATTCCTATATGGTGGTTCACCGTCCTCTTGTATTTCCTTGTCGAGATGGAAGGCTGATGCTACGGCCACCTTGAGACTGGGGAGGTAGAAGTCGCTTCGAATCGATTTGTCGTAATTCTTATCTAGCTCTTGCTTTAGCTTCTTTTGCATGTGGGTATGTGTTAGAGCGCCTGGCGATGGTCGGTGGTGCAGCCAAAGCCATAGCTCGATACAAGGGCTTGAAACCGCAAGTCGATAGCGCCTGTCAAGAGCGATTTGAATCGATTCTTCGAAACGAGGGTGCTTATCGCGATCGAATAAGCACCAAATCTCATCATAGTCCTCACGATAGGAAGTGCGCAGCTCTAGGCACTCTTCCTTGGCTGCGTCGACAATCGTTCGGGGGACGCCATGCTTCTTGGAAAGAATGGCTTTGACACCTGCATTGCCAATGTGTTGCGCAAGGCCCTCTATATATTGCCTCTCTGTAACTGTGCCTTCGGAGACAATCAGAATAGTCTTATTTGGCTTAATGCCTCCTCTCACTGGCGGATCAGGGCGTTGTCGTTTTCGACGACTACTGGACATTGGCACACTCCTCGGGCTCACGTATTGGCATTGGTTTCCCAAGCAGCGCAGCGCCACGCATTGAGGTGGTGATCGGAATACCCCCGAACCTTCCCATCAGGTAGCCCCTCTCAAGATTCTCTGCCTTTCGTGGCTTGTAGCTGGAGAGCGGAAGCAGGTGAGTGGAGTCATTCCTGCTCTTTTCAGTCAGCCAGACCTGGTCTCGTCTTAGTGCTGGAGCGCCAGCCATTCCGGCAAGCAGATTCGTGTCGTGCGTTGTAAAGATGATTTGCGAGTGATTGGGATTAGATTCAGGGCTTTGGAAAAGGTCAACGATGCGCTGGGCGAGCAAAGGATGCAGGCTGCGCTCAAGCTCATCAACAACAACAAGCCCACCGCTCCAAAGGGCGTCGAGAAGAGGCTGGCTCCGCCAAATCAGGTTCTTTGTGCCATCTGATTCCTCGTCAAAGGAGAGCCAGCGCTCAGCATCTGAACACCTGTGTTGAAACAGATAGCTGGCAGGCTTTGCAGGATCCTTCTTAATATCAGATATACCGACGTCAGCGGCTCTGACAAGATCAAGAAACGTCTCCAGCTTCTTGGTGTTTTCGTCGCTGTCGCTCTGTTGGTCAAGAGTCCTGCCGGAAAGAGCCGCGGCAAGCCAAGTATCTGCCGTGTGGTGATGAAACGCATGCCGCTGTCGCTGGAGATTGATTGTCCTTAAATCCCAGAACCACTCATAGACTGGCATGATTTGCTGAAGCCCATGCTGAGCAGCAGCCGAAAGAAAGAGTGCATTGGGCCTAGTGACCTCCTCGACAAGCTTCCTTTCGCCCTTGAAGTGATCACCGTAGTGATACTCATAAGCTCCTTCGTTCCATTCTCGTTCATACCAGATCTGCTTCCTCCCCTTGGGCCATGCATAAAGCCATTCCTCAAGTATCTGGGAGTCATCGACGACGAACCCCAGCTGCAACCTTATCCCATTGGAGATGATGGTTAGTTCAAATAAAGATGGCTGTTCCGGCCAGCCATCCCAAGCGAAAGGGTTCCGGGGAACTCCTCCAGCCGGATCCCAGTTGCGGTGTGAGTGAAGTACCGCCAAGCGAACGAAGTGAATCGCATCGAGAATGTTGCTCTTCCCGCTGGCATTAGCCCCATAGAAAGCTGCTAGCGGTAGCAAAAGGCTCGAAGAACCCTGAACTTCTCGAGGACGATCATCTTGTGCCCGATCAACTCGCCCCGCCTCCATGGTGAAGACCTGCTCCTCGCGGATGGAGCGGTGGTTCTCAACGCGAAACTCAACGAGCACGTCTTCCCCTCCCTGATCCCCTCATCTTGCCAGCCTGAGGGCCGTCTGCGCAGAAAACCCGCGAAATTTCTCCTGTAACCGGATGTGGAGGGCAATCAGGCTCATGTTTCAATGCCCTCCGGCCCACCCATGGCGATCGCCAGCCCATCCTGCACGCTCTGCTCACCAACACGGCTCGGCCCTGAGCTTCATCAGGAGCCCGCAGGCTGAACAGAGCGCCCTGCCGGTCCGAAAGCCTCTGCTGCATGGCCGCCACCTTCTCGGGGAGCACCGACCCGAGGCCGGCTTCGAGGAGGCGCATCTCACTGACCACCTGGCGGTTGTCGCCCCGGCCCATGCGGCGAATCGCTTCCTTCTCCACCGCAGCCAGGGCTTCGTCGGGGTGATCCGCAAGCCAGGCCACACGATGGGGGCCGTCGCC
>JBKDTB010000137.1:0-46613 GCA_046340515.1 Cyanobacteriota bacterium | reverse complement strand
CGTCACCCGCCCCGCGCCATCACGGGGAAGGGGGGCCATGGAGGCGCCGGGTCCCGGGGGCAGGAGGTCCTGCTCCACGACGGTCTCCAACGCCAGCAGGCGTCGCCCCTCCCGCCAATAGGGCATCAAGGCGAGGTCATCTTCCCCCTCCAGGGCGCCCGCGGCGGCCTGCTCCGGGCTGGGGAAGACCCCGGCTCGCCTCACGCGCCCGCCGCTGATCTCCCGCAGGGCCGCCGCGAAGGCCCGGCTGTGGGCCCGCATGTCCGCCGCCAGATCGGCCCGCACCTCTCCCGGCGGGGTGTCGGTCGCGAAGGCTCGCTCCAGGTTCCCGTGCCAGTCATTCCCGGCCAGGGGCCAGTTGAGCATCAGCAGGCCTCCGGGAAGGCGGCCGTAGGTGAGGGTGCGTTCGAGGCCGAAGGGTTGGGTGGCCTCCGAGAAGGGCGGGGCGGGCCGCGCCTCGCCGGCGGCCGTTCCAGCCGACACCTCCGGGGCCGGCCTCTCCGCCGGATCGAGCTGGGCCATCACCACCCAGGTGGGCGACTGCACAGGCTGGCGGGTGAAGAACGGATCCCCCTCCAGGGCCACGCGGGGCGGGGCGCTCGGCTCCCCCCAGACCTCCCGCGCCTCCCACCCCAGGCGATGGGACACCGCCGCCAGGGGATAGAGATCACCCCGATCACTTCCATCAATGACGATGGTGGGTTCCAGGCGCCAGTCCTCCCCCCGCCAGTGCACGTCCAGGGCCGCGAGACGGTCGCCCTGGCGGTGTGCCATCTCCAGCCGGGCTTGGGGCCACCAGTGGAGGCGGGATTCGCGGGCCACCCAGCGCCGCAGGATCGCCTCCGCCGTGGCGGGCCGGTAGCCGAAGCAGCTCACCCAGTTGTGGTCGAGTCCGCCGGGGGTCGCGGCGGCCAGGGCCCGCAGGAACGCCCCCCACAGGCCCGTCTGCCAGGGGGAGAGCTCATTGCCGTCGGGGCAGCAGACGCCCGCGGCGCTCACCATGCCCCCCAACCAGGGGCCGGGGGTGAGCAGCAGGGTGTCGGCTCCGCTTCGGGCCGCCTGCAGGGCGGCGGCCACCCCCCCGGTGCCGCCTCCCCACACCACCACCGGCACCGCTCGGCGGCTGGCGCTCATGGCCCCTCCTGTCGGGGAGCGGCCACGGGCTCCTCTTCGGCCAGGGCGGTGAGGCAGCGCAGCCGCAGGGCGACGAGCTGGTCATACAGCGGGTTGATCTTGCACATGGGTGGAATGTGCACCAGCTTGTGCCCGAACAGGCGCACATCTCTCTCAAAGGGACATTGGGCAGGAATCAGCCGCACCAGAAAGCGCGCCACGGCCGGCTCCGCCGGATCCAGTTCATCCAGCCAGGCCCGGAGCTGATCCAGCAGGCCCGGGCTGTCCGTGCTCTCGCAGCAGCTGTCCGGCAAGGAGGCGAGCAGCGCCTCACCCACCTGCAAGCCGGCGCTCCACTCCCGCAGAAGCGCGGTCTCCGGCGGACTGAGATGGCCATCCGCCAGGGCGACCACCACGGCGGAGCGCAGAAAGGCCTCCGCCTGCGGCGTCGCCACGCCGAAGCGATGGATCAACGCCTCGACGCCGGGCAGAGGACACGAGTCCCAACGGGTGCCGGGCAGCTCCTGGCGCAGCTGGTCCTCCAGGACACGCTCCTCGGCGGCGGAGAAATCTCCATCAGCCAGGGCCAGATGGTGCAGCGCGCCCAGCCACAGCTGGCGCCGGGCCGTCTCCGCGGAGTGGTCCAGGGTGGGGGGGGAAGGGGTGGGAGGAGCGTTCATCGGGCAGGCATGGGGGCAGGCGGCGGAGAGGGGGAACCGGGGAGACCGATGGCTAGGATCGACCCAGCCAGGGCCGGAATGGCGAGCCGAACGGGCGACACCTGCGCCACTGATCCCAGCCCCAGCGATGCCATTCACCCTCACCACTCCGCTCTACTACGTCAACGACAAGCCCCACCTCGGGAGCACCTACACCACCCTGGCCTGCGACGCCATCGCCCGTCACCAGCGGCTGCGGGGTCAGGCCGTGGTGTTTGTCACCGGCACCGATGAGCACGGGTTGAAGATACAGCGCACCGCCGAAGCCAACGGCCTGGCCCCACAGGCCTTCTGCGATCGCAACAGCGAAAGCTTTCGCTCCCTCTGGAGCCGCTGGGGGATCAGCCACGACCGCTTCATTCGCACCACCGCTCCGGCCCATCGGACCCTGGTGGAACAATTCTTTGCCCGCGTGGAAGCCCGGGGCGACATTTGCGAAAGCCGTCAACAGGGCTGGTATTGCGTGGCCTGCGAGGAGTTCAAGGACGACCCGGCCACCGCCCTCGCCCCCAGCTGCCCGATTCACCAACGCCCCCTGGAGTGGCGGGATGAACCCAATCTGTTCTTCCGGCTCTCCCGCTATCAGGGGGAAATCGAGCGACTGGTGCGTCGGGAGGGCTTCATCGCGCCGGCCTCCCGCCAACGAGAGGTGGAGAATTTCGTCGCCAGCGGTCTGCGGGATTTTTCGATTTCCCGGGTCAATCTTCCCTGGGGGATTCCGGTTCCCGGCCATCCCGGCCACACTTTTTACGTCTGGTTTGACGCGTTGCTGGGCTATCTCTCTGCCCTCCAGGATCCGGAGGGTCCGGTGGATCTCGATCTCCTCCCCGCCCAAGGCTGGCCCGCTCAGCTCCATGTGATCGGCAAGGACATCCTGCGCTTTCACGCCGTGTTTTGGCCGGCGATGCTGCTCTCCGCCGATCTGCCCCTGCCGGAGAAGGTGTTCGGCCATGGCTTTCTCACCCGCGAAGGCCAGAAGATGGGCAAGACCCTGGGCAATGTGCTCGACCCTGAAATTCTGCTGGAGCGTTGCGGCCGGGATGCGGTGCGTTGGTATCTGCTGCGCGACATCCCCTTTGGCGAGGACGGCGACTTTCAGCAGAAGCGCTTCTGCGATCTGGTCAACAATGATCTGGCGAACACGATCGGCAACCTGTTGAATCGCAGCGTGTCGATGGCGCGCAAGTGGTTCAGCGGGGGCGTTCCGCCCCGGGGCGCGGCGGCCTCCGCCGACCATCCCCTCGCCATCGCCTGCCAAGAGGCCTCCAGTGGCCTGGAGCAGGCCCTGGAGGGGATGGATTTTCGACGGGCGGCGGAGGCTGTGCTGGCTCTGGCGGAGTCGGCCAACGGCTTTCTCAACGTGCAAGCTCCCTGGACGCGGATGAAGCAATCGGGCCAGGAGGCCAGCGTGGGGGCTGATCTCTACGCCGTGTTGGAGAGCTGCCGCTGGATCGGTGTTTTGCTCACGCCCCTGCTTCCCGATCTGTCAGGCCGCATTCTGGCGCAACTCGCCTGTCCGGCCCTCTCCTCCGGGGCCCTCTGGCCGGCGAGCCAGGGTCGGGCGGAGGCGGAGAGGATGGCGGCGGCGAGTCACTCCGCATGGCAGGACAGCCGGCGCTGGGGCCTCCTCCCCAGCCCTTTCCCCCTGCCGGAAGCCGCGCCGGTGATGCAGCGACTGGAGCTCCTCGATCCCCTGTGAAGACGTTTTCGCGGCAGGCCCTCCGGCGTTTGACCCCCTTGGCCCTGCTCCTGGCCTGCCAGGGCTGCCTGGGACCCGTGGCCGTTGACACGGAGGAGAACACGCCGCCATTCTCCTTCCGCAGCCTCGACCTGGAACAGCGCACCAAGGAGGGGCAGCCGGCCTGGACCCTGAAGAGCCCCGAAGCTCGCTACAACATCCGCAGCAGTGTCGCCCGCGCCCTGCGCCCCGAAGGCATGATCTTCGCCAAGGGCAAGCCGCTCTATCGCCTGCGGGCGACCACGGGCACGGTGGTGAACGACGGGGCCGTGATCCTGCTGGAAGGAGCGATCCAGCTCCAGAGGCTGGGCCCCGATCCCTTGCTGGTTGTCGGCGAGCGGGCGGTGTGGATCCCGCGCGAGGCCCTGATGCGCTTTGATTTGGCGCCCCGGGTGCGGGATGCCCGCAACAGGCTGTCCTCCCAGACCGCCATCCTTCACCTGGATCGGGATCTGCTCGAACTCAGGGGCGAACCCCGGCTGGAGCGCTGGAGCCGAGCCACCCCCTTGACCGTCACGCCGAAACCAGCGCTGCTCGAGATGGTGGGCACGGTGAAGAGCCTGGATTGGCAACCCGGCAAGGGCACGCTCCTCGGCACTGGTCCAGTGACGCTCCGACGCCGTGCTCCCAACAGCGCCGCCAAGGCCCCCCCGCAGGTGTTGACGGCCTCGCGCCTGGAGGGCAACACCCTCCAACAGCGCTACACCCTGCTGGGGCCGGTGCGGATCGACGACCCGGCGGAGAGCCGTTGGTTTCGCGGCGGCACGCTCACCTTCGACACCCGGGAGCAGTGGCTGACCAGCACCGCCCCCTTTCAAGGGCAGAAGGGTGCGCTCGGCCTGCAGGGGGAGGCGCTGCGGCTGGATGGGACGCAAACCACCGCCAGCATCAGCCGGGGCTGCCGCCTGCAACAGCGGGGTGATGCGCTCCAGGCCAGCCGCTGCCAATGGAACTGGACCACCCAAGCGGTGGCGGCGGAGGGGGATGTGGTTTTCCGCCGGGAAGGGGATCGGCAGCTCACCCGGGCCGGACGCCTGGAGGGCCAGTTGGGCCCGGCGGGGCGGGTGACCGTCAGCACGCCCGGAGGTCGGGTGATCACGCAGGTTCAGGTGCCCCGGCAGTCGTCGTCTCCCCGTCCGCCGCGGGTGCCCGCCAAACCGGAGCCCATTGTGTTTTGAGCCTTCGGGCCCAGCCCTCGATCCAGCGCAGATCCGATGTGCTGAAACAGCGGCACGACCAGCCACCGATGAGCAGCACGCCCGCCTCCCCCACCGGCTGAACGACCACGGCGGGCAATCCCGCCAGCAGACCATCAAACTCGTCTCGACCCGGATAGGGCCGCAGGTCCACCAGGGAAATGGCCCTCTGCCGACGGATGGCCTGCTGACAGATGGGCCCGGGATGGAAATCATCGGGGCCGAGCAAGCCGCGGCGCAGCAGTGTCCGCCGGCCATCATGCAAAAGCAGGGTGGCGGCGGGCGTGGCGGTGAGCAGCATGGAACTGCCCCAACCCAGTTCCAGCAGCAGATCCTCGGGCAGGCCCTCCTCCAGCTCGCAGCCCTCCCGCCCCTCGAGGGCCGCCCGGACCGCCGCCTCGGGCACGACGCGCTGCCAAAGGGCTCCCACCACCAGCAGGGCCACGGCCAGCAGACTGGCCAGGACCGAGGCCCGTTCCAAGGGAGGATCCAGCTGGGGAGCGTTGACTTGGTTGAGCACCGCCACCACGAGACCGACAAGGCCCAGGGCCAGCACAACCCGAGCGGGGAGGGAAGCGGACATGGAGCAGGAAGGGCGCCGGAGAGGGAATCATCCGCCGGCCCGGGGGCAGCCCTGGCCCCCGCGCGTCAAACTGGAAGAACACCGCCCTCCAATCGAGCTTGCCGTGACCTCTCCCTCCCTCACCGGCGCGCCTGCTGGGCCCGTCCCCTCCCTGGCGCGCTGGCGGCGAATCCTGCTCCTGTCGCTCTTGAGTCTGGCGTTGGTCTGCGGTGTGGTCAGCCCGGCTCAGGCCCTCTCCTCGGCTGATTTTCCGCCGCAGGCCCCGGCCACCCATCTGCTGGATCAGGCTGAGGTGTTCTCCCGGGCCAGTTCCCAGGACATCGAGCGGGAGTTGGCCAGCTTCAACGACGAGCGGGTGGACGCCAGGGTGATCACCGTCAATCGACTGGAGGACGACCTCACGCTGACACAACTCGGGGAGGATCTCCTGAGCCGCTGGCAGACGGCGGATGGCGGTGCGCCCCCTCTGCTGCTGTTGCTCATCGATGCCCAGACCCGCTCCACGGCGGTGGTGGCGGCGTCGGGGTTGCGGGGCCGGTTGCCGGCGGAATTGCTGCGCAGCACGGCCGACACCACGATGGCCTTCCCCTTGCGGTCGGCGGATCGCTGGCGGCAGGCCAGCCTCGATGCCCTGTCACGCCTGGGGGTTGTGCTGCGGGGTGGGGAAGATCCCGGCGAGCCACTCCAGGAGGAGGCCCAGGCCTTGGCGAGCAACATCCCCAGCAAGGAGGAAACGGAGAGCAGCCACGCCTTCACATGGGTCGTGGTGCTTCTGGCCATCGGCACCGTGGTGCCAATGGCCACCTGGTGGGTGTTTTCTCGCTGAAACGATGATGGGTTTCCGCGACTGGGTGGGCCGCCTGGGCAACGCCAGATCTCTTGATCTCAGCAGTGATCTGGAGCGTGGTTATGAGGCGGCGCTGCTGATCCAGAGTATTGAGTTGGAGTATTACCAAGATCGTCCCGTGCGACCGGAGCTGGAGCTGCGCATACCCAGGGCGATGCAAGCCCAGGTGTTGCGCCGCTTCCGGGCGGCGTTGCAAGTGTGTCAAGACGCGGTGGAATCGATCAAGCCCTATCGCCAGGAACTCAGCGGCCAGGAACTGCGGCAATTTCAATTGCTGGACAACGTTGTGGCGCGCTATGCCGGCTCCCGTGAGCTGTTGCCCAGCCTGAGCCGCAGTCCAGAAGTGCTGCCCCGCAGTCTGCTGGGGGTCGTGGATCAGGTGCGACAGCGACTGGATCCAGAGGCGGAAGCCAGCATGATCGCGGGCTTCCGCCGGCGGCGGGATTCCACCCTGGTGGCGCTGCGCATCCTGCTGCTGTTGATCCTGGTGCCGATTTTGGTGCAACAGATCAGCCGCACTTACATCGTTTCCCCTCTGGTGGATCGGTTCTCGCCCGACGCTCCCTTCATCAATTACCCCAGGCCCAAGCTGGAGGAGCGGGCCGTGGAGCGTTTGCGGGTCTATCAGGCGGAAATTGAATTTGATCATCTGCTCCACAACAAGCCCCTGCCCACGAGCGAGGAGCTGCAGCAGAAGCTGCAGGTGCGTGCGCAGGAGTTAAAGGAGGAAGCGGATCGAGAAAGCACCAATGCGGTTAAAAATGTTTTTGCCGACATCTTTGGTTTGATCGGTTTTGTGGCGGTTTGCTTCTTCGGCCAACGCGACATCCAGATTTTTCGCGGCTTCCTGGATGAGCTTGTCTATGGCTTGAGCGACAGCGCCAAAGCCTTTGCCATCATTCTCTTCACGGACATTTTTGTTGGCTTTCACAGCCCAGAGGGATGGACTGTCCTCTTGGAGGGTGTGGCCGATCACCTTGGTTTGCCGGCCAGGGAAAACTTCATCCTTCTCTTCATTGCCACCTTCCCTGTGGTTTTGGCCACGATCTTCAAATACTGGATCTTCCGTTACCTCAATCGCGTGTCCCCCTCCTCCGTCGCGACCTTGCGCAACATGCAGGGGGGAGGGTGATGCTTGGCTGACGTGTCCCATCCGCGTCTCACGTTGGTCAGTGGTCCGGCCGCGAGCGGCAAGAGTCGTTGGGCGGAACATCTGGCCCACCGGAGCGGGTTGGCGGTGGTGGTGCTCGCCACCGGCCCCGCCCTCCCGGAGGACGCCTCCTGGCAACGGCGCCTGCGGCGCCATCGAGAGCGCCGCCCGGCCTCCTGGCGGACCCTGGAGGTGGGCGGAGAACTCAGGGCCGCCCTGCTCACCCTGGACCATGGCGATTTGGCCCTTGTGGATTCCCTCGGCACCTGGGTGGCGGCCCATCTGGACCTGGAGAGCGCCTTGTGGGAGCAGGAGTTGATGTCGTTGCTGGAGGCCCTCCGGTGCAGCCGGGCGACCGTTGTTCTGGTCTGCGAGGAAACAGGGTGGGGTGTGGTTCCGGCCACCGCGGCGGGTGGCCGTTTTCGGGACCGTTTGGGAGAGCTCCAGCAGCGGCTCACGCCGCTCTGCCAGACAGCCTGGCTGGTGCTGCAGGGCCGAGCCATGGACCTCAGCCGGCTCGGCACCCCGGTGCCTGAGATCCTTGGCGACCCGCCCTCGCCCCGGAACACCTGAAGTCGCCATGCCCAGGGTTGTGCTGTTCCAGCCGCAGATCCCTCCCAACACGGGGAATGTGGCCCGCACCTGCGCCGCCACCGGATCGGAACTCCATCTGATCGACCCCTTGGGCTTTTCCCTCAGTGATCGGCAGCTGCGGCGGGCGGGGCTGGACTACTGGCCCCTGGTGCGGCTCCACCGACACCCGGATGGGCCGTCCTTCCTGTCCCACTGCCGGCAAGAGGGAGGGCGGCTCCTGGCCCTGAGCAGCCATGCCAGCCAGTCCTACACAGACTGGACCTTTCTCCCCAGCGACTGGCTGCTGTTCGGTCGAGAGACCGATGGGCTGAGCCCCGCCATGCTGGAGGCCGCCGACGTGCGACTGACGATTCCCATGCCCTGCTCAAGGCAAGAGAACCCAGCCGGGGTCAGGAGTCTCAACCTGTCCGTAGCGGTGGCGGTCGTGCTGTTTGAAGCGCTGCGACAGCAGGCCCAGCAGTAATCAGCCCGAAAGATGGGTTGACAGTGTTGACCAGGACTGCTACATTCAGCCGAGCTTTGTTTTTTTGCCCCTGATCGTTCGCGACAGGTGCACAACCATCTAAATCCATCTGCATTCCCAAGGTCTCATCACCCTTCTGAATCGACATGCTTTTTAATCGACGCATTTTCACGGCCCTGCTCTGTATGCCAGTGGCCTTGCCACTGACCGCGGCGGTCGCCACAGATCTGCGCGAGAGCACCACGGCGGATGATCTCTTCGCCGCCCTCAAGGGAATTGAAAAGGAATCGCCTGTGCCCGCGAACGGCCCATCCGGATTCAATGGGTCATCCACGGCCCCCGACTCTGCGGGTGTCAGCTCCACGGTTCCGGGAACCGTTCGTCTGGGCGACACGCTCGAAGGCATCGCCCAGCGCTACAACCTCTCTCTCGACCAACTGATGCGGCTCAACCCCGAGCTGCGGCAATCCCCCCTGGTGGTGGGGCGGCGCCTGCGGGTTCAAGCCAACTCCCCTGAACCGCGTGTGCACACCCTTCTCAGCATGAGGCCATCGACCAGCGGTGGGGTGAGTTGGCCCGACACCCCGGAGTACGAACCTTCCGAGTCGACTCCCACCATGAACAGTCGGTGGATTTGGCCAGCCCGCGGAGTGTTCACCTCGCCCTATGGCTGGCGCTGGGGCCGCATGCACAAAGGAATCGACATCGCCAACAGCGTGGGTACGCCGATCCTGGCCGTCCAGTCGGGTCGGATCACCTATGCCGGCTGGAACGACGGCGGCTACGGCTACATGGTGGAGATCACCCATGCGGATGGATCCGTCAGCCGCTATGCCCATCAAAGCCGCATCCTGGTGCGGGTTGGGGAAGAGGTGTCCCAAGGGCAGCAAATCGGCTTGATGGGCAGTACGGGTCGCAGCACGGGTCCCCACCTCCATTTCGAGATTCATGCACCGGGACTCGGGGCCATCAACCCCATGGAAGTGCTCCGCCCCGCAGCCTGATCCAATTTCCGCCGTGCTTCCAGCCTGCCGTGGTCTGGGCGAACGGTTCGGGCGAACGGCCGACGATCCTTTAGACTCGGCCCACAAGGCTCGGTAGCTCAGCTGGTTAGAGCGTGGGATTCATAACCCCAAGGTCGGGAGTTCAAGTCTCCCCCGAGCCATTCATTCACACCCCATCTGGGATCTTGAGTTAAGGATGTCCTGAACATCCACACACCTCACTCGGAAACCATTTCAGGGGACTCTCGCGCGGCAGAACCACCGAAACAGCGGTTTTAGAAGTTTCTTGGGAAAGCTTCGTGAAATCAGGTTTTGAGGATTTTCACCTTGCGCCTGAGTATGAAGCCTTGGAAAAAATTCAACCAATCCTGATGTTGTTCTCGCACGGGTCTTCTCCCGACTGAAATCTTGCTTCCAGCCTGATCAGAATTCAACGATTTTCCAGAGACTCTCCAGCTTTTCTGCTCTGAGCTGGCTTGTCTCCCGAGAGAACCTTCCAGAGCTTCCCCGAAAAAGCTCCGGAAAAGCCAACGTGCACCGGGAAAGGACCAGGCCCAACCCGGGAACGCAGGAATCTTCGCCCTGAGCCAGGGCCGAGCCGGTGGGTTGCCCAGAGGCTGCTTGGCTGGTTGGGTTGTTCTGTCTCGCCTGCTGAGTAGAAGGTGTGAAATGGCGATGGGAAATGATGTTCTTTCTCTCAGCGGTTTCAACGTCGCGAGGACAAGCTCTCGCCAGAGCCCACATTTCAGCCAGCCTCACCGCCGCTGACACCGACCATTTCAAGCCGCACGGATGCGGCAGGGAACGGATGCAGCAGCGGTGGACGGGGCTGGTGTTGTTCCGGCGAGCGGGGCGAGGGGCTGGAGAGCTGCCCTGGAGCCTTGGTGGAATGGCCCGGAGGCACCTCAGCGCATTTCAATGGCTCGCAAGCGATCGCGGAAGCTGGTGGAATCCGACTGGGTCGTGTCGCCGTCCGTGGTGCCCGCAGCTTGTGCTGGCCTGACGGTCCTGGGGGAGGCAGGGGCACCGCGCACCTCCACCGGAACCCGGTAGGACCCTCCGCGGCGGGGGATGCCCAGATTGATCTCTCCATCGGGGTTGCGGACCAGGGGGTGGGCGTTGAGCTCGGTGCGGACCTGATTGAGGAGGCGGAATTGGCTGGTGGTGCTGTACTTGCGCAGCACCATGGGATCCCAGGACATCGCAGGGAGGAAAGATGATCAGGACAGCCTATGGCCCCGCCACCCCATCACTCGCAAGGTTCTGTGATAGATTTTAACTGTTCAACTGGAAGTCGATCCGGCTTCGCCTTCCGCCTTCTCCTTTGGACGCCCCCCTGGCCCCTTCTTTTCCGGCCTGTGGTGCGTTGACCATGTTGTTGAACCTTTCCTTCCCCTTCCACTGTCCTTCCCCATGTCCAGGCTTGTCGGTCTGCCCGCCCCAGACTTCACCGCCACCGCCGTGGTGGATCAGGAATTCAAGGAGATCACCCTGTCGCAATACCGCGGCAAGTATGTCGTGCTCTTCTTCTATCCCCTCGATTTCACGTTCGTTTGCCCCACCGAGATCACGGCCTTCAGCGATCGCTACGGCGATTTCTCCAGCCGTAACACGGAAGTCATCGGCGTCTCCGTGGACAGCCAGTTCAGCCACTTGGCCTGGATCCAAACCGACCGCAAGACCGGCGGATTGGGAGACATCGCCTATCCCCTCGTGGCAGATCTGAAGAAGGACATCTCCCGTGCCTACGAAGTTCTCGATGAGGACGCCGGCATTGCTCTGCGGGGTCTCTTCATCATTGATCCTGAGGGCGTGATCATGCACAGCACCATCAACAACCTGCCCGTCGGTCGCAGCGTGGATGAAACCCTGAGGGTGCTGCAAGCCTTCCAGTATGTGCAGTCGCATCCTGATGAGGTCTGCCCCGCCAACTGGACCCCCGGAGACAAGACCATGAACCCCGATCCCGTGAAGAGCAAGGATTTCTTCGCGGCCATCGACTGATCCTTCGACACGTTTCCCACAGGGGCCCAGCGGGCCCCTTTTTTGATGTTCCATCCGCTCAGAGGAGCTCCAGAGTTCCCCGCTGGCCGTCAAGGCGTGCCAGGGGGCCCAGGGGCAGGGCCAGGTTGGGCCGCCCATGGCCCACGGGCAATCGACCCACCAACGGCACCCCCAGGTCGCCGAGGCGATCCCGCAACACCTCCTCCATGTTCAGATCGCCGGGAAGGATGTCGTCCTCCTTCCAGCGGAAGTGGCCCAACCCCACACCCGCCACGCCACGCAACACCCCACTCGTTCGCCACTGGGTGAGCAGGCGATCCACCCGGTAGGGCTCTTCGCCCACATCCTCCAGAACAAGCAGACAACCCGCCAGCCGGGGGAACCAGGGCGTGCCGATCAGGCTTGTCGCCACCGTGAGGTTGCTCACCACCAGCGGACCACTCGCCGTTCCTGACCGCCATCCTTGCCCTCGCAGGGGGGCCACCGGAAGGCCGCGCAACAGGCTGCGCAGGCGGTCCCAGGCTTCTCCATCCCCCGCCGGGCTGCCATGCACCGCCCCCCCGACGCCCGCGGCCCACTGGGCCAGGAGCAGGGCACTGGCATCGGAGTAGCCCACCAACCAGCGCGGCCCGGAGGGCGGCTGCCAGCCCCGCTCCAACAATCGGGCGCTGCCCCAGCCCCCCGCCACGCACACCACCGCCGCCACCGCGGGATCCGCCATGGCCCGCGTCAACCGCCGCAGCCTGTCGCCATCGGGCTCGGCAAACCAGCGCCAACGCCCCTGGATGGCGGCGGGCACCGTGAGGGTCCAACCGGCGGCAGCGAAACGCCCGCGCAAGACTTCCGCCTCCTGCTGGGCATTTTCCCACCAGGTGCCTGGCGCCATCGCCATCACTTGGCTCCCTGGCCCCAGGGGGGGCGGCATGGGCAAGGGCTGGCGGGGGGAGCCGGCGGCGGCACGGGCCGAAGCGAAGCCCCCCAGGGCCACTCCGCCCCCCAGAAAGGCTCGTCGGCGCATGGATCAGCCTCGCCCCAGGGAGGCCAGCAGCGCACGCCCGTCCAGTCCCCCCAGGGCTGGATCACAGGCCCGTTCGGGATGGGGCATGAGACCGAGCACGTTGCCCCTCTCGTTGCACACCCCCGCGACATCGCCCACGGAACCATTGGGATTGTGGCAATACCGCAGCACCACCTGGCCGCGATCCAGAAGACGGTGCAATGTTGAGGGCTCCACCTGATATCGGCCCTCCCCATGGGCGATGGGCAATGCAATGGTGGCTCCCTCGCTGTAGCCCCGCAGCCAGCCACAGCACCCTGGCCTCACCTCCAGGACGACCGATTCACAACGGAAATGAAGGTCGCGATTGCGGGTCAAGGCGCCGGGAAGCAGACCCATTTCCGTGAGCACCTGGAAGCCGTTGCAGATGCCGAGCACGGGTCCGCCCTCCTCCGCGAAACGCCGCACCTCCTGAAGGATCGGGGCAAAACGGGCAATCGCCCCGCACCGCAGGTAATCGCCATAGCTGAAGCCACCCGGGAGCACCACGGCTTCCACGCCGCTCAGATCCCGTTCCCCATGCCACAGGAACCGCACGGGCTGGCCCAGACATCCCTCCAGGGCCCAACGCAGATCCCGATCACAGTTGGAGCCGGGAAACACCACGATGCCAATGGTCATGCCGGCTCCCCGGGCTCGACCACATCCAGCCTCCAGTCCTCGATCACGGGATTGGCCAGCAGTCGGTCGCTGAGCAACTCCAGCTGCCGCTGGGCCGTGACGCGATCGGGAGCTTCCAACTCCACCTCGATCGCCTTGCCGATGCGCAGCCGCTGGATCCCGGACACCCCCAGGCGCGCCGCCGCGGCGCGGGTGGCCTCACCGGCGGGATCCAGCACGGAAGGTCGCAGGGACACCTGGACCCGGGCACGAAAGAGAGGCACCAGCCGAACGCCAATCCCCCAATCTTGGCAGCCCGGGGGGGCGAGGGTTCTGGTGGCCCTGGGGCTGGCCAGCCTCGCCAGTGCCGCTGCCCTCAACCTCCCCGCCCGGAGCCAGGGGATGTCGGTCCCCCTGGAATGCCGCCTGGGGAGCGGAGCCTGGCAAGCCTGCCGGATGGAGATCAGCGATCCGGGGCGGCGGTGGGTTCTGGTGGTGGGCCAGCGCCGCCATGGGTTTTCCCACGACGGCACAGGCCACATGCGGATGGCCGTGGACGGCCGCTGGCGGGAGGTGACCCCCCGCTGGAACAGCGATGGCAGCCTCTGTTGGGATGGCCTCTGTGCCCGGGGGGATATTCCTCTGGATTAGGCGACGAGACTTCCGGCCCCTGAGGTGGGCCAGAGGGCTTCGACGGCGATCCGCAACGGCTCGAGCTGGCCCGCAGGCACCAGGGCCACCAGCTCCAAGGACGGACACTGTGGATCCCCCTTGGCCATGCCCTCGTACCAGCACTCGAGTCGCGGCCCCACGGCCTGAACCTGCAACGCCAGGCGTTTTCCGGGCTCGTGAAGGCGGCCCTTCAGTCGCAGCACCGGTTGGTCCAGGAGAAGCTGCCGCAGGGCGGATTCCACGCTTTGACGGGCGAAGGAGCCCCAGCGGCGAATGACCAGGGATGCCATGGCGACATGGACATGATCGTGATCGTGATCGTGATCGTCGAGGTCCTCCTCCATCCCTTCCCCGTCCGACGGGTCGGGAGGGACCTCGCCCGCTCCGCCCAGGAGCACATCCGGTGGAAGAACGCCCCGTGCCATCGGCACCACGGGAGTGCCGGCCCGCACCTTGCCCCTCAGGCGGAGCAGCACCGCCTCCAGAGCGGAGGGGTCCACCGTGTCGGCGCGGCTCACCGCCACCAGGTCAGCGATCTCCAGCTGCTCATCGAACAGCGTCTCCAGGGAAGAAAGGTGGTCGAGGCTTGGATCCGCCTGGCGCTGTCGCTCCACGGCCAAGCCATCGCCCACCACGTGGCCCGCCGCCAGGGCCTCCCCATCCACAACGGCCACCACCGCATGCACCCGGGTGCGGGTGCGGACCGCAGGCCATTGAAAGGCGGCGACCAAGGGCTCCGGCAAGGCCAATCCACTGGTCTCCACGACCAGTCCATCGAGCTGATCGGCCCGCTCCATCAGCCGCTCCATGGTCGGGAGGAAGTCCTCCTGCACGGTGCAGCAGAGACAGCCGTTGGTGAGTTCCACAAGGCGTCCCTCCAGCTCCTCCTCCGGGCAGAAGCCGCAATGGGAGAGCAGATCGGCGTCGATGCCGACATCGCCGAACTCATTGACAATCACGGCCAGCCGTTGGCCGCTGTGGAGGAGCAGGTGACGCAGCAAGGTGGTCTTGCCGGCACCCAGGAAGCCAGTCACCACGGTGACCGGCAGGCGGGTGGGGTGTGTGGAAGGCATGTCAGGCCAGAAGGGCGGACCAGGTCCAGGCCGCGCCGCAGCCGATCAGGCCCGCGGCGATCAGGGTCCGCCGCTGGGGGCTGAGACCATCCACGAGCGAGCGCAGGAGGGTGAAGGCCAACAGCAGCAGGGCGCCCTGGCTCAAGAGCAGCCCCAGGCCATAAAAGATGACAGGCCCCTGACTCCAGCCGATCACCGAGGCGCTGAGCACATAGCCGTGGAGGGCGATCGCCGGCACCAACACAATCCCGGGCCAGCGCTTCAGCCAGACCAGGGCGACGAGCACCAGGCTGAAGGCCACCCCCGCCTCAGCCAGCGGCAGGCCGGGAGCCACCAGCCCCATCACGCTGCCCAGGAGGCCGGCGGCCAGCAGCCCGAGAAGCCAGGGCACCCATCGCCGCAGACCCACCAGGGAGAGGGCGCAGAGAAAAAGCAGATGGTCCGGGCCGAGGATCGGATGGGCCAGGCCGCTGAGAAAGCCCGTCAGGGGAGAGGGCGCCAGGTGAGTGAGGTCCATCAGGTGGTGGGCCCGGGCCGGGAGGGCGATGGCCAGGCTGACCAGCACCAGGGCCAGCCCCGCTGTGAGGGGCAGTGGCCGGGGGCCGGGTCGCGGCGTCAAGGGAAATGTCATGGGGAAGGCCGGTCCTCGCCGGGCTTGAAGGGGATGGGCATCGGCGGGCGTTCTGACTGGATCGCGGAGCGACCTTCACAGCTGCGGGACAGTGCCGGTCTCCGGAGCGAACTCCGTACACCGGTCTTTCCCCCTTTCCTCCACGGGCTGATCCCCCGTGGAACCGATGCTGTCAATCTACCGAGGCTGGCTCAGTCACACTCCAAGCTGTCTCGGGTGAGAACACCGGTTTGCGGATGGGTGCCCTCCGCACGAGCGCAGAGGGCCCGGCGTTGGGATCGATCGAGAACGGCACCGCTGAAGTCGGCATCGGCGATGCGCGCGTCGCTGAAGCGGCTTTGCATGAGCATCGCGTTGCGCAGCAGGGCGCCGCGCAGATCAGCCCGGTCGAGGCGACTGGCGTACACCACCGCATCCTGCAGATCCACCTCCCGCAGATCGGCGCCCTGGAGGTTGCTGCCATTGAAGACGGCGCCGCGCAGGTCGGCCCCATGGAGATCAACCCCCGTCAGATCGGATTTCAGGAATTCCTGCTGGCGGAGGTTGCGGCCGTGCATGTCGGGCTCGATCTGCTGCAGGGCGCGCTGGCCCCTCAGCTCCGGAGCCGTGATCGCCAGGGACGCCCCCGCTCCAGCGAAGATCACCACCAAAACCAGAACCAGACTGAACAGCCCGCGGACCCGGGCCGCGTGAGCGCCATGGGGACGATCCTTCCCCGAAAAAGAAATTCCGCCGGCGAACATCTCAGAGATGGCGTTGTCCGACGAGAGCGTCTCAGGCATGGGGGTCTGCGACATGGCGTTCTCCGGAATGGATTCGTCTGGCAAGGCTCCAGCCCTACGCTTCGCTCACAAGTTATGGCAGCCATGGCTCTGTCGTTGCGGGTGGTGGTTCCTCCCCACCCCCTGATCGCCCACTGGCTCACCGTCCTGCGCGACAGCGCCACCCCCTCCCCCCTGTTCGCGACAGCGATGGGCGAGCTGGGTCGCTGGCTCACCTACGAGGCCCTCCGCGACTGGCTGCCCCACCGCTCCGTGACCGTGCGGACCCCGGGGGGGGCCTGCGAGGGATCGATCGTTGATCCCTCCGTGCCCCTCTTGGCCGTTCCAGTTCTGCGGGGAGGTCTTGGCCTCTGGGACGGGGCCAAGGCGGTGGTGCCCTCCGCCCGGATCTGCCACGTGGGCATCGACGCCCCCCCCCATGGGACGGTCCACTGGTATCTCGATCACCTGCCCGCCACCATCGGTCCGCGGGTGGGGGTGCTGGTGTGGCTCCCCCAGCTGGCTTCCGGCCGCACCCTCCTCGCCCTGCTGGCGCGATTGGCGGAGGCGGGCGTCGAGGGGCCCCGGCTGCGGGTGATCACCAGTGTGGCTTCGGCCCCGGGCCTCAAGGCGGTGGGCGAGGCGATCGCTGATCTCACCCTCTACTGCGCCTGCATCGATCCGGATTTGAGCGACGCCGGCCAGATCCTGCCGGGCTTCGGGGATCCAGCCGAACGTCTCTACGAGCACACCCCCCCGGCCGACGAACCCGCCCGGGCCCCCTAAGGTGGGTTTTCCTGGCTCCCGCGCCTCCTTCCATGGCCGACCCTCAGCGCCAGTCCGCCGCTCCAGCTGGGGGGCTCCTTTTGTCAACCGCGGTGTTCGGGGCCCTGGCAGGCGCTGGAGGCTTGGCCTGGTGGCTGTGGCGGCAAAGCCGGAAGCGCGGCTGGCGCTCCGGGGAGGCCCTCCCTGGCACCGACCACCGTTTCAGCGGGAAGGCCAGCGGGGCAACCTTGGCTGAGGGAGCGGGGCCGGTGGATGCCCTGCCGGATCGGGTCCAGCAGCTCAACCAGGCCATTGAGGAGGTGCGTCGCCAGCTGGAATCGCTCCAATCCCCCCCCTGAGCCCCGACCCCACGGCTCTGTCCTGCCGGTCGGGATCCCTGGTTAGGGTCAAAGCGACTGCGCAAACGTCCATGTTGCGATCCGACGCCATCACTCGGGGGATCCAGCGCTCCCCCAACCGGGCCATGTTGCGGGCCGTTGGATTTCGGGATGAGGATTTCGGCAAGCCGATCGTCGGCATTGCCAATGGCTACAGCACCATCACCCCGTGCAACGTGGGGCTGAACGACCTGGCCAGGCGGGCGGAGGAGGCCACCCGCCTCGCAGGTGGGATGCCGCAGTTGTTTGGCACGATCACGGTCAGTGATGGGATTTCGATGGGTACGGAGGGGATGAAATATTCCCTCGTCTCCCGCGAAGTGATCGCTGATTCCATCGAGACGGCCTGCAATGCGCAGAGCATGGATGGCGTGTTGGCGATCGGCGGTTGTGACAAGAACATGCCTGGAGCCATGCTGGCCATCGCTCGCATGAACATCCCGGCCATTTTTGTCTATGGGGGCACGATCAAGCCTGGCAAGTTGAACGGGCATGACCTCACCGTTGTCAGCTCCTTTGAAGCGGTGGGCCAGATCACGGCTCAGAAGATCAGCGAGTCTGATTTGCTGGCCATTGAAAAAAATGCTTGTCCAGGAGCTGGGAGTTGCGGTGGCATGTTTACCGCCAACACCATGAGCTCGGCCATTGAAGCCATGGGCCTCAGCCTGCCAGGCAGCTCAACGATGGCGGCGGAAGATCCCGAAAAAGCAGACAGTGCGGCCCGATCGGCGGAGGTTTTGGTTCAAGCGATTCAGGCCAACATTCGCCCCCTGGATCTGCTCACCCGCGAAGCGTTTGAAAACGCCATCAGCGTCATCATGGCGGTTGGGGGTTCCACCAATGCCGTGCTGCATCTGTTGGCCATCGCTCGAACCGCCGGTGTGCCGTTGCGGATCGACGATTTCGAAACCATCCGCCAACGGGTGCCCGTGATCTGTGATCTCAAGCCCAGCGGACGGTTCGTGACCGTGGATCTGCATCAGGCGGGAGGCATTCCCCAAGTGATGAAACTGCTCCTGGATGGGGGCCTGCTTCACGGCGACTGCCGCACCGTGGAAGGCCGCACCCTGCGCGAGGTGCTGGCCCACCTTCCCTCCACTCCTCCCACCGGTCAGAGGGTGATCCGGCCCCTCAGCGATCCCCTCTATGCCAAGGGACACCTGGCGATTCTCAAGGGCAACCTGGCCAGCGAGGGGGCGGTGGCCAAAATCAGCGGTGTCAAGAAGCCGGTTCTCACGGGGCCGGCTCGCGTGTTTGAGAGCGAGGAAGCTTGTCTGGAGGCCATCTTGGAGGGCCGGATCCAGGCGGGCGACGTGGTGGTGATCCGCAACGAAGGGCCCGTGGGCGGTCCGGGGATGCGGGAGATGCTCGCACCCACCTCCGCCATCGTCGGCCAGGGGCTGGGGGAATCGGTGGCCTTGATCACCGATGGTCGCTTCTCCGGTGGCACCTATGGCCTGGTGGTGGGCCATGTGGCACCGGAGGCCGCCGTGGGCGGCACGATCGCCCTGGTCCAGGAGGGCGACAGCATCACGGTGGACGCCGAGCGGCTCCTCCTGCAATTGAATGTGGCCGAGGATGAGCTGGCGCGCCGACGGGCCGCCTGGACGCCAACCGCCCCACGCTGGCGCACAGGCGTCCTCGGCAAGTTCGCCCGTCAGGTCAGTTCCAGCAGCCAGGGGGCGGTGACCGACCAGCCCCCCGCCTGAGGCAAAGGCCCTCAGGCGGGGGCCAGGAGGGCACGAAGGCGACGGGCCAGGGCCTCCAGTGGCAGCCCGTCGCTGGGGCACGAGCAGCGTTCTCCCAGGGCCGTCATCCACAGGGGGTGGCTCCCTTGCCAGAGCATGGGCCGGGTGTCATCCGCCCGCCAGGCCAGGGTGAGATGGAGATCATCGCCGCTGCGGTAGATCTCCAGCTCCAGATCCTGATCCTCCAGCCGCTCCCCCTCCGGTGAGCGGACCTCCAACCGGAGGGCGCAGTCCTCGTCCTCCTCGGCGGAGGTCAGGCGCACGACCCCATGGCGCAGGGGTTTGCGACAGAGGTCCGCCGCGGCGGCCACCAGGCGGCAGAGATCCGTGTTGCTGGCCTCAGGCCAAGGCATGGATCCCATGGAGTTCGAGATGGATCGGGCCGGGACGGAATCCAGGGTTGGGGCTGCCGTGCTCGCTGAAGCGGGAATGAAGAAGCTGGAGCCGTGTGATCCGTGCGGGGTCGAAACGCAGGGGCAATCCCAGGGGAAGGCTGGCCAGGGGCCGGGCTCGCACCGAGGCCATCAACGTGGCGAAGGGGATGACCACCCGGCTGAGCCCCTCGGCCTCCGTGCCGAAGTCCTTCACCCATCGCAGGCCGCCGGGAATCAGTTCCGTCAAGCCCGCCACGCCATCGGCGCAGGCCACGGCCAGCTTGAAGACACGGCCCTCCCCCCCGATCACGAGCTCCAGAGCTTGGCAGTCGGAGAGGTCAAGGGGGGGAGAAAACAGGGGGGAGCGAACGGAGATGAAGCCCCCGCCCTCTTCCACAAGGGTTCCATCGAAGCGCAGACCCTCCGGTCCCACCGTGCACAGGCCCTGGCTGCGGCCCCCCATCACGGTGTCGTTGAGGGCCTGCCACCCCCCAAAGTCTGCCCCCTGCACGACGGGGCGGGAGGCCGCGGTGGAGGCGGTCGGAGGGGAGCTGAACCGGGAGTCCATGGGGGAGGGGGAGGTCCGCAGGGGGACCAGCGCGGAGGACCAGTCTGCCGGTCTTTCTTGGTTCCCAAGGCCCCCGCCGGCGGGCTCAGGCGATGACGTGCTCCGGAAAGCCGGAGGCCGCCTCGGCATCCGCCACAATCAACACCTCCTGATGGGGGCGCACCAGTCGGGCGGGTGTGCGCTCCGGTGATTCCCGCGGATCGAGCAAGCGACCCAGTGCCTCCCGTTTGCCGGCACCACTTACAAGAAACATCACCTTCCGAGCCGCACTCAGCGCGGGTGCGGTCAGGGTGATGCGCGGCAGACCCTTGCCCTCTCCCGTGCTGACCCAACGATCCCGCACCAACGCGGCGGGCGTGCCGGGGAAGAGGGAGGCGGTGTGACCATCCTCCCCCAAGCCCAGCAGCACCAGATCGAGGGGCGGGGGCTCCCCGCCGCAGAGCTGCACCAAAAGGGCGCTGTAGCTCTCAGCGGCCTCCTCCGGCGAGGCCAGATGGGTGGACACCGGATGGAAGCGGGCTTGGCTTCCCGGTCCCCGGGCCAGGAGGGATTCCCGAAGCAAGCGGGCATTGCTGGACGGATCTTCCGGGCTCACCCAACGTTCGTCGCCCAGCAAGACGTCCACCCGCTCCCAGGGGAGATGCTCCTCCCCCAGGTGCCCATAGGCCTGTCTTGGGGTGGTGCCCCCCGCCAGGGCGATCTGGGCCCGCTCTCGCTCCGCCAGAGCCAGATCGAGGATCAAGGCCACCTCCTCGGCGGCGTGGCGGGCCAGGGCTTCGGATCCAGAGGCGACGATCAGGCGGTAGTGCGTCATGGCAGCCACTCGGTGTGAAAGGTTCCGGGACGATCCGTGCGCTCGTAGGTGTGGGAACCGAAGCAGTCGCGCATCGCCTGCACCAGATTCTGCGGCAGACGTCCAGTGCGGTAGCTGTCGATGTAATCGAGGGTGCTGCTCAGGCAGGGAAGGGGGATCCCGGCCAGGGCTCCGCCCGCCACCACCTGACGAAGGCCCGGCAAGCGACGATTGACCTGCTCAGCGAACCAGGGATCCACCAGCAGATTGGACAAAGCGGGATTGGCGGCATAAGCATTCTGAATGCGTTGCAGCAGGCGGGCGCGGATGATGCACCCCCCCTTCCAGATCTGACCGATGGCACTGAGATCCAGGTTGTAGGCGTGCAAGGCGGAGGCTTCCCGCAGCAGGGCCATCCCCTGGGCATAACTGGCCATGCAGGCCAGGATGCAGGCGTCGCGCAGGGCTGGCAGGCCCTGCGCCGGATCCCCCAGGGGGAACGGAGCGGGGACCGGGGCCGGGAGGATGGCTTCGGCCGCCAGCCTCTCCTGGCGCAAGGAACTGAGCACGCGGGCGTTGAGAGCCGCATAGATGGTCGGCACGGGGACACCCATCTCCAGCGCGCTCACCACGGTCCAGAGACCTGTGCCTTTCTGTCCGGCGGCATCGACGATGACCTCCACCAGATCCCCCCCCGTCTCAGGATCCTTTGCGCGCAGGCAGACCTCCGTGATCTCGACGAGGAAGGAGGCCAGCTCCTCCGTCTGGTTCCAGACCGCCAACACGTCCGCCATGGCGTCCCCGTCCATCCCCGCCTGACGCTTCATCAGGTCGTAGGCCTCCGCAAGGATCTGTTCGATGCCGTACTCGATGCCGTTGTGGACGGTCTTGACGAAATGACCCGCCCCCCCAGGGCCGATGTAGGTGACACAGGGGCCGTCGTCCACCTGAGCGGCCATCTTGCGCACCATGCTCTCAATGGCTTGATAGGCGCTCAGGGTGCCCCCTGGCATCATGCTTGGCCCCTCCAGGGCCCCCTTGGCCCCTCCGGACACCCCCATGCCGATGAACCCGAAGCTGCGGCTTTCGAGCTCCTTCACGCGGCGTTCGGTGTCGGTGTAGAGGGAATTGCCGCCGTCAATGAGCAGATCCCCGTCTTCCAATAAAGGAGCCAGGGTCTGAATCATGTCATCCACGGGTTGGCCTGCCTTCACCATCAAGAGAATGCGACGGGGGCGCTCCAACAACGCCACGAACTCCTCCAGCGTGCTGGCGCCCACGATGTCCTTGCCGGCGCCACGCCCGGCAAGAAACTCCTCGGTCTTCGCGAAGGTGCGATTGAAAACAGCGCTGGAAAAACCGTTGCGCTCCGCGTTGAGCACCAGGTTTTCGCCCATGACGCCGAGACCAACCAGACCAAAATGGGCCTTGCTCATGAATCGATCGAGGTGTGGAGATATCACCAGTGTGGCGACCAGGGCTGCCCCGGGTCAGCCCATCAAACCGCCCATGTCAGGAACTGCACGTCTGCCGTCATGGGCCGAGGGGGTTGAAACCGGGGATGGCACCGGGGCGGGGAGGTTCTGCCTCGATGGAACGTGCCCCGAGAACCACCCCCAATGCCCCAGCGGAAGGGATCGTCCGCAAAGGGGCGGGATGACGTCAGAGTTCAAATGACGGTGCCATCGGCAATGGTGCCGTTTTTGACGACAACGACAATGCCATTACGAATATAGAAATTTAATTCGGGGCGGTCCGCCTCCTCCACATGATCTTTGTTCACAATGGTCACATTGCAACCGATGCGGACGTTCTTGTCAAGAATCGCTCGCCGCACCGTCGTACCCTTGCCCACTCCGATCGGGATGCCACCCCGCTCACGAAGGAGAAGACGTTCATCGGAGGATTCAAAATAATCCGCCCCCATCACCAACGTGTCCTGAAGTACAACTTCATCCTCGACCCGCGTCCGCACACCCAAGACACAATGGTGAATGCTGCAGGCCTTGAGCAAGGACCCTTCACCGACAATGGAATCGGTCACCTGGGCATCCTGCAGCTTGCTCGGGGGCAAATAGCGAGGTCTTGTGTAGATGGGGAATTTCTCGTCGTAGAAGGAAAAGGCAGGATTGGGTTGGGCGGTGAGCGCCAGATTTGCCTCGTAGAAGGCACCAATCGTTCCAATGTCCTCCCAATAATCATCAAAGAGGAAACTCTGCAGTTGATCGCCCCTGGACAAGGAGGCCGGGATGATTTCCTTGCCAAAGTCGGTGGCTTGAGGATTGGAATGAAGCAGATCAAACAGGGTTTCCCTGCTGAAGACGTAGATCCCCATCGAAGCCAGAAAGGGACGCTTCTGGGCTTCCTCCGCAGAGAGACCCAGCTGGGCCGTATCCACTTGCATGGCCTCCAGAGCAGGGCCTTTTGGCTTCTCCTTGAATTCCAGAATGCGGCCATCGGCCCCAGTGCGCATCAGGCCAAAACCTTCGGCCTGGGCGGCATCCACCGGCAGAGCACCAACAGACAACTGCGCCCCAGTATCGATATGGTGCTGCACAAATTGGCCGTAATCCATCCGATACAGCTGGTCCCCGGAAAGGATCAGATAGTAATCAACATCCCATTCCTGGAAGAGCCATTGATATTTGCGCACTGCATCTGCTGTGCCTTCAAACCAGCTTGGGCTGTCAGGTGTTTGCTGGGCGGCGAGAACCTCCACAAAACCCTGACCAAAACCGGCCGATAAATTATAAGTCATTGTCAGGTGGCGGTTCAGAGACGCACTGTTGAACTGCGTCAAAACATAAATCTTGTTGATCTCTGAATTAATACAGTTTGAGATAGGGATATCGATCAACCGATATTTTCCCGCCAAAGGCACGGCCGGCTTGGCTCTCATTTTGGTCAAGGGATAGAGGCGAGTGCCAGCTCCACCTCCAAGAATGATGGCCAGGACGCGTTTCATGTTCGCCGAACTTCCTTTATGGCCTGCTGACCGTACCTGAGCACCTGGCAGGAATGGGAGTCATGAAGACACTTCGATGCACTTCCACCCAGAGTCACAGTCGATCATCAGTCCTCCTCCGGGGGTTGACTGAGTGCAAACAACTCCTCCAACACGCGCATGGCGGCCAGTCGCTGGCTGCGGGGCTGCGGTGAGCGAAGGTGGGTGACCGGACCATGCAAGATTTTATTGACGATGCCTTTGGTCAGGGCCTCCACCACCTTGCGTTCCCGTGAGGAGAGATCAGGCCCCATGCGGGAGAGCGCTTTCTGCAGCTCCTGTTCTCGGATGTCCTCCAGCTGGACTCGCAGACGGTTGACGAGGGGCACCGCCTCCAATCCATCCCACCATTCGAGGAAGAGGCGGGATTCCTCCTGGAGGAGGGATTCGGCCTCGGCAGCGATCTCCTTTCGCGTCTCCTGATTGCGAGCCACCACCTCCTGAAGGTCGTCCACATCAAAGGAGGTCACTCCGGCCAGTCCTGTCACATCCGCGTTGATGTTCCGAGGCACCCCGATGTCGATCAACATGAGGGCCGAGCGCCGGTTCAGCTTCTCCAGACGATCACGGGTGATCACAGGCTCCTCGGCGGCTGTGCTGGTGAAAACCAGGGAACAGGTGCTCAAGCAGTGGTCGAGATCCTCCAAGGGGCGACATTGCACCGGAAGATCAGGAAAATCAGCGGCCAAAGTTTCGGCTCGCGACAGGGTGCGATTGAGGAGCACCGCGCCCGGACAGCCCTTGGAGCGCAAGTGCTGGAGCAAAAGTCGGGCCATGCGCCCAGCCCCCACCACCGCCACCTGCTCCTGATCCAGGGGAACAAGCTCCTCCACTCCACGGGCCTGCCCCACCTTCAGCTGGGCCAGTTCCACCGCCGCCGAACTGATGGAGACGGCGCCGGTGCCGAGGTTGGTCTCCGAACGCACGCGCTTTCCCGTGCTGACGGCTTGGTTCAACAACCGATTGAGGATGGGACCGATGGACCGATAGTCCTGCCCCAACCGAACCATCTTTTTCACCTGGGAGAGAATCTGCCCCTCTCCAAGCACCAGGCTGTCCAAGCCAGCGGCAACCCGAAGCAGGTGGGCGACCGCGTCGGCATGGTGGTAGGTGAAGAGGTGGGGAGTCAGGTCGGCCAGCGCCAAGCCTGACATCTGACTGAGAAAGGTTCCCACCGCATCCACGCCCTGCTCTGGGTGTCGGAGCAGGGCGTAGATCTCCAGTCGGTTGCACGTGCTCAGGATGGAAGCCTCCAGCACCTGCTCATCCGCTCTGAGCTGCTGCAGGGAGGCCTCCATGGACTGTTCAGAAATGCTCAGCCGCTCCCGGACTTCAACGGGAGCCGTCCGGTGGCTGAGACCGACAACGGCAATGTGCATGGAGCGGGGCTGAGAATGACGAACGTGAACGATCCGGCCTAGGAGAGGGCCACCCGCTTGGCTCCTGGCTTGATGTGCACCGTATCGATGAAACGGGCACTGTTGTCCAGGGAGGAAATGATCAAACTGCTGGTGCGGGTGCAGTCGGCTTCGAACTTGACCCCCTTGAACAACAGACCATCGGTGATCCCCGAGGCGGCAAAGACGACATGCTGACCGCTGGCCAGCTCATCGGCCTCATAAACCCGGTCTGGATCGTTGATGCCCATCTCCGTCAGGCGAGCCAGATTGCCCTCTCGGGTGAGACCTTCCCATTCCTTGGTCTGGGCCACGGCTGGATCGTAGACAAGCTGCCCCTGGAAATGCCCCCCGAGGCAACGCATGGCAGCGGCGGAGATGACTCCCTCCGGAGCGGCGCCGATGCCCATCAGAGCATGGGTACCCGTTCCGTCAAACCCGCAGGCGATCGCGGCGCTGACGTCCCCGTCGCTGTTGGGCTTGACCCGGGCACCGGCAGCGCGAATTTCAGCGATCAAGCCCTTGTGCCGCGCCCGATCCATGCAGACGATCACCAGCTCATCGATCCCGAGATCCAAGCATTCAGAAAGGATCTTCAGGTTTTCCGTGGCGGACTTGCGAATGTCAACCTTTCCTTTGGCGGCGGCAGGGGCTGCCAGTTTGTTCATGTAAAAGTCAGGGGCATTGAAAAGTCCCCCCCGCTCGCTGGCGGCCAGCACAGCCATGGACCCGTCTTGGGCGTTGGCGCAGAGATTGGTGCCTTCACACGGATCAACGGCGAAATCAACCCCCGGACCCACTCCGCTGCCGACCTCCTCGCCGATGTAGAGCATCGGCGCTTCGTCTCGTTCCCCCTCGCCGATGACGATCCGGCCTTGCATGGCGATCTGCCCCATGCGCTGGCGCATGGCCTCGACGGCCGCCTGGTCAGCCTCGTTCTTTTTACCGTGGCCGGTGAGGTGGGCCGAAGCGATGGCTGCCTGCTCAACGACCTCGAGCAGTTCCTGGATGATGGTGCGATCCACGGGAAGCGGGCAAGGGAAAAAGCCTCAGGGAAGGTCGGGCAATGGGTGGCGGCTCGTTGCTGGAGCTGTCTCGCCGAAGCCTGCAAAGAGACCGGGAGTGGGTCTCAAACCTTGAAGCGGCGTCATCGTATCAGCGCTTGTGACCGACTCCCGACGAGGGAGCGCCTGAACCCCGGCCCCTGGCGCCAGGGAGAGGGCCGGTGCTGTGCCTAAAATCCCGAGGCTGTCGCCCCATGAGATCCATGAGCGCAAAATCCCTCGTGGTTTCACCATCGATCCTCTCCGCTGATTTTTCCCGCTTGGGTGAGGATGTGCGCCATGTGGATCAGGCGGGTGCTGACTGGATCCATGTGGACGTCATGGATGGCCGCTTTGTTCCGAACATCACCATTGGCCCGCTGATTGTGGAGGCCCTGCGGCCTGTCACTGCCAAACCTCTGGATGTGCACCTGATGATCGTGGAGCCAGAGAAATATGTGCCCGAATTCGCCAGAGCTGGTGCCGACATCATCAGTGTCCAGGTTGAGGCCTGTCCCCATTTGCATCGCAACCTCGCTCAGATCAAAGAGCTTGGCAAGCTGGCCGGGGCTGTTCTGAATCCCAGCACCCCGATCGACACACTCGAATACTGCCTCGAACTCTGTGATCTTGTGCTCATCATGAGTGTCAACCCTGGCTTCGGAGGACAGAGCTTCATTGAAAGTCAAGTAAAGAAGATTCGTGATCTTCGTCGCCTCTGTGATGAGAAAGGGCTTGACCCCTGGATTGAAGTGGATGGCGGCATCAAACCCGCCAATGCTTGGAAGGTGATTGAGGCGGGGGCCAACGCCATCGTTTCGGGCTCAGGAGTGTTTGGAGCGGCAGACTATGGCGAGGCCATCCGTGGCATCCGAGCCAGCCGCCGTCCGGAACCCGCTTTGGTGTAGTTGCTTCAAGGTCTGGCTGGTATCAAGACAAAGGCAGCAGAACGAATGGCACCTTCAAATGAGGGTGCCAAAGAACCAGCCATAACTGTGTAGACCAATACCAAGAAGATTGACTCCGATATAGCAAACGGCGATCACGACCAGACCTGCAGCAGCCACAATTGCTGGTTTGCGTCCCTGCCAACCTCTCACCAGTCGTGTGTGGAGATAAGCGGCATAGACCAACCAGGTGATGAAGGCCCAGGTTTCCTTCGGGTCCCAGCTCCACCACGCGCCCCAGGCCTCATTCGCCCACACCGCCCCACTGATGAGTCCGACGGAGAGCAGCAAGAATCCAACAGTGATCGTGCGATAGCTGAGGCTGTCAAGTTCCTCGCTGGAGCGAAACACCTGGCTGTGCAGATGGGTCACACCCGGAGGCGGATTCAATGCTTCCGCTTGGCGATAGCTGCCGCTGCCGATCGAATTGCTGCGCAACTGCAAAACCTGAGATCGATCTGTAAAGAGGACAGCCACGCTCAGCAGAGACCCTACCAACAGAGCGGCATAGCTCAGCATGATGACGCTGACATGCATCACCAACCAGCTCGACCGCAAGGCAGGAACCAACGGAGAGGCTTCCTGCAGGCGATCAGGCAAAGCAAAGCTGGCAAAGGCAACACAACCCAAGGCCATTGGTGTCGCCGCCGCAGGAACCAGAGGGTTGGGCCAGGCCCGTTCCACGAGCAACTGGGTCACCGTGCAGCCCCAGGCCAGAAAACAAAGAGATTCATAAAGATTACTGATCGGAAAGTGCCCTGAATCCCACCAGCGCAAGACCAGCTGGGCCGTGAGGGCAAAATTGGCGCTGGCCACAAGAACACGCACAACAGGACTGGTGCGTCCCGCGCTGACAAACCAGAATGCTGCGGGAAGGGCCACCAGCAACAAGGCAAAGGCGATCAGACCAAGGCCAAGCACAGGATCCGCTGTCAGGATGGGCACGGACACGTCAACAAGGACAAGACTCCACCAGTTTGCCGCCTCATGGTCGAAGCTGCGCCGGCCTCAGCGACTCGATTGTCGAAGCAGGATCACACCGGCGCCGAGGCCGATCAAAACGGGCAGCCAAGCTGAAAAGAAGGGTGTTAAAGAGCCTGTGATGCCCAAGGAGCTGAAAATAAAAGACATCAGATAGTAGGCAAAGATCAGAAGCACACTGATGCCAAATCCCTGACTGCGACTTGTACGAGCATGGGGTCGCACACCAAGACTGCTGCCAATCAGGCCAAACACAAAGCAAATCGCTGGGAAGGCGAATTTTTCTTGAATGCGCACACGAATTCTGCGGGCCTCCTTTTTATTGTTGGCTTCGTTCAACAGCCGTTCCGCACGCATGGCCTGCCCAACCGTCATGGTTGCAGGGTCGGTCGGTAATTTGGCAACATCCAGGAGATCGCGCGTGAAGGGATAGAAGTAGCGATCAAATATGGCCGAGGTGGTTGCACCGGTCTGTTCATCAAGACTGATGATTCTTCCTTGAAAAAATTCCCACATGGACTGCTGCTCATTCCACTTGCCCGTTTTTGCCATCAGCATCTGCCGTTGACCTGTACGGGAAAAATCAAGGAGGGTGACGTCTTTCATTTCACCGCGACGAAACATCCGTGCATAAAAAAGGTGGGTCAAGGCACGCTTCTTCTCACCCTCATCAGTTTCTAGACGACCAAAGCGAGAATAAATAATATTATCCCCTCTCTCATTGGTAAGGGCTTTGCCCAAGGCCGACTCCAGGCTTTGGGTAGCCATCAGGTTCGTCCGCGGCACAATCAGATCGTTGAAGGTAAATGTCAGCACACTCATCAAAAAAGCAAGAACCAACGACGGCAGGACGATCCGCCATGTTCTCACCCCAAGGCTGCGAAGGGCCGTCAATTCAGAACTGCCGGAAAGCCTGCTGTAGGCCAGGAGAGTGGCCATCAGCGTGGCCATGGGAAATGACAGAACCAAAAATCCAGGTAGACGCAGCGCTAAAATCTGAATGGCTGTAAAAACGGATAATCCCGACTCTGCAATCCGACGCACAAGCTCAAAAACGACACCCACGGACAGAGAAACTGCCGTGAAGGCAGCAATTCCAAAAAGGAGTGGCCCCACAAGCTCCTGCAGGAGCCAACGATCAAGGAGGGGGAGCGTCCATTTTTTTTTCAAAAGAAGATAAGGCCGCAACCGCAGAAGGAGTGCTTTGCTTTCAGCCTGTAATAGCTGGAGATCAGGAGATATCATTAGAGTTTAAACGTGTCTCCAAGATAGTGACGACGTACAAGAGGATCACTGGCCAACTTCTCTGATGTCCCGGAAGCAAGGATGCGACCATCCGTCATGATGTAGGAGCGATCTGTGATCGCCAGTGTCTCTCGAACATTGTGATCCGTTATAAGAATTCCCATGCCTCTGGAGCGGAGGCCATGAATAAGATCCTGAAGGTCAGCGACAGCCAAAGGATCGACGCCAGCAAAGGGCTCATCCAAAAGCAAATAACGCGGTCCATCGAGACCTACAGCCAGAGCCCTGGCCACCTCCGTTCGGCGTCGTTCACCGCCGGAGAGCTGAAAACCCTTGCGGCTCTGGAAGGGTACAAGATGAAATTCATGGATTAATGCATCCAATCTGTCCCGCGCTTGATGGATGGGGATTTGTGATACTTCGAGCGCAAGGCGTAAGTTCTCACGCACTGTCAGGTTGCGAAAGACGCTGGCTTCTTGGGGTAAGTAGCCAATGCCCAGACGTGCCCGCACTGGCATGGGGAGGGAAGCAACAGAGGCATTGTCGAGGGTCACGTCACCGCGATCAGGCCGGAGCAAGCCTGTCACCAGATTGAAGGTGGTAGTCTTGCCGGCACCATTGGGGCCCAGGAGTCCCACAACCTCTCCAGGCTCCAGATCCAGGCTGACGCCTTGCACCAACGGTCGGCCCGAGAGGGAAATAGCCACACGATCCAGGGCCAGGGTCATGGACGTGGAGCAGCAACCGAAGCAGGCTGGGGAATCGAGAGCCGAATCTTGCTCTTGACCTGCTGTCCGGCGATCGGTTGAGCAACGAGACGTTCTTGATCAAGGTTATAGATAAGACGATCGGCGCGGATGTGTTGTCCCTGGTTATCAATTACATCAACATCTCCTGAGAGAACCAAACGACCCTCCTTAGAAAAATATTGGGCCTGCCTGGAGGTGGCCACCATTCCCTTGTCTGGATAGGTGATCTTGACATTGCCTGTTGCTGTGACGACACCCGTCTGGTTATCGCCCTGCTGCATATCCGACTCGATGGTCACCAAACCACCTCCAGCCGATGAAGCCGGGGCAGCCGCCGTTGGGGTAGGTGCTGGAGAAACGGGAGGCGATGCAGGGGTGGGGCTGGCGAGGATAGCCGTGGCTGAGACCAAACAACCAAACCAGAGCGCGCGCCTCGTCACAGGGCGTGAGAACCTGGGCCAGGGGAATCGCTCCATCGCTTATCTGATCACAAGCTTTTCTATTTTAGTCTTTGTCGGGCGTGGTGCGCACCAGAACAGGCACAGGGATGTCTACCAAGGACTGGCCAGTCTGGAGACCCGTCAGACGAGCACGGACGATGACCTCAAGGGCCTGCAAGTCAAAGCCTGGTTGATGGGGAGGTGATGATCGGAGGCGGTTTAAGCCTTCGGCCATCAACAGGAGTGCTCCGCGATGATTACCGCCTCCGAGGTGATGCTCGGCGACAGCAATCTGAATAATTCCTTGAAGGAGAACTCTCTCCTCACCAAGAGATTCATGCCAGAGCTCTTCGAAGGCATCATGGGCAGCGTACCAATCTTGCGTATTGAAGAGATTGATAGCCAGCTGATACCGAGCATCAGACAGGACAGATGTTCCCTGTTTTCTCTGTGATGTCATGGCTCCAGCCCCTGGGGGAGAATCAACGTTTCACAGGCTTCCTGGCTGAGATCTTGCGAAGACGGATATTTTCCGGTGTCACCTCCAGCATCTCATCGGATCCAATGTATTCAAGTGCGCGCTCAAGGGTCATTTGAACAGGAGATTGTAAGGTGTCCAACTCTTCAGCACCAGCAGAGCGCATATTGGTCAGCTGTTTGGTTTTGCAGATGTTTATTTCCAAATCCTGTGGTCGATTGTTTTCACCGATGATCATGCCTTTGTAGACCTTGGTCCCAGGAGTGATGAAGAATTGCCCCCGATCTTCAGCATTCTTCAATGCATAGAAGGTGGCAACACCTTCTTCAAATGCAATCAGCACTCCATTTCGGCGCAACTCATAATTAGATTGGATCGGACGATAGTCTAAAAATGAATGGCTCATAATCCCTTCACCGCGCGTGGAGCGGATGAAATCCCCACGAAAGCCAATGAGCCCGCGGGATGGAACAACAAATTCCAATTGTACTCTTCCATCACTGGAATTTTCCATGTTCTTCATTTCGGCCTTCCTTGAACCAAGTTTTTCAATACAAGTACCGACATTCGCTTCAGGCACATCGATGACGAGCACCTCATAGGGCTCATGCGGAATACCATCGATTTCTCGGAAAATCACTTGGGGTTGGCTGACTTGAAATTCATAGCCCTCACGACGCATTGTTTCGATGAGGATACCGAGGTGTAATTCACCACGTCCACTCACCAACCACCGATCCGGGGAATCCGTGTCTTCCAGGCGCAGGGCTACGTTGGTGAGCAATTCACGCTGCAATCGATCCCTGACCTGACGACTTGTGACAAATTTGCCCTCCTTCCCAGCGAAGGGAGAATCGTTCACGACAAACGTCATTTGAAGCGTGGGTTCATCCACCTTGATCAGGGGCAAGGCTTCAGGATGGTCCGGACAGGCAATAGTCTCCCCAATGTTGACGTCATCAAAACCTGCCAAAGCAATGATGTCTCCAGCATTGGCTTGTTCGACTTCGACCCGTCGCAAACCCTGGAATCCCAGAAGCTTGGAAACGCGTCCACGCTTGATCGTTCCATCATCTCGAATTAACGCTACAGTTTGGTTATTGCAGATTGTGCCATTATGAACTCTCCCAATAATGATTCTGCCTAGAAAGTCATTGTAATCAAGACTGGTAACTTGAAGCTGCAGGGGCTTTGCAGGATCGCCCACAGGGGGCGGAACATGACGAAGTATGGCTTCAAACAAAGGAGCCATGGAATCACTTTCGACTGACATCTCCTGTTTGGCATAACCTGCCATACCACTGCCAAAAAGATAGGGGAAATCGCATTGATCATCATCCGCCCCAAGCTCCAGAAAAAGATCCAGTACCTTATCCAGAGCTTGCTCAGGTTCCACGCGAGCACGATCAATCTTATTGACAAAAACAATCGGTCTCAAACCCTTTTCGAGAGCTTTTTTTAATACGAAGCGTGTCTGAGGCATTGGGCCCTCATTAGCGTCTACAATCAACAAGCAACCATCAACCATCCCTAAAACCCGCTCCACTTCCCCGCCGAAATCAGCGTGCCCAGGCGTATCGACGATATTTATTCTGACACCATGATAGTCAACTGCAGTATTCTTAGATAGGATCGTGATTCCCCTCTCCCTCTCCAGGTCATTAGAGTCAAGAATGCAAACGGGAACTGCTTCACCGTCTCGAAAAACACCTGATTGCTTCAAAAGTGCGTCAACCAGAGTGGTTTTGCCATGGTCGACGTGCGCAATAATAGCAATATTGCGAATTTGAAGGCCTTTCATTTTCTTGACAAACAGGTGGTGGATGGGGATTGGTTGTGGGGACAATGGGCTCGTTGGGAGCCGTGGCTTCAGCGACGGGGTAGGAGCAGGCTCAAAAAGGGTCCAAGGTCAGGGAGGGCGTAGGCAGGCTGAAGGAGCGTGCTCAGGCGTCTGACCATCCTACTCCTTGGAGGTCTCAGAAGACTCAGTTCCCTGGCGTACCACGACGAAGGCGTTGAGCCGGCTCGAAAAGACGGAGGGCATCAACGGATCCCTCATATCGCCAGTGCCAGGGTTCAAAACTGACCCCTTGCGGATTGTTTTTGGGGAATGAGAGGGTGAACTGATAGCGCGCAGCATTATTTTGCAACCAACGATAAGCTCGAGTCTGAGTAAAGGTTTGGGAAAGATTGCTGTTGGGCTGTTGGGAATCTCCGATATCAATTGCGAATCCAGTGCTATGTTCCGAAAATCCGGGCGGAGCACTCACCTTTGCACGTTCAAAGGAGCTTTGGTTTCTCTGGGCTTTGACACCAAAAAAAAGGTGTTTTTGGTCGTCTACCGATCGAAAGGCACTCAACAGACTCAGGGAAACACCATCTGCGGCGGCAGCTTGTTCCATGGCCAAGTAAGCCTGCGCCGCCTCCTGGTGTAATTTCATTCCCGGCGAGACGAAGACCAGTTGGGATTCTCTGGCTTCCGGATAGGGGAAATGACCAAGCAGTCGACCATCGGCGGTTCGCATGGCAAGGAGCTTGTCATTGGGAGGGAGGGGCAACAGGTGACGGATCGGCTTGACGAAGATAAATAAGACGGCGGCGAAGAGAAGGACGAGGGTGCCAAAGGCTAAAAGTTTGCGCCAAACCTTCGCTTGGCCGTTCCCCGAAACAGCATGGGTCCTCCGTGCCAGAGGGATGTCGGCTGTCGCCATGGTGGGCTTCGGGCCAATTCTCCTGTTTTTCCGCAATCGTTTTCAGGATGGGAGGGCCAGGACCAGCTCACTGACCGAGTTCTAGGAAGAACCAATAAGCGGGGTCGTCAAAGATCTTAAGACATTGCGTTGCGGAGACCCCAGGCACAACGGGAGGATGTTACGTTGAAGATGCTTTTGCGACAGGGGTTGGTTTCGAAATGTTGCGAGTTGCTGTCGTGGGTGGCGGACCGAGCGGTTCATGTGCTGCGGAAATTCTCGCCAAGGCGGGGATTGCCACCTGGCTTTTCGAACGCAAATTGGACAATGCCAAGCCTTGTGGTGGCGCCATCCCCTTGTGCATGGTGAGCGAGTTTGAGATACCAGCTGAGATCATCGATCGTAAAGTCAGAAATATGAGGATGATTTCTCCGTCCAACCGAGAGGTTGACATCCATCTTGATAACCAGAATGAATATATTGGCATGTGTCGTCGAGAGGTGCTTGACGCATTTCTGCGCAATCGTGCTGCTGATCTAGGGGCTACACTCATCAATGGATTGGTTCAGTCCATTGAAACCGGTGATCACCGCCAGGGTCCATACACGATTCATTATTCTGATTATAGCCATGGCAGCTTGACAGGAGAGTTGAAAACCCTTGAGGTCGATCTGATTGTTGGTGCGGATGGTGCTAACAGTCGGGTGGCAAAAGCCATGGATGCAGGAGATTACAACATGGCAATTGCTTTTCAAGAGCGAATTCGTCTTCCCAAGGAAGAGATGGCATACTATGAAGATTTGGCCGAAATGTATGTCGGCAGTGATGTTTCACCTGATTTTTACGCTTGGGTTTTCCCTAAGTACGACCATGTTGCCGTTGGTACAGGCACAATGCAGAAGAATCAGTTAATGATTAAAGGTTTACAAAAAGCTATTCGTACCCGTGCTAGCAAACGGCTTCTGATGGGGGAAGTGATCAAAGTTGAAGCTCATCCAATCCCCGAGCATCCACGTCCGCGTCGAGTTGTAGGACGCATGGCATTGGTTGGCGATGCTGCAGGTTATGTCACAAAAAGCTCTGGTGAAGGGATTTACTTTGCCGCAAAAAGCGGACGTATGTGTGCGGAAGAGATCGTCGCTGCAAGTGGAAACGGTGAACGGATTCCAACCGAAGCAGATTTGAAGAAATATCTCAAGAAATGGGACAAAGCTTATGGTCCTACCTATAAGGTTCTGGAAATTCTGCAAAATATTTTTTATAGCAACGATCCCGCCCGTGAAGCTTTTGTAGAAATGTGCAGCGATGGGGATGTTCAGCGTCTCACGTTTGACAGCTATCTTTACAAGCGTGTGGTTACCATGAATCCTTGGCAACAGATTAAGCTCACTTTATTGACTTTAGGCTCTATTTTACGAGGCCAGGCCCTGGCTCCCTCTCGCTATCAACCGATCGATAGTGTCGTTCGTTCAGCACAAGAAGCAGAGCAACTTCTCTCCCGATCCAAAGGAAAGACGGTGATCTCCTCCAATGACAAGGAACCGGCCATGAAGACTAAACCCATCCAAGAGAAGACTCCGGCCTTCACGCGATCTTGACATTGCGGCACCCTAGAATATTCATGATGGCCACGATTAATCAAACGGGTGAAGTATATATTTAAGATTTTCTAATGACAATTCGAATATCAAGTTGACGCTGGAAGTCAAGTCTTACGTAACAATCTCAACTATCATTTGATTCAAGCTGTTTCTGCTTTCCCTATGACCATCTAAAGGAGATATTCCCTCGGAGCACGCTCGCAACATCTGTACTTCGCCTGTAATCTACTGAAAGCAGGGAAGGTCTTTTTGGAGGATTAACCATCCTACGGAATAGAATTTTATGTCCTTTCCATGGAAAAGATTACCGGCTTAGTCAAACTGATCCTGACAGAGTGCTGCCTCCCGAGAATCACCACTGGAAGTCAAGCCTTTTCGTCAGTGCCGATGATCAGCCATTTTTGGCAACTTCAGGACCGTGAATTTTGACTCATGATCGATCTCCAATGCAGCATTCTGGTTTACTACTAGGAAGGGAGCCCGTACTGAAGTCGTTCTCTCAGCTTCAAGGAAGAAAGAATCAGCGACGTTGTCCACCTATTGAACTGAAGATCTAGATATTTCTCAATAACTTTTCTTTTGAGTAATCAGACAACAGCTTAACAAGGCTGCAACCATACAGACGAAAAGCCTGAGCTGACGACTTGAGGGGTAGTAGTAAAGTCTGACGATTCTGCCTGTGAGGATCGTCAGGACAGAACACCGATCCCTCTGCGGCTGAATGCTTCCATTGCCTCGTCGGTGCTGGAGCTTCAGCACCGACGCTTGCAGATTTCACTGCTGATAATGGGGATCCAGCCAGCACTTTGGCAGGTCTTCACCAGAGGGAAAAAACAAATCTGTCTTGGAGAATGTCTGAGGATCCTGCAATTCTTCACCTCCATGAAGTCGGGCCGAAATGGCCGCAGCAAAAGGATCGAACAGCTGTTTCAGATCAAGCACCTCGACAAGACTGGAATCATCGTCGTGACGAACCTTGAGGAACATGGCTCAAAAGGCAAGGGTACCAACCTCAGTGTGTCTGTCCAAGCGGCCCGAGAGAAGCCAGCTTCACAGTTTGCTGTCCCGAGATCCCGTATTTGCCCACGGTGGTGTGATGATGGCGCAAAGGCTCAGAGTCCATTGATTAACGTGTCCTTACTTTGTTTTAACCCTTTCCAGATGCGTTTAATCTCATCATAGGCTTGTTCTTGGCTGATTTTTCCATTCCCCTGCAAACCAACAATGAGACCCACGCGCTCAGCAAAAGTTTCTAAGTTTTGGTGAAACATCAACCGTTGTGGGTTCCAATCGTCGCCGCGATAACCAGCGTGAGCTTCCATCGGAGAGTGAATTTCTGCTGCAGCATCATCCACAGGACCCATACCAGTGGTTTCTTCTTTGGAAGACACGCCAAACCTCTCTCATGCGCTTTTACATTAACCCATGAAAGAGTGAAGCGCGAACAGCACGCCCAGAGGAAGGCACATCTCATGACCTGAGCCTTGCTCCACCTTCCTCCTGGTGCTTTGAGTTCTCAATCTATGGAAGATCGTTCAGGCTGCTATGCCACAGATCCCTCTCTGCAGCGCTGTCTAGATTCAATCACAATGGCGATACACAATGCTGACAACGAATCAGGGCTTTATGATGCTTTAATCGCTTGGCTGCCATGGCCGGTCAAGGTATATACCACACCATTATGATTTCCTTACTTCCCATTTATGTTTCTGACCAATTCGTTCTTTTTTGGACGTTCAACAGTCACAGGTGCTCCTTTAGATACTGCTTAAAGTTCCCGAGCATTCTTAGGTGGATGGACTGCAAGCAACTGGTCTGAACATCACCCATCATTGGGATTCCACCGGTTAGGCATGGGATGTAATAAGAGATAAGTTTGCCCACTTTCGGTCGCGGCATCTTCCAATCAGTATAGATAACACATGAGACAAGACATTCACTCAAATTATGCCCAAAAGGTTTTCTGAAAATACTTTTGACGGAATAAGCCAAGCCCCAGCCTCACCGCCGCCTTTCTATTGATAGTTTTATGGGCAACATTGATCCCACTACGAGAAACAAAACACATCACCTCAACATCTTGATAAAGAATTGCTTCTTAAGATATTTGAAACATAAACAACTAAGGCGTATGCTTGCTAAGGGTGTTTATGATCTGGTAATTGGAAGTCAAATCTGGTCTCTGAGGGGAGCAGTAAAGGTCGCTTCAAGGAGAACGGCAGAGACTGTTTGGTATGGATACACTAGGATGATTTCAAAGAAGTGATATAAATCCGCTTTATTTTGTTAATTCCATGAGCTTTTTTGCCAGACATGGAAGGGCATTTCCAATTTCTATGCCGTTAAAGTTATTACTGCCATCAATCAGCGTGTGAAAAAAGTAACACAAAAGCGGATTTCCGTCTCCTGGCTTCATTGTTGGTTTCTCTGGAATCAACTCTGAACAACATGCCTAAGTTCAGATCCCGGAATGGTCCAATATCCCTCTTCCAGTCATGATCAGTTTTAAATTTTTGCCCAGGCTGTTGATGCCGCAGAAATTGGCTGGCTTCATGATTGGACGAGTCATCGTCGAGATGGTCCAGCAGAATTTTTTCCGCTCTTAAACTTCCCATAACGACCAGTGGATCTCCCTTGGATTAATAAGTAAAGGCTTCTTCACTGCTTTTCTTCAATGGCCCTCCAGCCGAAGGTATTGTGCATGCTTCTCGCCACCAGCCTGGTGGCGGGCGAGGCCGTCATCGCGCAACAGACCATCAATGGCGCCGGAGCCACTTTCCCCGCCCCTTTTTACCAAGCCGCTTTCTCAAGCCTGGCCTCCCAGGGAGTGAAAGTGAATTATCAGTCTGTTGGATCGGGAGCTGGAGTGCGCCAGTTCATAGCAGGAACAGTGGATTTGGGAGCCACCGATGAACCGATCAAACCCTCCGAAGCGGCCAAAGTCTCGAGGGGAGTCGTCCAAATACCCATCGTCGGTGGGACGATTGCTATCGCATACAACAAATCTGATTGCTCTTCATTAAAACTAACCCAGAAGCAACTTGCCGATATCTTTCTCGGCGAAATCAAGAATTGGGAAGAACTGAAGTGTGGGAAAGGCCCGATCAAGGTAGCTCATCGTTCGGACGGCTCGGGAACGACATTTGCCTTTACAAATTCACTTTCTTCCTTCTCTCCATCTTGGAAAAGCAAGGTCGGCGAAGGGAAGAGCGTCAATTGGCCTGTGGGAATTGGCGGTAAAGGCAATGAAGGTGTAGCCGGGATATTGACCAATACTCCCGGTTCGCTTGGCTATGTTAATCAGGCTTTTGTTAAAGGTCCACTGAAAGCAGCAGCCTTACAAAACAAGGCTGGAAAATTTGTCAAGCCAGGCTTAAAATCCGGTGTTGCGGCATTGAACAACATCTCTCTTGACAGTAATCTTGCCGGTGAAAATCCAAATCCTTCCGGAGTTGACAGCTACCCAATTTCAACCTTGACCTGGATTCTAGCCTACCGTAATGGTAATGGTGAAAAGGCTGATGACATTCGCAAAGCGATAAACTATCTTCTTGGCCCTGCGCAAACCAAGGCGGATGACCTGGGTTACGTTCCACTGCAGGGCAGCATTCACAATAAGGCCCTACGCGCAGTCTCCCGGATCGGCAAATAAGTTCTGGCACCAGACAGAGAGAGCCACCATAGATTAGTGGCTCTCTTAGTGATCCCTTAACGTAGTGATGAGCTGGTCTTGACATCGTCTGGTGCGTAGGTCTCTAAATTCAAAGTAGTTCCTCATCTGCCCCATGGGATTTACGCCTGTCTTTGAGGCCAACAGCGCAGATAGCTTTCGGGAATTATTGGAAAGCACCTATCAACGGCGTTCCTTGGTCCAGATGACCAGTGGCAGCACAATTCCCTTGCTTCAACGGCACCTCTGGCTTGTTGTCCGCGGCATGGTGAAACTAGGGTGCGTGACCGTTGAAGGAGACGAATTACTTCTTGGCTTGGCAGGTCCTAACGAAATTTTTGGCGAGTCTCTGATCGGTCCAGAAGCCTATGAGGTGAAGACACTTAGTGAGTGTGATCTTCTTTGTATAAATTGTAATGAACTGGAACGTTATCCTTGTTTAGCACCCATGTTGATCGAGGCCATCAGCCACCGTCAACGTCAAAGCCAGATGCTCCTCTCCTTGATGGGCCTCAGGCGCGTGGAAGATCGGGTCAAGGGTTTCCTTGAGTTGTTGGCCCTCGATTACGGCGTCCCCTGCCAGGACGGCCTGCGCTTAACGCCAAAGTTGACCCACAATGAAATCGCCAGTGCCATCGGCACCACTCGGGTGACTGTGACCCGAATCATCGGACAACTCAAAGAGGTGGGTTGGTTGAGTTTGGATTCCCAGCGCTCCATCATCCTTGCCCCGTTGCCCAAGCGGTGAGAGAGTCGTTTTGGCCTCTTCCCCCGGGGACTGAGACCTTGGGTCAGAATGGGCGCATGGCAAGCCCCCTTCTGGTCGTCGAGGATGACGACACCATCCGAGAGACCATCCGAGACGCCCTTTTCGCGGAGGGTTTCGAGGTCTCCACCTGTGCCGATGGACGTTCGGCGCTCCAATTACTGAAACGTCAACAGGACAGCCCTTACGCTCTCGTGGTGCTTGATCTCATGCTTCCCGGCATGAGTGGCCTCGATGTCTGTCGTCAATTGCGTGCTGCCGGAGACCAGACACCCATCCTTGTGGTCAGCGCGCGAGACCACGAAACAGATCGAGTCCTTGGCTTGGAAGTTGGTGCAGACGACTATCTTGTCAAACCCTTTGGCATGCGAGAACTGGTGGCGCGCGCCCGTGCGTTGTTGCGACGCAGCAACGCTAAATTCAAACCAGCACAAGTTCTGAGCCATGAAAACTTGCGTCTTTATCCGGAAGAATGCCGTGTTACGCGTGATGGCAAAGAGTTAAGTCTATCGCCGAAGGAGTATCGCTTGCTTGAACTTTTTATGCAATATCCACGCCGTGTCTGGAGTCGCGACAAGCTATTGGAACACATTTGGGGCCATGATTACTTTGGTGACAGCAAAACAGTCGATGTGCATATCCGCTGGTTAAGGGAAAAGCTGGAAGTCAATCCCTCAGAGCCTGTCCATTTGCAAACCGTGCGTGGGTTTGGTTATCGCTTCGGCTGAGGCGCATGATTCCCACGGTGCTTGCGTTTACTCTCATCTTCGTCGCCGGGCTGCTCACTGGTTTTCAGTTGGCCAAGGGATATGGGCGATCTTTGCAGTCCGGAGAACCCGGCCGAAAGCAGTTGCTCTCCTGGCTTGATCAGGCCCCCATGGGATGGTTGATCGTCGATGGCAACGATCGGGTGCGATTCTTTAACGTACGCGCCCAACGTCTCTTGCAGATTGCATCTCAAGACCATCCATTTTTGGTTGTTCAGCATCTGTCGGCAGCCAGAGACCTGCCTGATCTCATCGACGCTGTTCGCCTGCAGCGGCAGGCCATCCGCCTGGAGTGGGAAGTGAAGGGCCAAAACCTGGAGGTTTTTGCTTTTCCGAGTCAAGACCATTGGGTGGCCGTCCTGTTGCAAAGCCGTCGGTCCCTGGAAGCCCAGCTCAATCAACAGGAACGCTGGGTGAGTGATGTGGCCCATGAACTGAAGACTCCCCTCACGGCTTTGTTGTTGGTGGGCGATAGCTTGGCCGCCACTGTCACGGATCAAAATGCGGTTCTCGTGGAGAGACTCCTGAGGGAATTGCGACGGATGCAGGATCTGGTCGCTGACCTTCTTGAACTCTCCCGATTGGAAAATGTCCTCCCCGGACAGGGAATCCCTGAGGCGAGCATCGATATGACGGCTCTCTTGAAGGATGTCTGGCAAGGAATCAAGCCATTGGCAGATGAGAAACGTCTCTCCCTCCAACTCTCCAGCGATGGGGAGAGCTTCTTCGTCAATGGTGATCGGCGGCGATTGCACCGAGCGCTGCTTAATCTCCTGGATAATGCTTTAAGATATAGTCCTGAACAAGGAATCATCTTTATCGACATGCGAGCGAGTGCCGATTGGCTGAGAATCGAGTTGCGTGATCAGGGACCAGGATTGACCGAGGACGATCTGGAGCACATGTTTGAACGCTTTTATCGTGGAGATACATCCCGATGTCGTCATCACCGTGGTGCTAGTGGCCTTGGATTGGCCATCGTGCAGCAGATCGTTCTCAGCCATGGGGGCTGGATTCTTGGCGACAACAGCTCCCACGGTGGGGCCCGTTTTGAACTGCGATTGCCCCGACAGCTTAGCCGAATGAACCATTCCCATCCCTGACGACGGATCGTCCATGTTGGCGCAACTCCAACCTCATGGTCCCCCGTCCTGCAGCCGAGGCGATCGCAAAAGATACAGATGGTCTCCCTGAAACCAAAGCATCATCACGAACCCTGGAAAAGGAATCACCTGTCCGTGGCGGATCGGCAGCTCAGCCGCTCGCACGGCCGGCCAGCGCACCTGCCGCACCTCGACTTCCGCTTGGCCTTGAACTGACACCGTCTCGGGACGTGCCTGGTCCCACAGCCGCATGTAGGCCTCAGGCAACTTTGACCCGGGACTTGGAGGATCCAGAAGCACAGGGGCCGTCCCCCCGGGCACGGCTGGCTGGCGCCTCACGCGTCGCAGTCGCTCGAAGGCCTCAGACCAGTCTTCCGAAAACCCTCCCCCAACGGAATTCCCGACGCTGACACTGTCACGGCCAGTCTTTTGGTTCCCGATCCGTTCCTGCCTCTCTGCTTTCGGGGGATGGGATGGTGCCCGACGTTGGCCGGCCACGGCGGCGGCCGCAGACGACGCGCCACGGGTGGAACGACGACCCGCGGGGGTCAATGTGCCCGCTTTGCCTTCTCCATGCCGTCCGCGGGTGGCAGGCAAGCCTTGTGGAGGTGGAAGAAGCGGCGTGAGCGGCAAAGCGGGGGTCTGCAGACCGGCGGGCGCCTCGGACGGGATGGCGAATTGCAACAGGTCCTCCGTGTTGTCGCGAGGGCGCAGCGATTCCTCTGGTGGACGCCTGTGCTCCCGCAGTTGTTGCCAGCTCAGGCCCAGGGCATGCAGGGACAGGGCCAAAACTCCTGCGATCACCAGGGCGCGTCGTCGGGAGTGCGGCAGGAGCGATCGGCTCATGGCAACTGGAGCTGAAGAGTCCAACTGGGCCTCCGAACGGGGGGTTGCAAGCGGCCCAGCATGGTGGTCACCATCCCCCAAGGGACAGTCGGCTCCGGCTTCAGCCGCACGATGAGGGGTTTGCCAGGGGTGGAGCGGCTCCTGGCCCTTTCGAGCGCGAAGGGCAGATCCTGCGCTCGGATGGGCTGATTCCAGAGACGGAGCTCTCCCCGCTGGTTGAGATGCACGACCAGGACCCCATCCGCCGCGGGACGCCGGGCCACGATTTGGACGCAGACGATGGCCATCAGGGCCATGCCACAAGCGGCGGTGCTCAGCAGACCCAGACCCAGGGCTGTGAGAGCGGGGCTCCGGTGCCAAGTCACCATCCTCAAGGGGTCCCGCGGGGCAGCTCCAACACAACGGGAGCCGCTGTTCGGTCACGCAACCAGCGCAGGGAACGACTCACGCGTGCGATGGGAAGGGCATCCGATGGCAGGTAGCGAACCCGACGCGGGGGGGGCTGACGGCGCAACAGACGTTCCAGATCGGCCGCGGACCGGGATCCCCCATCGATCAGCCAGCCTCGGCGTGGAGACTCCACGACCCAGAGATCGGGAGCGGAGGAACGGGAGCGTGGAGCGGGCGCGACCTGATGGCTTGACTCCCTGAGGGCGAAGGGCATCCAGGCCACGGTTCCCGTGACGAGCAACACAAGGAGATGGAGGGCAAGAGGGGCCAGGCTCATCCGTCCGTCGGGGAGAGGTCCTGACGGCGCCAATCCCTTGTCCAGCGCCCGAGGTGCCATTGACGCAGGCCGTTGTTCAGGTGCCAGATCACGGTGGCCAGAAGACTGACCACCAGCCCCGCGGCTGTGGACAGGAGGAGATCTCCAAAGCCCGGGAGGTCTTGCCCGGCCGGAAGCAGCAACTGGGGTCCCATGGCGGAAAGGAGATGGCTGAGGCCGAAAACTGTGCCAATCAGGCCGAGAAGCGGGGCAATCACGATGGACGCCTCCAGAAAGGGCTGGGCAAATCCCATTTCCCAGTCACGATCGTCGATCCAAGCTTTGGCGACTCGCTCTCCCTGAATCATCGCCTCATGCCACTGACGCTGAAGACTCTTCCGGCGGCGCCACCAGAGCGTCCAGAACCAGAGGCGCTCGAAGCCAACACTGAGAACAGCGATGGAAAGCAGAATCAGAATCCAGCCTGCGGGCCCATGGAGGGCTGAGATCACAGGGATCGTCATGGTTCCAAGGATTTTATGCCGAACCTCCCTTCCGCCCTTGTGGCCCGAGTGCTTGACAGAGACAGGGGTGATGGTCCTGATTAGGGTGGGTTGAACAGGGTGATCCCCCATGGGAGGCATCTACGGCGACAACAGCCTGACCATCGGCAAGACACCTCTGGTGACCCTCAACCGGGTGACAGAGGGCTGTGGGGCGACGGTGTTGGCCAAGATTGAAGGCCGGAATCCGGCCTATTCGGTCAAGTGCCGCATTGGCGCAGCCATGATCTGGCAGGCGGAACAGCAGGGATTGCTTGGGCCAGGCAAGGAGCTCATCGAACCCACCAGTGGCAACACGGGCATCGCGCTGGCCTTTGTCGCAGCGTCGAAGGGTCTTCCCTTGACCCTGACGATGCCGGAAACCATGAGTCTCGAGCGTCGCAAGTTGCTCACCGCTTATGGCGCCAATCTGGTGCTCACCGAAGGTCGGCTTGGCATGAGCGGAGCCATTCAAGCCGCCCGACACCTCGCGGAGACGGCCCCGGATCGCTATGTGATGTTGCAACAGTTCATCAACCCGGCGAATCCCCAAATTCATCACGACACGACCGGACCAGAGATCTGGGAAGACACGAAGGGGAAGGTGGATGTCTTTGTTGCTGGCGTCGGCACTGGTGGCACAATCACTGGTGTGAGTCGCTATATCAAACAAACCCTGGGTCAAGGGTTGATTTCTGTTGCCGTCGAGCCGTCCGCCAGCCCGGTGATCAGCCAAACTCTTGCTGGGATTCCCCTGCAGCCCGGGGCCCATAAAATCCAGGGGATTGGGGCCGGCTTCGTTCCTAAAAACCTGGATCTGTCGATGGTGGATCGCGTGGAACAGGTCAGCGATGACGAGGCGATCAAGATGGCCCGACGGCTGATCCGGGAGGAGGGAATTTTGGCCGGATTGTCCTGCGGTGCCGCTGCCGCAGCAGCCGTCAGGCTGGCTACCTCGCCAGAATTTGCTGGCAAAACCATAGTAGTTGTTCTGCCCGATTCCGGAGAACGCTACTTGAGCTCCGTTTTGTTTGAAGGGCTTTTCAGCGAAAATGGTTTGGCATTGCAACGATGAGTCAACTGAGAAAAATCATGCAGCGGCTGGCGCAAGACCAGCCAGCTGAAGGAAGCATTTCAGAAGCAGCTGCCTCTGGATCGACAGATCACTTGCGAAAGTACCTTGATGCTTATGAGCATCGACTGGCTGCCTGCACACCTGCCATGCTGCAGTATGAATGGGCACGACTGGAGGAGCATATTTCCTCATTGGAACTCTGCCGGAGTCAACCGGAGATGCTGGCAACAGCTGGGGGCAAGCCCCATGTCGAACAGCTGTTGCTGGAAAGCCTGTCATGCCAGAAGGCGCTGCAAGCAAGGATGAAGGAACGGGGTGTGGATCCTGCCCGCCACGCCCATGCGGTGGTGATTGGGGAGCCACCATGGGAAATCCGTCAGGAATCCATTCGGCGCCTGTGGGGAATGGATGGAAGCTGACAGGACAGAGAGGCTGATAAGCAAAAAAGGGATCGTCCTTCGACGATCCCTGGGAGAACGGTCATGGGGCGACAGAGCAGACCGTCGCATGGAACGGTGAAAAGGGAAGAGTCCTAGAGAGCAACTTCCCCGCGATCACCGGTTCGAATGCGAATGGCATCTTCCACAGGGCTGATGAAGATTTTCCCATCGCCAATCTCACCGGTATGGGCCGCCGTGCTGATGGCAGAAACAGCAGCATCCAGCTTTTCATCGGCAACGATGATCATCAACTTGAGCTTGGAGAGAAAATCAACCTTGTATTCTGTGCCGCGATAGCGTTCAATTTGACCTTTTTGCCGACCGAAACCACGCACATCGGTCACTGTCATGCCGACGACATCGATAGCGACCAAGGCCTCTTTGACAGCATCCAGCTTCCCTGGTCGGATCATGGCAGTAATCATTTTCATGATGAAATCCTGAGTTAGGTGTCAGTTAGTCATAGGATCGTAGGCTTCCTCGCCATGGGCGACATAATCCAGACCTCGCTCTTCATCCTCTGGGGTGACTCGCAAAGGCATGAAGGCTTGAAGAATGAAGAGGATCAAAGCTGTTCCGATGGCAACAAAACCGTAGCTTACAAGCACAGCTTTAAGTTGCGCCAAAAACATGCCAAAATTACCTGATTCTTCCATGATCGTTGCAGAAAGGGGAAAATAATCTGCAGGAACGAGGGTTTTGGCTGCGAAAACACCGGTCAGCAAAGCTCCGGCGGTTCCACCGATGCCGTGGACCATGAATGTGTCCAAGGAGTCGTCAAACTGAATCGCTGACTTGACACGAACGGCAATGAAACAAGCCACAGAGGTGAGCAGTCCAATGATCAGAGACGGACCGATGTAGACAAAACCAGCCGCTGGGGTGATACCCACCAGACCGGCGACAGCACCAGTTGCCGCACCAACGGCTGTCGGCTTGCCATCTTTGAACCACTCGAGCATGCACCAGGTCAGAAGACCAGCAGAGGCGGATGTGGTGGTGGTGAGGAAGGGATAGCCGGCGGTTTTAGAAGCAAACATGCTGGCTCCGTTAAAACCGAACCAGCCAAACCACAACAACCCAGCACCAAGAAGGATGAAAGGGACGTTGTGAGGAGGGCGCTTGTTGTCCGGCCAGGTGGTGCGGGAACCAACGATGGCAGCCGCAACAAGAGCCGCCACTCCTGAGGCGATGTGAACAACCGTACCTCCCGCGAAATCAAGTGCACCGATGGAACCAAAGGGGCCGAGGAATCCGCCCCCCCAAACCATC
>JBKDTB010000136.1:0-9827 GCA_046340515.1 Cyanobacteriota bacterium | reverse complement strand
GCATCAAGGAGTATGGCCATGAGCGCCACACGGTGCCCCTTGGTCGTCGAGGCAAGCCCGTCAAAAAGGTGCGCTTCATTCCGGCTGAGAAGGCCCATGCCCTCGCTCGCAAGCTGCAGGGGCGGTTTGGCACCACGGTGTCGGTGCTCTGAGGCCTCCTTGGGCCTCGGCCGGCCGGGGGATCCCGGCCGGTTTTGCTGCTGATCATATAATTCTCAATCAAAAGGTATAATACTCAAAACAGTAGATCTTATCTGATGGCCGTAAATCCGACCGGCACCTATGCGGTCAGTATATGCGTAGTGGCGAGATACTTATGATCAGAAATGAGAACTTCCGCTACTTGCGGTAAATAGATATTTCGTGATGCCCACTGGTAGACGTGTTGTCTCTGGTACTCATTCTTGGCCTGACTTGGCCGAGTCCTTAGAATATCAGGTGAGTAGTTTCGCTCTCTTTTTCTAGCTAGATAGCAAGGATGATAGGCCTTGAACATTTCCCTTCGCAGAAGAAACAGAAACCTCACTAGATCCCGAAAGCTATTTGGTTATCTCATCGATCCAATAGCTTGGTCTTCTGTATGCATAAATTCCAATACATGATTAGATTTCTCTCATGTCCGGTGACTTTATCCAATACAGGCCAGGTTGCTGAAAAATCAGCGGTTGAACCGATCCCTAAAATATGTGGCATAAAGGCTACAGCGAGGGCGTACCAGCAGGCTTTTCGGTACCAGTATTCCCAAGCCAATTAGATCGTAAGCCTCCTTGGAGTTCAGCCTCACCGGCTCTCTGTTGTTCAACACTTGCCGAAGTGCTTGTAGCAGTTCCGGCTGATGATGCATCACCTTGAGGATGCTTTGAAGGTGGTCGCGATACACACCACCATCCGTGGGTGCCTCCCGAAGGAAGGTGGCGAAGGACAGCCCATTGGCGAGGTGATACAGGGCCATCCGCACCAAGAATGGATGGCCACCCACCAGATCCAGGAGCTGTCCAAGCTCCGCTTCACTCAGTTGTAGATCATGCAATCCAACAAGAGATTCCACCTCTTTAAACTGCAGCTCCTTTAGCTCAACAGGTATGCCAACATTAAAAGGTGAGGAATGGATTTCCACATGGAAAGAAAAATCCATAGAAGAGGCGGTTACCAGACGCAATGGCATCCAAAGTGGCTTAAAATGGGATCTCTCAAGGCAGACGCGCAGAAAGCCAATAAATTCGACTGCGATATTTGGGTGAGAATATAGAAAATCGAGATTGTCTACAGTCAACATTAGCGGCGTCTGGTCAGGTTTCAATAGGTTGTTCTGAAAGAATTCAATGCAGTTGTCGTAGGGGCCTAAAGTGTGGTCCCAGATCTCTTCAGTGCGGACGTTCAGGTCCAGCGCTTGGCTCACCGCCGTGCAAAACCACTGCGGAAACAGAACAGAGTTATCAAAAAACTTTGGATCTGTGAGCTTCAGGTCAATGGCCGCAGCGCGGTAGCCACTTTCTCTGGCGAAGGCGATCAGGCGGAGGAGGAGACTCGATTTTCCGAAACCCCTTGGGCATTTAATGCGAACCAGGGTTCCTGGCTTCGTGAGCTCTGTTTTCACCAGCGGCTCAAAGGAACTGGGTACATAGAAAGGGGATCCAAGCGGCACCACACCCTCTGGATATTCCAAAATGGATGTGGATCGGCTTCGTGATGGTCTCTGTTGGGATGGCCTGATCGCCTGGACGGTTTCCATTTGATCCGGATTCATGGTGCTGGCTCTTAGCTTTCGCAGCTCTGCCTGTTCAGCCACCACCTCCCTGATCCCTTGGGCGACCGTGAAGAAGGCCTGATCCCTTCTGCTCCATGTGGTTATGGGTTTACCATTATGAGGCAGGGCTTGGAGCTGAACAAGCGAGGAAAATTGCCAATCGCATGGCCTGAGGATCACCGGAATCAAAATTGCCTCTCCGGCCTCATGGCGCTCTTTGGCTTTGTTGAGTTCGACATTGCAGAACTCCGACGCAAGGTAATCTGCGCTCAACAGGGATAGTATAATGTCTGAAGTCGTAAGACGGGTGTTGATCGTCTCGTCCAAGCCTGCGCCTGACAGCTCCTGGTAATCGTTTCTCGAACAAATGTCAACACGCATTCCCTCCCATTGAACTAAGTCCAGAGCTCGAATCAGTTGCTTGGAAAGCTTGACGTCTTTAATGGAGCATGAGATGTAAAGATTTACACGCGCCTCTTGGTGACGCTCCATTTTGGGCTTTACATCCAGCAAGCTTCCAGCATGAATTGCAAGCCGCTCTAAAATAATTTCAGCGAATTGGACGGGCGACATGCCCTGAAGATTGATGAATCCAGCGAGGCCCGCGACTCCCTCTGGTACCTCGATACCTTCTATAGAACCAAAGGTTGAAAGTATGACTTTTTGGAAATGATTCTCCTTACACCATCGATAGACAGCACGCCACTCTGCTCCACACCATTCTTTGTCTTGATAGTTACTACCAAACACTACGACAACAAGATCAGATTCTTCAGTGTAGATTCTGGACAAATAGGCTGCCAGATCAGGCCTTGCAAACTCAGCCTCGTGGAACTCGTCAAAAAGAATAGAAGCATGACCAAACTTGATGGCAAGAATCTCGGCCACTTCAGCAACAAACTTACGCTTCTCACCAGCGAAGGAAAAAGCCACCCGAAATCTTTTGCCGGGGCCACTGCGAACGTCTAACGATTCCGTTTCAGCACCCATCTCTACCAGCTGTTGATGCACCCATAGGCCGGTGAACACAGCTCCATAAATTGGATTAGCTAAAAGCAGACGGCCTTTCACCTGCTTTACCAAGCCCGTGAGATAGAGATCATGGTGTTGGGGCGTGGGCTCCATTGGTGCTCCGTTGGGCTGGATGAGCACTTGCCTCAAGATGTGCAGTAGAGTCACCCGACTCTGTGCATCACCAGCCAATAGCCTGTGACGGATGGTGCTTAGGTGAGGCGGAATATCCTCGAATTCCCAATTCTCAATCACTTTTTCGTGCACCATTTTCTCCACCCAGGCGAATGGTGGCTGATCCCTTTGCGGGAAACTTAGCAGAAGATCTAGCAGTTTCTGAGTAAGGAAAGGCTGGCCCCCACTCCAATGGAGCACTGCATCCAGGGTGGTTTCTGGATCCGCCACCCTCCCCCGCAAGCCAGCGAGAAGGGGGATGGCTTCCTGGCGGGTAAAGCCTGGGAGCTCCACAACAGGCCCAATCTTGAAGGTGATGTCGGAGCTGTTGCGGATCAGGCTTTTGGAGCTGATCGTACCGAGCAAGCAAAAGGTGATGTGCCGTCCTGTGTTTGGCCGCTGTTCCTGCAGATGAATAATCAGTCTAAGAAATCTATCTGGGTCGAACACTAATCTCTGCAGCATATCGACCTCATCTAAAAAGATCACCAGTGGGATGTCACCGGTGGTCGGCAACAAGACGCGATCGATGAACTCAAGAAATCGCTCCTCCGGACTCAGACGTGTGTCCACTTGTTTTCTCCAGTGTCCGTAGGAAATCCGATTCTCCAGGTCGAAATCCTGGATCAACCTTTTGACAATGCCCGCATACCACTGCTCTTCCGTCACCGTAAGGCCGAATAACATCAGGTCGATCACGGTGCAGAGCCGGCCGGCCGCCCGTAGGCGCTGAATCACGCGCACCATGAGGCTGGATTTGCCATTCTGGTGGGGTCCAAAAATGCAGCAGGACTGCCCACGGTGCAACAAGTCATAGACCTCCTGATCGGCCGCTCGCTCCACGTAGCCGCCATAATTTAGTGGCAGGCTGCCTCCGATTTGGAAGCGAGGGAAAGGGGTTTTTTCCCCTCCAGATGCAGCTGCCTCTTTTTGGGCTCCTTGCCGCAACTCCTGGGCAAAGACCTTGTAGCGCCCTCCTAACTGCTCGACAATGGCGGCCATCACCCTTCCGAAGGCTTGCAACCCTTGAAGGTTGTCGGGGGCCTGAACGCGTGGATCCTGCAGATAGGCCTGGAAGCTTTGATCCGGCGCGAAGCGGTTCCACCGCTCCTGAACCAACAGGGACACCGCGTTCATCACCGCCACGGTGTCTGCCTGAGCGTTTTGGCCAAGCAGGTGGTCTCTCAGTCCGTACTGAAAGTCGAATTGCAAGGCATCAGAGCTATAGGGGTGCCGCGGGTCTGACTGTCTAGGAATCAACCGCAGCAAGCCTCCAAGCAGCACTTCCGCCATCGCTACCGGGGTTGGATCTCCTGTCATCAGGGCCTGCTTGACCAGGCGCATCACCGGAAGAGTCAGCACCGGCGCGGCTGCGAGCAGACGCGCCAGCTCCCTTCCCTGAGGAGATGCAAGTTCGCAAAAGCGCTGCCACTGTTGGAGGGGTTCCAATGGAGCGTCTTGCCCTTCTGAGACCGTCTGGGTCGCTTGGGCTTGGGGCTGAGGTTGGACCAAGCGGTACCCGGCAATCCGGAGACGGGGATCACCTATCACCACGCCACTCCAACTCTGCAGGCTGTCGGGGTCGCAGCTGAGGACCGGCAGCAGCAGCGTCCCTGCATCTAGCTCTGGCTTGCGCCGCCGACGGGGGAACCGTCGCAGTGCCCGGCCCTGGTATCGCCCCACTGGAGCCGCCGGCTTGCTGTTGCTCATGCTGAGGGCTTCCCCCAGGCCAAGGGCTGTACGCTCCCACATCCGGCGCGGCAGGACTTGCAGAACGGCGAAGGGCAGATGGGCGGCCCAATGCTCCAGCACTGGCCGCAGTGCCCCCGACCACCAGTGCTCGCCAGCGCAATCACTGAGCAGTAGCAAGAGTTGGCGACGATCCCGAGTGGGCTGACAAAGCTGGGCCATCGGCCGCAGCTGCCCTTGCCCATCAAACAAGGGCAGGATCCTCAGATCCCTAAAGGCCCCAGCGGCAGCAAAGACGCGCCTCAGCTCTGGAAGCAACCGCTCCCAAAGCCGCATCGAGAGGCCGCCATCCATCGCCAGCACCAAATCGAACTGTGGCTCCTGGACCGGGCACCACACCGGAGTGATGGGCGGCCAGGTCCTCCTGAAGCAAGCCACCAAATCCCGCCCGTAGCGCTCCACCGTTTGTTCCTCATCCACTCGCACCCGTCCGCTCTCGGCTTTCTGGGCGCGCAGGGGCGCCAGGGCCCTTTGGTACAGCAGGGACTGCCCCAGAAGAGGGGGATCCTCCAGCCACACGGGCACCGCCTGGGGCAGGTCGTCCATTGTGGGCAATGCCTCCAAAGGAAGCAGCGCAGCCGCCGCGTTGGCGTCCTCCTTCAGAAATGCTTCCTTGCTCGAGTCCTCGCTGGGATTAGCTTCCTTCTTATACTTCTGTTTGAGCCCGGGTTGTGCCTGCGGAGGCTTTGGTAGCAGCCTCGGATTGATGGACTGCACCGGCTCATCCACCCCCGCGGGGGCTGGCAGCAAGCGGGTGAGCCAGAGCACCTCGGCCACCTCTCGCGCCCCCAGGTCTGTTTCCCCCTGAGTCGAAATCCACAGGAGCAGGGCCGCGAGACGTTGAGGTGTGATCAGTGGATCAGATGTGGGGAGGTGGGGCTGCACGGCTCAAGCGTCGCTGAGCGGTTTGTGGAGCACCGTGAGCAATTGCTCCATCTGCTCATGGGTAGGGCGGCTGCCACTGGGATGGGTTCGGAGATAGACGGCGTTGAGCAGCTGATCAATGGCTCGGTTATTGCGATTATCAGGCCCAATGAATTCATTGATCCAAGCCAAGAGCTGGCTGTTGCTCTGCCCCCAGGTGCTTGGATCAATATTGTCGAAATGGGCCTGGACTAGAGGTACCAGACTCTCGCTAGTGGGACGTGGCATCTCCACCCGCAGGCAGCGGCGATGGAAGGCCGGGGCGAAATCGCGTTCCCGGTTACTGGTCATCACCACGATTGGGAAGGCATAGCAGCGTATGCTGCCTTCACGCACCGGTGCCCGCAGTTTGGCCTCACATGTGCGCACAAAAGTGGTCTCCTGGTTGGCATCCCGCATCAGCTCCTCAACGCGGAACTGCCCCTCCTCGAAGAGGTTGAGCAGTTCATTGGGCAACTGCAGATCAGATTTGTCGATTTCATCAATCAGGAGCACCCTCGGCCATCGGGAGGGGAGGAAGGCCGTGCCGACTGGGCCCAGGGTGATGTAGTCGCCGATGGGGCGCTTAGCCGGCGCTGGACTGGCGCCACCCTCGGGCTGATCCAGCCGGGTATCCTGCAGGCGGCCAAGGGCGTCATAGCTGTAAAGACCGTCTTCCCGCAGGCGGCTGCGAGGGTGGATCGGCCAGCTGAGCACTGGGCCGAGTCCCAGCTCCCAGGCGATCGCATAGGCCAGGCTGGTCTTGCCGGAACCGGGATCGCCGGTGATGAGCAAGGGCCGCCGTAGATGGAGCGCGGCGTTCACCGCCAACCGGATGCGATCTCCCTCCTCATTGGAGGGCAGGCGGAACACGGCTCCCCGCCTCTGCTCCGGCTCAATGGAAGCCACCAGCTGATCTAGCTCTCCCCATCGCTGCTGGTCTTGCTTAACGGGCACAAGGGCCTCAAGGGCTGTCTCGGGCAAAAACAGCCGCCAGGGCGGTGGCGCCGGCCACTGCTTCGGGCGCCGTTTCGCTGGTGGGGCGCTTGGGCTGGCGTTTGCGTTGGTGAACAGATCGAAGGGCGGGGCCATGTTTGAGAGGGGCAGGACGATGGAAATGAAGAACTCAGCTGGGGGGGCGGAGCTGGTCGCAGGGCTGACGGGTCGGCAGGCATTGGGGCCAGTGATCGGGTACATCCATCACCACCACCGCCTGGCTGCAAGCTGGATCACCGAGCAGTTTTTTGCGTTCCATTGCCACCTTAGACAAGCTCACATCATTCAAGTGTGTCTCCAGACGATGAAAGACTTCCGTTGAACCGGGGGTGGTGGTCGGCAGAACTTGGGGATCAAGATGCAGCAACCTCTGCAGCAGAGCCAGGCGTTCATTGGGATCTACTCCAGCCGAGCGCTGACCCCCTGGCCAAACCAGCACAAGGGGCAAGTTGGCATCAATCAGGGCATCGATCAGCACAGCCCGTAGCTCCAGATCCTCGATTGGGTCTGGCAGGTAGACGCAGACTTGGGTACCTGGATCACTCGCTTGCACCAGTAGCTGTTCATGCCAGTCGTCCCACTGTTCGGGGTCATTCTTCATGGCCTCCGGTGGGCCGTTGGTCACAAGCAGCAGGCCGGCGTTCGGGGATTCAGAAATCAGCCCCTTCCATTTGTCCTCCAAGAAGCTGCGGGAATTCACTTGATCGCGGGCACGATCGAGGGAGCGAACGACAAAGGAGCAACGGCTGGCCATCGGCCGCATCCGCCTGGTGGAGGGGATCTGGAGGCCACCGCAATCCAGTAGTAGCAGGTCGGCGGGGAGGAACATCTCCAGCAACACTTCCGGTAAGGGGGCGCCGCCGTTGCGACTGGCGATATCCTGCGCCAGGGCGCGCACCAAGGAGAGCCACTCCTTAAGGCAATCACCGATGTAGCGGCCGTGACTATCGCTGAGGTTAAGCACGATATTATCCTGTGGTTCTAGGTTTATCTGGCTAAGAAGCGGCATGTTGTTAAGTTCACTGGGATGCAACTCAGGAGTAAGACAATAGCGCTTACCTTTCAGATTGGATTCCAAGCTATCGTGTACTAGTACCATAAGACTGAGGGTGTTGAGTGCCGGTGCCGGTGGGTTGTGAGAGTTGCTTTCGCACTTCTTTTTGTTCCATTCTCTGTCAAATTGTTTTAAGCAATAAAATCGATTAAAGAGTGGAAGCAAAATTTCTGCGCGCAACTCATCGCTGTTGCGAAATTTGATTTCAGCATAGGCCTCCTTCTCCCTCAGGCACATTAAGTGTTGCATTTGTCTTTCACAATCTGCGGCCTGGGGGGTGAAGTTACTCTCCCGAGGAGCATCCTCGCCTGCTGTGCAAATCAGCAGCATCTTGCCATGGAGCAGGGCCAACCAAGCCTCCCACTGGGTGTAAGAGAGACTGGCCTTGCTTGGGTCGAGAAACTCCTCAAGTACGGGATATCGTTCTGTCAAATCCGGATAGGTGGTACGCATATAGGCCAATGAGCGAGGCCTGGCCAGAGAGCCAACCCCTTTCCCCACCAGATGAATCACCGCATCGCACTGTTGAATGGAACGATCTAGTTTCTCCAGGGTGGACACCCCTCCGGCTTTGAGCTCCTCCTGGATCTGCACGGCCAAATTGTGAGCTCGTAGGCCCTTTCGCAATTTATCGCGGTAACTGCGAAACTCTCCGCTCATGCAGGATAAGAATAGTTGCAGTATCTCAGCCATAGCTCATCAGACTAAGGTTTTGTGGTTTAGTGCTCGGCCACCTGTCTTTGAGCAGGCATCCTCAAAATACACCAATCCTTTGAAGGACCCTGGCAGCATCCGCCGCCTCGCCTCCGCCTCCGGGATTTGGCAAACCCTACTGTGCTGAGGGATCTCCATCTCCTTGGAGCTAAAACAAGAAAGGCGAATCCGCAGATCGTCTTCCTCACTGGACAAGATCGACGACTCCATGCAGCAGCTCCCCTTACCTCAATCCAGTTTAAGCACCTAAGGCCTCACCAGCCCTGCGGGAGCCTTGATCAAGTCACTCACTCAACAGGGGATTACCACTCTAGAACTAGACCAAGTCGACCCATACCTGACGCTCCAAATGCGCCAGCGCTGTTAGCTAGTCGACTTGTTTTCTCTGGACTCTTCTTCCGCCCAGTACATCGAGACTCACCCGCCAGGCAACCGGAGAACCCAGCTCTGGCTTGCCTCAAGGTCGTTTAGTCTGGTGTGAATCCACAGATCGTGGTCCTACTTTCGCAGGTCATCCCCATGACCTCACGGATGGACCGCAGCCTCCTTCATGAGCCTGGGCAGCCAGAAAGACCACTGGTGGCCCAAGGCCGAAGGAGTCCATCCAACCGATCGCCACGGAGACCCATTGCAATCATGAAGGAAAGGGATCAGTCCTTCCCCTCTACCTTGCAAAACCCAACTCTCGCGCTGACATGTCATCCGAGGGAGTGATCCCTCCCGTTTCCACGGCATGGGATTGACTTTGGTTCAGGGTCTGCGCTTTTTGCGGCCCGTGGGATCGACCGGCTCACCCCCAAGGCATATCGAGAAACACCACCAGCAGCACCCCCCCGATGGGTGCCATGGATCCTCACCAGACCCCGCCTAGCGGCCTGCTCCATGCCCTCCCGTTCCCGGCGCACCTGATCGGCGCTCACCAACACCCGCACCCAGCCACCGGTCATCAGGTCTTCGCTGCCCGTCTCGAAGGCCTGCAGGCGCCGGTTGCGCTGGCTGGTGCGCTCGAAGTAGAGCCCCCCGCCGGTGGGATCGGTGCCTTCCGCCCACACCTGGTCCACCATCAACTGGCCGATCTTCTGAGGGTCCTCGGCGGCCTTGTCAATGGCCTCACTATCCAGCACCAGCGGGTTGCCCGGGTCGTCACGGTTGTCGGAAATGATCAGGCGCTGGCCCATGAGGCGACGGGAGGCTCTCTCGCAGCCTGCCCCCTCTTGGCCGGACCGACCACACCCCTGCCCAGACGAGCGCCGGATCTCTGACAAGGGCAGCCCATGAAGAAGGGGAGAGATCCGAAAATCTCTCCCCAAATCTCTCCCCGGTCGTTTGATGGATCGATGAGAAGTCAATCGGGGCGACAGGATTCGAACCTGCGACCTAGTGCTCCCAAAGAGACAAATGCAGTGAGATGCCTACTTGGTTTTTGAGCTGTAGCAAGGGCTTTGGCGGGTAGTGTCAGGGCCTGACTTGTCGGATCGA
>JBKDTB010000135.1:0-15649 GCA_046340515.1 Cyanobacteriota bacterium | reverse complement strand
TCGATGCCCACCTTGCGCAACGCGAGCCTTGGCGAGATCGGCCTGGCAGCGTTCGGCGCCGGTCAAAACCACACCTCCCCCGCGGGCCGCACGCGGGGGGTGAGGCGCCAATACCAGCCCTCGCCCCAGGGCACCCGCACGGCTGCCCTGGGCCGCCAACCGCTCCCGGTAGCGCGCCATGAACCGAGCTGCCCAGCCATCGGGGTCGTGGAAAATGTGTCCGTCGTGGCAGAGGTCGAGGAAGAGGGGGCCTCCTTGTTCCGCTTCCGCGGCGGAGCGCAGATGGAATTGCGGTTCACTCAGCAAACCCGTCTCGGCCGCCGCCACCAATTCAGGGGTCAGAGCCCGTCTGGCTTCCTCACAACCGCGGTGATCCTTGCGCGGTTCGGCGCTGCGCTGGCGCAGCACCACCAGCCAGTCGGTGTCGGAACAGGCATGGGGCGTGCCACGGGCCACGGAGCCAAACAACACAACGGCGAGCAGATCGTCGCCGTAGGCCTGGCGCAACAGCGGCGGCAACGCCGCAACGATGGACTCCATGGCCTGCTGTTGCGCTGGAGTGAGGCGCGGCCGGGGAGCTGGCCGAGCGCTGGTGCTGCCGATTCGCTCGATGGCCATGGCGGGGGTTGAATCTGGCCGGCTTTTGGAGATTACGGCCAGTGACTGGGTCGGCCTCCAAACGGCGTCATGGTGTTCAGCCCGGGGGCACCCCCCGCCGCCGGCTCCACCACCCCACCAGAACCACCCCCGCCATCGCCAGGTACCCCAGCGCCCAAGAGGCCCCGGCCCCCCACCCCAGCTGAAACACGGTGTCGGCGGGGGTGAAGCGCCAGGCGTGCAGGAGGCCCACCCAGGAACAGGCGGCGGCGATCAAGGCGCAAAGGGCGGCGGCGCGGAACCGTTGATCGATCACGTAGGCCAGCATCGCCGCCAGGAGCATGGCGGCCACGATCTGGCCCTGCTCCAGGGCAAAGGCTCCAGCGGCCCAGACATCCGCCTGCTTCAGGCGCTCGATCAGGATCGGAGCGAACGGAGCCGCGGGGGTGCCCGCGCCCCCGGCCCGCAGTCCGGCTTTCAACAGCAGGGCGCCCCAGCCCGCCAGTCCTGGCATCAACCCCAAAGCCACGGCGGGGGCATGGCGGCTGGGCGTCACCTGAAAGGCCTGGGCGGCGATCACCAGGGCGATGTAGAGCACGATCGCCATCCCTGCCTCGATCGGCACGATCTGCCCCACCAAGCCGAACAGCCCGAGCAAACACCCGAGCCCCATCACCAACCCGTTGAGCCAGGAGTAGCCAAGGCGGGCGCCCATGGCCTTCCAGCCAGGATGGCCGATGTAGATCGTGGTGGGGAAACAGGAGCCGAGCAGGGCCGCCACGGCGGTGCCGAGGCCGTTGATCAACAGGGAGGAGCGTTCGGGATAGCGATCGCCGGCGGCTTCGGCGCTTTCCAGGTTCTGCAGGGAGCCGAGCACGTTGAAGAGTCCCATTGGAATCGTGACCCCCAGCCAGGGCAGGAGCTGGGAGCGTCCTTCCCAGAGGGCGCCGATGCGAGGCACTGGCAGGTGGAAGCCCACGGAGGCCAGGTTGGCCTGCCAGGTGGCACCATCCACCTGGAGCAGACCGGTGGTCCAGGCCAGGACGATCCCCACCAACACCGCCAGCAGGCCGCCGGGCAGGGGGAGGCGCACATCGCCGTAGTAGGCCACCAGGATCACGGCGAGCACCGCCAGGCCGACAACGGGTTGGGCATAGGTGCGGAGCAGAAACCCGAGGGCGATGTAGCCCAAGGCGATGCCGGCCAGGGTGGCGAGCAGGGCGGCGCGGGGCAGCCAGCGGCGCAGGGCCGAAGCGCCGAAGGCCCCCGCCGATTCGATCGCGCCCGACCCCAGGCAGGCCAGCAGTCCCGCCTGCCACGAGAGCCGCACGGCCGCCTCCGGAGAGGCGCCGGCCCCCAGGGCGCTGAGCTTCACCGGCAGCATCACCAGAAACACATAGGCGAAGAGGCTCACCGTGTTGATGCCATAGGGGAGGGCCGTGCGGCTGTTGGCCCCTTCCGCCTGGTCCAGGCGAAAGGCCTGCACGGCGTAGGCCACGTTGCCCACCACCAGGCTCAGCCCTGTGGCGGGCAGAATCACGCCGAAGATCAAGGGGTCGGGGTAGCCGAGCACGCCGCGACAGAGGGCGATGATCAGCAGGATCTGGATCAGGTTGTCGAGGCCCAGGCCGAGAACGCCATCGAGATCACCGCGCACCCACCAGCGGGGGCCGGCGGCGGGGGAGGAGGGGAACGAAGCGCCTGCCACGGGACATGGGGTGGGATGGAGGGCAGCCTGCCAGGGCATGGGGTCGCGATCTGTGATCGGTCTGACGGGCGGAGGGCTGTCGTTTCCCTGACCTGCGCAAGCCATTGCAAGCCGGTCTTGTCCGCATTTCAACCCCAAAGCGCAGTGGTTTGGACTGTGCTCCGCTGTGCCCCCTCAGAACACCGATCGACCCTCCATGTTGCCCGGCGGGGCATAGCGGCAAACAAGCCGGGTGAGGCCATCGGTCCCGGCCACCGCGGCACAGCCCACGGCGGTGGTGGTGCGCCACACCATCTGGGTGTAATGACCCACGTCCTGCCAGCGGCCCGTCGTGCTCACGTTCGGGAAGGTGCCGGGTTGAAAGAAGCGGCGCTCCTCCGCCCAGAGGTCCGCCATGGCGGTGGGGGTGAAGCGCCCGCTGGCGCCCATCCAGAGGTTTTCGCCCGGGCCGCAATGGCTGAATCTTCCGCTGGCGGCGAGGGTTTGGGCGCAGTCCAGGGCCGAGGCGGCCAAGGCGTCATCCCACCCCAGGGGCGGCACGCCCACCGCCGCCCGGGTGCTGTTGTGCACCCGCAGGATGGCGGCCGCCGCTCCGGTGGGCAGCGCGCCCCCTGGCACCACCTGGGCCGGTCCTGGCAGCGACGCCCCGATGAGCGCCATTCCCCAAAACAGCCGCTCCATGGGAGCCCGGGGGCCGGTGATGCGCACCGTTCGGGATGGGTGCCAGGTCATGGTTGGCGGCGATGAGGGAGCCTTTGGCCCGCCGCGTCTGCCGACATGGCGTTTTTCATTCAGCGGCGGAGAGTGTTTCATGGCCCATCAGGCTAGGTCGCGTCTGATCGTGCCAAGAACGGCGAAAGTCAACGACCCGGCTTGAGGTTTTTCGTTCGGCGGCGCCTCGTTCTGAAGCGGGTTCCCCCGCCGCCCTTTCGCCAAGCCGCGCGACTGCCCTTGGACGCTGCCCAGGGCTCCTCGCTGGTGTCTGGAAGCGGGGCTGAGCCTGATGGGCAAGGAACCTGAGGGTGGCCACGCATTCGCTGGTCCGCTGTCGCGGGCGGCCAAGGTTGCCAATCTTCCTTGAGCGGGAACTTTAAGGATTCTGTCGATTTGTTGCCCCATGGAGAGCCTGCGCCATTTTCCTTCGGCTTCGGCAGAAAAGCGCAAGTCGGCTCTGATTGCGCAGAGAGACGACATCGGCTGAAAACGAAAGGTAACAAAAGCTGTTGACTGGGTTACGTTGAACGGGGCTAAATTTTAAGCCGTAATTATTCATCTCTCTATTCTTGTTCATGACTCACTCCAAGACGGCCTTCCGCCGCCTGCTTGCGCTTTTCGCCCCTTCCGTTGGTTCCTCGGCGCTGGCCCTTTCCGCCATGGCTGGAGGCCTCCTGCTCACGGGAGGGCAAGCGAAAGCCTTGACCTGCACTTTTTCGGCGGCTTCCATCGACGGCTGCAATTACGGCCTTGGCGGACCCACCATTACGGCTGGTCCCAATGGCTTCTACCAGCAATGGTATGAATCAAACAAGTCGGGAACCCCCACACCTATAACCCAACAGATAAAGATATATGGTTTATCAGTGGCCCTTCCGCAGGGACCGGAGATATTGACTATGATTGGATAGATGTTAATGGTAGTAATACTTGGCTGATTCCGCCTGATCCTCACTCTGTGGACATCTGGCGGGTTAAAACCACGTTCCAGCCTCCCACATCCCTCGGTCCTGCTCCCGCAAGCAGCAAGCTTGAATACGTTTTAATCATCGACAAGGGGCAGGGCGGATCTCCCCATTTGCCATATAATGATGCCTTTGAAGATGTGACGTTGTCTGCGGTGTTTGATTCCTCTTCGGGTGGTTCGGGAAGTTATGTGCGTAAGGAAGTGTATGAAGCTCTTTGCACTTCGTCCTCTCCAGGCGGCACATTCGATAACTGTACCAGGGGATCCATTTTGGGGACCCTCCAAGTTGACAGCACAACGCCTTCAGCCAACTTACCCCTGTGGCCAGCACTGGCGCCAGTAAAACTGGATAAGCTTTATATTATTGATATGGCTCAGAATAATGGTGAGTTCATAGTTTCTTACCAGAACGACTTCCGTCAAGTTCCCGGTCCACTCCCCCTCTTGGGTGCTGGTGCCGCCTTCGCTTTCAGCCGCAAGCTGCGCCGTCGCCTCGCGCGGCCCCATTCCGTCTGAGCGCGTCCTCGTTTGAGGCCCCCCAAGCTTCCGCCCAAGGTCGGAAGCTTTTTTTCGCTCTTTTCAAGGTCAGAGCGCCGGGATGGCTCCCCATGATTCAGGGGCGGGAGGAACTCACCCGATCAGCGGCTGCCCCCCCCTTCCCAGGGCCAGGCCCCGATGGAGGATGACACTGGTTCCCAGGCAAGGCTCCCCATGTCCACCCCCGTTGAGGCCGAAGCCCCGCGCGATCTGGCCAACCTCGATCTCACCCCCCGGGGGCCCGTGTTCCCCAGCCCCCTGATCTGGCGCAACCACGTCTTTTATCAGATCCTTCCGGATCGCTTCAGCGATGGGCTGGAGCACGAGCGGCCCCTCTTTGATCCCGCCCAGCCCGAGCCATTCCGCGTGCGCGACAAGGGGGCCTGGATGCGGGCGGGCCTGGAGTTCACCGGCGGCACCCTGCGCGGCATCCTCAGCAAGCTCGACTACCTCGAAGGGCTGGGCGTCACTGGCCTCTGGATCAATCCCGCCTTCAAGCAACGGGCCGATCTCTCCACCTACCACGGCTATGCCATCCAGAACTTTCTTGACATCGATCCCCGCTTCGGCACACGGCAGGACCTGCGCGATCTCGTGGATGCCGCCCATGATCGCGGCATGGTGGTGGTGCTCGATGTGGTGATCGACCACACGGGCAACAACTGGTTCTATGGCCCGGAGGTCACCGGCCGCGTCGAGGACTCCCTTCCCTATCGCTACGACCCTCCCTACAGCCTGGGGGGCTGGCGCTCCGCCGAGGGGGCCTGCGTGCCCACCATCAACGGGTTGGAGGATGGCTGCTGGCCCCGGGAACTGCAACGGCAGGAGGCTTACAACCGCCACGGTGCCATCCAGAACTGGTCCAATCCCGATCCCATGGATCCCAATGCCGAATTCCGGCGCGGCGATTTCTTTGACCTCAAGAAACTCAATGGCGACGACAGCCATGTTCTCCAGGATGTGATTCGCTGTTTTCAGTATTGGATTGCCCTCAGCGACTGCGATGGCTTCCGCATCGATGCCGCCAAGCACATCCCCAAAGATGTCTGTCGTGAGTTCAGCCAAACGATCAGCGCCTACGCCACCTCGATCGGCAAGGAAAACTTTCTCCTCGTGGGTGAAATCACGGACAACATCATCGCTCTCAACTACCTCTCCCTCTTCGGCAGCATCCTCGACCGCGCCCTCACCGCCGTGCTCGACATCAATGCCTCACCGGTGCTGCTCGCCGGGGCCGCCAAGGGCACCCTCGATCCGCGCGACTACTTCAAGCGCTTCCGACTCGATTCCGAACTCAACCGCTTTGTGCAAACTGGCCGGGTGCATGTGTCCGTTCTCGATGATCACGACATGTCGTGCAAGTCGCACAAGGAGCGCTTCGCCGCCAACAACACCACTCCCCATCGCGATTGGCAGGTGGCCAACGCCGTGGCGATACAGCTCCTCACCCCCGGCATCCCCTGCCTCTACTACGGAACGGAGCAAGCCTTCGACGGCAACGAGGGCTACCACGACTACAGCCTCGACCCGCAACGCTTCGGCGAAGATCGCTACGTGCGCGAAGACATGTTTGGCGGCCCCTTTGGCGCCTTTGCCACCAGCGGCTGCCACTTTTTCAATCCCAACCACCCCACCTACCTGCGCATCGCCGCCATCGCCCACCTCCGCCGCCGGGAGGATGGGGTGGGCCGCACCATGCGCCAGGGCCTCTGCTACCCCCGCGACGTCTCCATCTGCGGCGGCCCCTTCGACCTGCCCGGCGCGGGAGAAGTGTTTGCCTGGTCGCGGGTGTTGCCCTACCACGAGGTGGTGGTGGCGATGAACACCCACGGCCTGGAGGAGCGGGGCGCGGAGGTGACGGTGGATGGCACGCTGCATCGGCAGGATCGGTTGCGGGTGCTCTACCGCGCCGAGTGGAGCGATGAGCGCCTGCGGCAGGTGGCCAGCCAGGCCCGGGCGGCCGACCCGGCGCCGACAAACGACGACGGTTCGCCGTGGGTGCCGATCCACCATCACCCCGATGGCCGGGCGACGATCCGGGTGGATCTGCCGCCTGCGGGGATGGTCATCCTGGCCTGAGCCGCAGGGCTGCCCCGCCCCAGGGCGCCAGCCGCAGCCGGCCCCGCTCCGGTTCGAATCCCTCCAGAGGGGCCGTGAGCAGGGCCGGCTCCGCCGGGCCCCACTCCGGTGGCAGCGTCACCGCCGCCGCGCTCTCCCCGTTGTTGAAGAGCAAGGCCACCGCCCCGCAGCGCACGCCGAGCCATCCCGCCCCGTCGTTGAGCAGCCAGATCCGGCGCGGTTCCAGCCGCAGGCAGGGATGGGCCTTCCGAAAGGCGATCAGGGTCTGGAAGAAAGCCAGCAGCTCCCGGTCCTGCTCCCCCTCCCAGAGCATGGGCAACCGCGCTTCCTCCAGCCGTCCCACCCCGGCCCGCTGCGACAGACCGACCTCGGTTCCGTAGTAGAGAATCGGTGGCTGGGGCAGGGTGAACTGGCAGAAGGCCGCCAGCCGCAGCCGCCGTTGGTCGCCATCCACGAGCCAGAGGAAGCGGTTCATGTCGTGGTTGTCGAGAAAGCTCGGCAAGACCAGCGCATCGCCGAACCAGGCGAGATGTTGCTCCACGGCGTGGGCGAAGGCGCTGGCCGTGAGCCGGCGCCGGGCAAAGAAGGCGCGCAGCAGCTCCAGCAGGCGGAAATCCAGGCAGCCATCCATGCGGCCGATGTATGACCTCATCACATCGGGGGGTTGGGTGATCTCCCCGAGGGTCACCGCTTCCGCCCGGCACCGCCGGGTGCCCTCTCGAAACAGTGACCAGAAGGCATGGCTCACATTGGCGGCATAGTCGAGGCGAAAGCCATCGCAACCGCGCTCCAGCCAAAAGCGGGCGTGGGCCAGGAAGTAGGCCCGCACCTCCGGATGCTCGGTCTGCAGTTCGGGCTGGCTGGGAACGTCAAAAAAGCAGTCGTAAACCTCGGGATGCTCGCGAAAGCGAAACCAGGCCGCCGATGGGTCGGCGCGATCGGCTTGCGCCGCCAGGAAACGGGGATGGGTGCTGGAGACGTGATTCACCACATAATCCAGCAGCAGGCGCATCCCCCGGGCCCGGGCGGCGACCACCAGGGCGTCCCAATCCTCCAGGGTGCCCAGGCGGGGCTCCACCGCGCCGGGATCGATCGGGTCGTAGCCGTGGTGGGAGGGGCTGGGGAAGATGGGCGTCAGCCACAGGCAAGTCACCCCCAGGGCCTGCAGATGGTCGAGCCGGTGGAGCAGACCCCGCAGCGTGCCGCCGAAACAGCCGTCCAGGTCGTCGGGCGTTCGAAAGGAGGAGTCGGGATCCGGCGCGAAGCGATCCACGAACACTTGATAGATCACCGCCTCCCGGATCCAGTCGGGAATGGGTTGGCGCCCCACCACCACGGCATAGGTGAGGGGCTGGAGCGGCTTCAGCCCCTCCAGGTCCGGCAGCAGGGTCGGATCCAGGTGGGGGCACCCCAGGGGCGCGCCTGTGAGGCTGGTGGCCTGGATGCTGTAAAAAACGGTGGTGCCCGCCGGCTGGCCGGGAATGGAGGCGCTCCATTCCTCCAGAACCCCCCAGGTCAAGGTGTCCCAGTCCAGATCGGTGCGGACCATCGGCACCACTCCCTCCACCAACGGGGCCAACCTGTCATCGACGGGGTTCGCGGTGGTGCGGTAGCGCAACTCCATGGCGGCCACCGCCAGCTCGGCGCCGACGCGCACCCGGATCCGGATCTCCTCCCCGGCCTCGGGCGCCAGCACCATCCGCCGCACGGGGTGCAGGAGTCCAGCCCGCTCCAGTTGGACCTGGCGCAGCCGGCCTTCCTCGGTGGAGAGGCTTCCGAAGATGAACTCCGGCAGATCCGCGGGGGGCTGGTCCGGCACGTCTGGCGCAAATAGGCCGACCTTAGGGGGAGCGCTGCCGATCGCCGACCCCGGCGACTGGCCGCTGGGGCCGTTGGTGAAGCGCGGCGTTGTAGTGATTGCCAGGCTGATGGTCAACAGAGGCTGCCAATTCCCAGCAGGATTGCGCCTTTGCATCGCTAAATCTGCGCTCCTCTGGCTGGGTTGTTCTGCAGATCCAGGGCTGTTGAAACACTCCGCAATGCCGTGGGCACTTTTTGCGAGTGTGTATACGGTTCAAGTGGAAGGCTTTTGCTTCAACCTCCCCATGTTTTCTTCGTTTTTCATCTTGTCTCCATTCTTTGCGGCGAGGCTCTCCCGCCAGATTCGGCGACGTCGTTCCAGGGTCGTCGCCACCACCACCCTCTCCGCCATCGTCGGGGCGGGCCTGTTGGCAGGAGGAGCCCGGGCGGTTCCAGTGAACATGGATCCCAATGGGTGCCCGGCATTGCCTGCCGTGGGAGGCTTCACCATCACCATGATTCCCGATCCTCCGAATTCCAACCCTTCAGTCCTGCCTCCGGGTTCGGTTCCAGGAGCTTGCGAATTGTCGAATCCATTTCCGCTGCAGGCGAATGTTGATGTGGATTTTCAGCCCAATTTGACATCCGCCAGCAACGGTATTTTCAGGTATCAACTTGCCAGCAGTGTGGGAGCATTTTTGGATGCGCGTGTCGACTCGGATACCGACGGCATTGGCGGAACAACCTCTGTCTTCAAGGAAATCTTCGGCGACAGTTCGTTCTCACCCTCTGCCCTGATTGGCTCCGGCACGTCGACCAACGGCAGCCAAGTGGCCATTCCCTTGTCCAACCAAACCCTGACGACCATTTGGGTCAGAGACACCTATTCAGCCTCGGGGAGCACCGCCCTCGACAACATGTCCAACACATTTCGCACCCCTGGCCCCCTGCCGGTCCTGGGCGCCGGCGCCGCCTTCGGGTTCAGTCGCAAGTTGCGCGCTCGGGTGAAAGCTGTGCGCAACGCCTGATCCGCAACCCGCCCGGGGCCCGTGCTTGTCTCGCCGGGCCAGGGTCGGGTCATCGCCACGGGCCCTCGTCGTCCTCCCCTGCCTCCTCCCCATCCCCTCCGTCGTCGGGCGGCCAAGCCAAACGCGCCACCACCGGCGCGTGGTCGCTTGGCTGGGGCAGCCCCCGCAGGCTCTGGTGGATCACGCAGCCCGTGGCGCAGTCGCGCAACTCAGGATCCAGATAGATGTGGTCGATGCGCCAGCCGCGGCCCGTTTCCCAACCGCCGGTGCGGTAGTCCCACCAGCTCCAGTGGCCGCTGGCGGGCTCGAACAGGCGGAAGGCATCGCTCAGCCGGTCTCCCAACACCGCCCGCAAAGCCTCACGCTCGGCGTCGCTGGCCATGATCCGGCCCGTCAGCCGCTCGGGATCATGAATGTCGCGGGCCTCCAGCGCGATGTTGAAATCCCCAACCACGCAAAGGGGATCACCGCTCTGCGCCTGCACGGCCAGGTAACGCCGCAGGCAGTCGAGCCAGCGCAGCTTGGCCGCGTATTTCTCCGAGCCCACGGCGGATCCGTTGGGCACATACAGGTTCAACACGCGCACGCCCTCCACCAGGGCGCTGATCACCCGCTTCTGTTCATCCAGACCGCGGGCGTCGCCATCGCCGGGCAACAGGGCCTCGAGCCCCACCCGCACATCCTCCAGGGGCAGGGTGCTCAGGATCGCCACGCCGTTGTAGGCCTTCTGACCGCTGATCGCCGCCGTGTAGCCCAGCTCGGCCAGGGGGGCATGGGGAAAGAGCGCATCGGCCACCTTCGTTTCCTGCAGACACACCACCTCCGGCCGCTCCGCTTCCAGCCAGGCGCACAGCGGCTCCAGGCGCACGCGCACGGAGTTGACGTTCCAGGTGGCGATCCGCATGGGCTGCTCGGGCAATCAGGGGGACGCGGGCGGCCAGGGCGGACCGGACGCCAGTGAGGTCCCTTAGCATGGCTTGACCTCTCCCGCCAGGACAACCGACTTCTCCCTGTCGCCCCGCTGGCGACCCGGTGTTCCTCCCTTCCCACCCCCTCGGCCGTTTCCATGTTTCCCTTCCCGATCCTTCGCCACTGGGCCGCCCTCCCCCTCACCGTGGCCTGCGGCCTGGCGGGAGGCCTGCCCTCCGCCCTGGCCCAGCAGAGCGGCTACGGCCAGACCATGGGCAGCACGCCGATGGAGCAGCAGATCTACAACTTCGACCCCGGCAGCGGCAGCCGGCCCGGCGGTTCCTCCGCCGGCATCAACCCCGCCAATCCCTTGGATCTGATCAACAAGATCCGCAAGGGCTCCGCCTTGGATGATGCCACCTCTCCCGGCGATGCCGTGGATCAGGCCCTCAAGGAGTTGGAGACCCAGAGCCGTCCGCAGTCGGCCGCTTCCCGGCCTTCGGGGCCGACTGCCGCAACGCCTTGAGGCGCCAGTTCGCGGCCAGCCGGTCCAGGCTGGCCCGATCGGGAGCGTCCGGGTTGCCGCGCTCACGGGCCTGATCCAGGGCTTCCAGGGCCCCCGCCGTTTGGCCCCGTTGGTCCCGCAGCAGGGCCAAGGCCAGGGGGGGGCGCGGATCGCGCGGGAAAGCGGTGACCAAACGGCCGTAGGTGGCCTCGGCAGCGCCGGTCTGACCGCGACGCCGCTGGAGTTCCGCCAGCAGCAGACCCTGCTCCAGGGCCCCGCTCCTGGCGGGATCCTTGTCACTGGCCACCGTGGCCGCCCTCACCAGCGCCTCCGCCTCCCCGCCCCGCCCCGCTTCCAGCAACACCAGGCTCATCAGCTGCAGCGCCTCGATCTGGGAGGGCCGTTGATGCAGGATTTGGCGCAGTTCCCGTTCCGCTCCCCGCCGATCGCCCTGGTCGCGACGCAGTTCAGCGAGCATCAAGCGCAGGCTCCAGCGCTGGGGGTCCCGATCGGCCCAGCCCTCCAGCAGCCTGATCGCCTCCGGTTTGCGCTCCAATCCCACCAGAAGCTCCAACAAGCGCTGGCGATCCTCGGCCGTGTCGGCCAACGTGCGCACCCGCTCCCCCAGTTCCGCCGCCTCCCGCGTCAGCGCCGTCTGGCGGGGATCCAGCGGCGACGGCGGGCGACCCTGGCGCTGGCCCAGCCACCAGCCCGTGCCCACCGACAGAGCCACCACCGCCACGGCGGGCAGCAGCAGGCGCAGGAGGGCCGGGCGGAAGGAGAGGGTGGGCATCCGAGCACAAAAAAAGGTGGCGGAGCGCCTCTGTGAAGCCTACCGTTTTCCCCCATACTCACGCGTACAGCGTTTCGTCCCCTTCGGGCCGTTTCCCCAACCCCATGCGTCAGCACCCGATTTCACCGGTCAGCGAACCCGAGCAATACCGGGCCATCGGGCTGGTGCGCGGAGTCTTCGTCCCCCAGGACAGCGACCAGCCCACCCGCGGCCGGCTGCTCACCGCCGACGGCTGTGATCTGGAAGTCGTGGTGTTGGGGCGCCTGCTCAACTTGATGAAGCGCCATCTGGACATCCAGCAGCCCCATCTGTGGGTCGTCTATCCCCGCAGCCGCGACGACCATTCCCTCCACCTGCAGCTGATGGGTGTCTGGGAGCCGAGCAGCCTCTCCAAGGGAGAGGCCGAGGGCGCCGCCGCCCCCGTCGACACCCTGCCGGAAGGCGACGACTACTTTTCTTTGCGCGGTGAACTGATCTACACCCGTCCGGAATCGGGCGATGTGGTGTTGAAGGTGCGGCAGCAGGCGCGGGCCGATGGCACCCGGCCCAATCCCTTCAAGCTCCACCTGAGTGGTTCCATCCCCCTGGAGCATCTGCGCCACTTCGTCTCCATCGATGGCCGGCGTCAAGGACAGCTGCTGGCGGTGGAACGGTTCGAGGTCATCGCCGAACTGCCCCAGCGGGGCAATCGGGGAGGCAAGGCCCGCCGGCGCGGCGGCGAGCGCGGCGGAACCCGCTCGGAGGGTCGCTCCGGGGCTTCTGAAACCCGCGCCGTCGCCCCGGGGGGAGCTCCCCGCGGCCACAGCCGGGCGGTGATCCGCCCCCGCCCCTGAGCCCCATGGCCATGCCCGGCGAAACCGGTGCCCTCACCGCCGGCGTGGCGGTGCTGGTGATCAGCCTGGCGGCCGTGGTGGGTCCGCTGATCGGGATCCCTCCCTGGCTGATCGCCCTGGCGGCGGGTGTGCCCCTGGCTGCCCTCACGGCCGACGCGGCCCTCTTCGGTGGCCGGGGTGGCCACCTGCTGGCGGAAACCCTGCCCGGCGGGATGGGTCGCCTGCGGCGCATCGCCATGCATGAGGCTGCCCATGGCCTGCTGGCCGAGGCGGAGGCCGTGCCGGTGCGGCGCACGCTCGTGGGCACTTGGGCGTCGCTCCAGGCCGGCCTCAGCAGCGGTGGCAGCACGGAATTCGCCCTGCCCGCCGCCGCCCGCATGCCCCTGGCCGAGTTGCGGCGCTGGACCCGGGTGCTGCTCGCCGGCATGGTGGCGGAAGAGTTGGTGTATGGCGGCAGCATCGGCGGGGCCGATGACCGAGCTCAGCTCGGCCGCCTTTGGGGGCTTTCCGGTCAGGATGTGGCCACCGCCCAGCGCGAACAGCGCCAGGCTCGCCGGGAGGTGAGGCGCCGGCTGATGGACCAGCGGGAGGAGCTGGAGAGACGGGCCGAGGAGCTGGCGCGGGGCGCTCCACGCTTCGGCCGCCCATGACGTTGGCCGTGGTCGACTGCCCGACCGGTTTGGCGGGCAACATGCTCTTGGCGGCCCTGCTGGATGTGGGGGTGCCGGAGCCTGTCATCCATGAGCCCCTGGCGGCCCTGGGCCTGGAGGGCCGTTACCGGCTCGTGCGGGAGGAGCGCCACAGCGGCGGCCTGCGGGGCGTTCACCTCACCGTCCTTCCCCTGGAGCACGAGCCCCACCATCGGCCCTGGGGGCCCCTGCGGTTGCGGATCCAGCGGGCGCCTTGGCCTGATGACCTGCGGCAGCGGGTGTTGGCGGTGTTCGAAGGGCTGGCGGCGGCGGAAGCGGCCGTGCATGGCCATCCCGTGGACGCGGTGGAGTTTCACGAAGTGGGGGCCATGGATGCCTTGGTGGATGTGGTGGGTGTTTGCGCCGGCCTTCGGCATCTGCGGCTGGACCGCCTGCTCTGCGCCATTCCCCCCGCCGGCCATGGCAGCGTGCGCACGGCCCATGGCCCCTTGCCCCTGCCCGCGCCCGCGGTGCTGGAACTGGCACGGCAACGGGCCCTGCCCCTGGCCAGCAGCGCCGACTTTCCCCCCGGCGAACTCACCACCCCCACGGGGCTGGCCCTGATGGCCTGCTGGGCGGAGGCCTTCGGCCCGCCGCCGGCCCTGGTGCCCCGGGCGGTGGGGGTGGGTCTGGGCAGCCGCGCCCTGGATCGGCCCAACCTGCTGCGGCTGATCCTGGCCGATCCCCCCGGTCTCCCTGGCCAGCCCCTGTGCGAAACCCTGTTTGTGCAGCAGGCCCAGATCGATGACGCCACCGCCGAAGACCTCGCCTTCCTGGCCGAGGCGCTGCGACAGGGTGGGGCGGTGGAGGTGTTCAGCCAGGCGGTGTTGATGAAGAAGGGGCGGGTGGGCACCTTGATCACGGCCTTGGTTCCGCCGGAGCGGGCGGAGCACCTGCGGGCGATCTGGTGGCGCCACAGCACCACCCTGGGGCTTCGGGAGGAGCCGCAGCGCCGCTGGCGTCTCCCGCGGGCCCCTGAAACCCGTGACACCCCCTGGGGAACGGTCCGACTGAAGCGGGCCGACCTGCCGGATGGCCGTCGGCGGTTCAAGCTGGAGCATGACGACCTGGCGGCCCTGGCGCGCCAGCACACCCTGTCTTTGGAGGAGATGCGTCAGCTGCTGCGCGAGGCCCTGACTTCCCCCCCCGCTCCCGTGGAGGGGACGGTCGAGGACGAACGATGAGGGTGCCCAGGAGGGTTCGGGCCGCTGGCGCCCGGTTGCGCCGGCTCCTGCGGCGCCCCTCGCGGCCGCAAGCGTCGGGAGTCTCGCCAGCCGCTACCCCCGACACGGCCTCCCTTTCGGCCGCCGCCGAACCCGCGGTGGAGGGCCCCCCTCCGGCGGAGGCGATTCGCCCCGTGGATTCCACGCCTGAACCCGCCAGCGCCGGTCGCGAGCCGGTGCCCGCGTCCGAACCTCTCGCTGCTGGGATCCCGGCCGGCCCGCCTGTCCCGGCGGTCCGGCCTGCCCTGGAGGCCGTGCGTTCCTCGGCGGCCGGGTCAGCGGCGCAAGCCCTGGTTTTGGCTCGGCGGTTGTTCCGGTGGCGCCCCAAGCCTCTGCCCGGGGGGGTGCGGCCCTGGATCACCTGCCTCAGCCTGGGGTTTCTTCTGGCCGCCCTCTTCAGCCATGGCCGTCAGATGCGGCAATACAACCTGGATGCCCAGGGGTGGTGGTGGCTGGCTCTGGGGGTGGGCTGCTGTCTTCTGAGCCTGGTGGTGAGTGGCCTGGCCTGGGTGGTGATCCTGCGCTGGCTGGGCCTGAAGCCCCGCTCCACCCCGGTGGTGGCGCTTTACATCCTCACCAACCTGCGGAAGTTTCTGCCGGGGGGGATCTGGCACCTGGCCAGCCGGGTGCAGGCCCTGCGTCGGCCCAATGACGCCCTGGGGGTTCCCGTCGCCACGGGCACGGCCCTGCTGGCGGTGGTGATCGAGCCCGTGCTGGCGGCCACGGCGGCCCTGGCCCTGGTGAGCCTGGGCGGCTGGCAGAACGGCCTTGGCCTCCTCACCCTCCTGCCCCTGGCCCTGCTGGCGCCCCGTTGGCTCCATCCGCTGCTGCGGCGCCTGGAGCGGGGCAAGGCCGCCCAGCTTGGCCTCCACCCCGCCTCCGCCCTGGTGGCGTCAGCCCCGGACGGCGCGGCTCCCGATGACGCCCAAGGGGAAGCCAACAGTCCCCTCGTCACCAGCCCGGGGAAGGGTTGGCCCTGGCGGCCCCTGTTGGCCCAGGTGGCCTTCGTGCTGCTGCGCTTTGCCGGCCTGGCCTGCTGCGTTTGGGCCTTTGACCTGCAACAGACCCTGCCGTGGCTGATCTGGTTGAGCGCCTTCTCCCTCTCCTGGACCCTCGGGCTTGTCGTGCCTGGCGCCCCGGGAGGACTGGGGGTGTTCGAGGCGGCGCTGCTGTTGCGCCTGAGTGGCGCCCTGCCGGAGCCCGCCGTGCTGGCGGTGGCCTTGAGCTATCGGATCGTGGTCACCCTCGCGGACCTGCTGGCCGCCGC